>NZ_JAOCLR010000033.1:0-55502 GCF_029845405.1 Pigmentiphaga sp. GD03639
CATCTCGGACGGGTTCTTGGTCGTCTTGATGCCGCAAGCTTCCATGATGTCGAGCTTGGCCTGGGCCGTGTCGGCGCCGCCGGAAATCAGCGCGCCGGCGTGGCCCATGCGCTTGCCGGCCGGAGCCGTCACGCCCGCGATGAAGCCGACCACCGGCTTCTTCATGTTGTCCTTGGCCCACTGGGCAGCGTTCACTTCGTCCGGACCGCCGATTTCGCCGATCATGATGACGGCGTCGGTGTCGGGATCGTCGTTGAACATCTTCAGCACGTCGATGTGCTTCAGGCCGTTGATGGGGTCGCCACCGATGCCGACGGCGCTCGACTGGCCCAGGCCCAGTTCCGTGACCTGCGCCACGGCTTCATAGGTCAGGGTGCCCGAGCGGCTGACGATGCCGATGCGGCCCTTGCGGTGGATGTGGCCGGGCATGATGCCGATCTTGATTTCGTCGGGGGTGATCAGGCCGGGGCAGTTGGGTCCGAGCAGCAGCGTGCGCTTGTTCTCGGCGCGCATGCGGTTGCGGACTTCCAGCATGTCGCGGACGGGAATGCCCTCGGTGATGCAGATGGCCAGGTCCAGGTCGGCCTCGACGGCTTCCCAGATGGCGGCGGCGGCGCCGGCGGGCGGCACGTAGATGACCGACACGTTGGCGCCGGTGGCGGCCTTGGCTTCGGCGACGTTGGCGTAGATGGGCACGCCTTCGAAGTCCTCACCGGCCTTCTTGGGGTTCACGCCGGCCACGAAGCAGTTCTTGCCGTTGGCGTACTCGCGGCACATGCGGGTGTGGAACTGGCCGGTCTTGCCGGTGATCCCCTGCGTGACGACCTTGGTATCTTTGTTGATCAGAATCGACATTTCGAGTCCTTAATATCCTGTGCTGGGCGCAACGATTACTTCTTGGCGGCGGCCACGACGGCGGTGGCGGCTTCGGCCATCGTGTCGGCGCTGATGATGGGCAGTCCGGAGTCGGCCAGCATCTTCTTGCCGAGCTCTTCGTTGGTGCCCTTCATGCGCACCACCAGCGGCACGCTCAGGCTGACGGCCTTGCACGCGGCGATCACGCCTTCGGCGATGACGTCGCAGCGCATGATGCCGCCGAAGATGTTGACCAGGATGGCCTTCAGGCCCGGGTTCTTCAGCATGATCTTGAAGGCTTCGGTCACCTTCTCGGCCGTGGCGCCACCGCCGACGTCCAGGAAGTTGGCCGGCTCGCCGCCGAACAGCTTGATGGTGTCCATGGTCGCCATGGCCAGGCCGGCGCCGTTCACCAGGCAGCCGATGTTGCCGTCGAGCTGGATGTAGGCCAGGCCGAACTTGCTGGCTTCGATTTCGGCGGGGTCTTCTTCGTCGGTGTCGCGGTAGGCCACGATCTCGGGGTGGCGGAACAGCGCGTTCGAATCGAAGTTGAACTTGGCGTCCAGGGCGATGATCTTGCCCGAGCCGGTGACGATCAGGGGGTTGATCTCGGCCAGGTCGGCGTCGGTCTCGACGTAGCAGGTGTACAGCTTCTGGATCTGGTCGGCCGCGTCGGCGATCGAGCCTTCGGGAACGCCGATGCCGCGGGCCAGTTGCGAGGCTTCCTCGGTGGTCAGGCCCTTGGCGGGATCGACGAACACCTTCAGGATCTTCTCGGGCGTGGCGTGGGCGACCTCTTCGATCTCCATGCCGCCTTCGCTCGAGGCCATCACGCAGACGCGCTGCGAGCTGCGGTCGGTCACGATGCCGACGTACAGTTCCTTCTTGATGTCGGCGCCTTCTTCGATCAGCAGGCGGCGGACCTTCTGGCCTTCCGGGCCGGTCTGGTGCGTGACCAGCTGCATGCCCAGGATCTGGCCGGCCAGCGTGCGCACTTCCTCGATGGAGCGGCCCAGCTTGACGCCGCCGCCCTTGCCGCGGCCGCCCGCATGGATCTGGGCCTTGACGACCCACACCGGGCCGCCCAGTTGTTCAGCGGCCTTGACGGCCTCGTCCACCGAGAACACGGGGATGCCGCGCGGAACGGTGACGCCAAATTTCTTCAGAAGCTCTTTGCCCTGATACTCGTGGATTTTCATGCGGAGCCTTCGCTGTCGGGTAGACGTTGAATGTTCGGTTGGAAAAGACCAGCGCCATGACGGGTCATGCGCCTGGATACGGATGGGGATAGCCCAGGCGTAGCCGCGGCCGGGCAAACAAAAGCCCACGGACCTGTGCTCGGGACGAGCAAAGTCGCGGGCTGTCGCATAGCGAGGCGATTGGCGGTTACGGGCATGCGCTAAGGTGCCGATTGCATCGGGGGCGCCGGCAGATTCCGGGCGTGGCCGGGAGGCAATGGGCGGGCGATAAAACCCGGAGAGTATAGCACCCCTGCCCCCGGCTTCCTTCAGCCCCCGGCGGGAACGCCCTCCGGCACGCGCGCCGGACGCCAGGCGCGCCCGGCCCCTTGGGCTACTGGACGACGACGGTCAGGGCCGAGCCTGCCGGCACCGCCACGGTTTCCGAGTACGACGCGCCCGACGGCCGGCGCACCACGGGGAAATGGCCCGAGGCCTTGAGCGTGGACGGCGAACTGGACGGTAGCGTGCGCAGCGATGCGTAATCGGGGCCGTTGATGGCGGGCAGGTCGTAGCCGCCCTGCGTGCGGCGCGGATAGCCGAACCCGGCCGGCGGCGATGCGGGCAGCAGGGCCAGCGCCGCGCCCCAGTCCCGCAAGGCGGGCCGCGCGCCCGCTCCGCCCGCCTGCCTGACGGCCTGGTCCAGCAGGGTGAACGAATCGGTGGACGAGGTGCCGCGCAACAGGCTGCGATAGAAATCCGTGCCGTATTGCCGCAGCAGGTAGCCGCCGAAGTTGGCGGCGATGGGATACGAGAAGCAGCTGGAGGACACGCTGGCGTCCCAGCCACGGATGTAGTCGCAGTTCTGGCTCTGGTGCAGCCAGTTGCCGTAGTCCCCGTCGCGCAGCGGGTTGAAGCCCGGCACCACCCGGCCCGAGGCCAGGTCCTCCATCATCAGGGCCGAGGTCTCTTCCAGCCAGACCGCGAAGCGGTTGTCCGGACTCACGCCCGTGCGCGCGGCCCGCTGGTAGAAGTTGACCATGTGGGTCATCTCGTGCGCCAGCGTCGTATAGCCGGTATTCCGGCCCGCCTGGCCGCCCAGGTACATGGTTTCGGTGTCCAGGAACAGCACCACCGCTTCATTGCTGAGCGCCTCGTAGCTTTTCAGGAAGGCATTGGCGCTGAAGAAATAGCCGATCACGCCCCAGGGCTTGCCATCGGGCGTGATGTTGGACAGCACGATGTGCAGGTCCTGGTCGGGACCGATGTAGCCGCTGCCGACGGTGGCGCCCCAAGGCGCGCCCGCGAGATCGGTCACGATGGGATAGACGGAGTCCTGGTTCGACGAGAACCGGCTCTTCAGGCTGTCCAGCAGGGCCTCGCTCACCTTCGCGGCGGACCGCTCGCCGTCCTGCACCCAGATGTTCAGCATGCGCCCGTCGGTGGCTGCCCAGCGGCGGGCCAGGGTGGCCTGGAACCGCGTGCCGCTGCTGTCCTGCCATTCCCGCGTATCGCCTTCGACCGCCGCCCGCACGGCGGTGGCAGGGCCCTGCCGCGTCGATGCCCGGGGCTGGGACGCGCGATCGACCGGCGGCTGGTAGTCGCGGATGTGCGCGGGAATCTGGTTGACGCCCGGCAGGTGATCCGGATCGGCCGGGGCTTCGATTTTCGATGAGGCCGCGGGACGATCCGCCACCGAGGCGCTGATCGAGGCCATGCCCGCATCGCGGTCGGAAACGTTGGTGAAGACCAGCGTGACGGTACGGCCATTGACGCCATTGAGAGCGATCGGCACCGACGTGCCCGAGCTCGAACCGCTATTGTCGTAGCGCCAGATGCCCACGCCGCTGCCGCGGTAGGTCTGCGCATCGGCGGCGCCGCATTGCGCGCCGCTGCATGCCACGGACAATGCCCCCGATCCGGAGACCTCGCCGCCCCCGCCGCCACCACAGGAAGTCAGCAGCGCCGCCAACGCAATCCCGGCCAGTGTCCGGATGGTACCCACGGTATCGCGATTCATCTTGCCCCCGCAGAAGAAGCTTACGCGCAACATACCATGGCGCGCGGACCAGGGCCTGTTCACAGGCCCTATCGGATGGACTGCACCTGCAACTGGGCGGGCATCCCGCCGCCCGCCTCGCCGGCGGCGCGGGCCACCGTGCCGGTGACCGTGACGGTGCGCGATTGCAGGTCCTGCATCTGCTGACGGGTCAGGCCGCGCAGGTCCCATTGCCGGTCGCCCGACTCGAGCACGGCGACGACGAAGGGCTCGTTGCCCTTGAGCACGATGCGTCCTTCCAGCGTGATCACGTCGCCCGCCCGGGGGGCGGGCTGGGCACAGGCCCACAGGCTGGACACACTCAGGCACAGGGCCAGCAACAATGCACGCATGGCAGCCTCGCGGCGAAAGGGGATGCGGAAAGTGTACGGGCGTTCCGGCAAGCGGCCTAGCCCTGGCCGTCGTCCAGGTCGTCGAGGTCCACGCCTCGCAGCACCTGCCTGATGGTGGCCTGGCCGAAGCCCCGGGACATCAGGAAACGCACCTGCTTGGCACGCTGGCTGGCATCGGCCGGCAGCGTGCCGAAGCGCTTGCGCCACACCTCGCGCGCCCGGGCCAGTTCGGTGGCTTCCAGCGTGTCCCGCAGTTCGGCGATCTGCGTGTCCGCCACGCCGTGCTGGCGCAGCTCATGCATGATGCGCAGGGTGCCCTGCTTGGCCGCCAGCCGGTGCACCACGCTTTGCGCATAGCGCTGGGTAGACAGCCAGCCTTCCTTCTCCAGGCTGTCGAGCACGGCGCGAACCTCGTCCTCTTCCCCGAAACGGGCCAGCTTGCGGCCCAGTTCCAGGCGGCTGTGTTCGCGCCGGGACAGATAACCCACCGCCCGGGCCTTCAGCGAAGGGCCGGAGGCGGGCTTGCCGTCATCACTCGTCTTCAAGCTCGGCTTCGGTCACTTTGCCGGCGCCGGCCACCCGGGCTGCCACGCCCAGGCTGTCGCGCACGCGGTTCTCGATCTCGATGGCCATTTCCGGGCGTTCCTTCAGGAACTCGCGGGCGTTGTCCTTGCCCTGGCCGATGCGCTCGCCGTTATAGCTGAACCACGAACCGGACTTCTCGACGATGCCCGCCTGCACGCCCAGGTCCAGGATCTCGCCTTCGCGCGAGATGCCGGCGCCGTACATGATGTCGAACTCGGCGCTCTTGAACGGCGGCGACACCTTGTTCTTGACGACCTTGACGCGGGTCTCGTTGCCGATGACCTCGTCGCCCTTCTTGATGGAGCCGGTGCGCCGGATGTCGAGGCGGACCGAGGCGTAGAACTTCAGCGCGTTGCCGCCGGTGGTGGTTTCGGGGTTGCCGAACATGACGCCGATCTTCATCCGGATCTGGTTGATGAAGATGACCATGCAGTTGGTGCGCTTGATCGAGGCGGTCAGCTTGCGTAGCGCCTGGCTCATCAGGCGGGCCTGCAGGCCGGGCAGGGAATCGCCCATCTCGCCTTCGATTTCGGCCTTGGGCACCAGCGCCGCGACCGAGTCGATGACGATCAGGTCGACCGCGCCCGAGCGCACCAGCGCGTCGGTGATTTCCAGGGCCTGCTCGCCGGTGTCGGGCTGCGAGATCAGCAGGTCGGTCAGGTTCACGCCGAGCTTGGAGGCGTACTGGACATCGAGCGCGTGCTCGGCGTCGATGAAGGCGCAGGCGCCGCCCAGCTTCTGCATTTCGGCGACGACCTGCAGCGTGAGCGTGGTCTTGCCCGACGATTCCGGGCCGTAGATCTCGATGACCCGGCCGCGCGGCAGGCCGCCCACGCCCAGGGCGATGTCCAGGCCGAGCGAGCCGGTGGAGACGACCTGGATGTCGTGCTCGACCTCGTTGTCGCCATAGCGCATGACCGAGCCCTTGCCGAACTGCTTTTCGATCTGGGACAGCGCGGCGGCCAGGGCCTTGGTCTTTTCGTTCTGGGCAGCGGCTGCGGCCTTGGAAGCTTTGGTGTCGTCCATTCTGGGATCCTTGGGTTGATGGGCGAATTATGGCACTGCCCGACACTGTATAAAAAAACAGTATGGGACTGCAAGCTCCCAGGCCAAATTAACAACGGAATTCTGGAAAAACGGACGCGGAGGCGTCCGCTCAGTACCCCGCCCTGGCGTAGGGGTTGCTCCCCCGCCGGTACACCATCAGCGCGCGCCGGTAGCGGTTGATCATCTCCCCCCGCTGGTTGCGCGCCTCGGTCAGCACCGTCACCACGCCCTGGTCGGGCCGCGAACCCGACAGCCGCGTGCCCTCGACCGTGGACCGGGCCTCCAGCGTGTCTCCCGGCATCAGGTCGGCGCCGAACTCCACGTCGGTCCATCCCAGGTTGACGGTGACCCGGCCGAAGGTGCGCGTGGACAGCGCCACGGCCACGCCTATCCCCCAGGTCTGCGGCACGACCGGCGCCGCCAGCCCCAGCGCCTGCGCGCAGGCGTGGTCGTGGCTTTGCGGCTGCCACTCCATGGCGCGCAGCGCGTGCAGCGTGGATTCCTCGGCCAGCAGGGTCTTGCGGGGGCTGTGAATGAAGGTTTCCCCCTGCCGCAGGTCCTCGAAGAACAGGCCGGTCTGCTCGACCCAGGCGCCGTCCCCGCGCGCGGCATGCGACAGGAAGCGGGCCTCGTCCGAGGCCGAAGCGCCGGCGATCACGTCGGGCCCGGCCGCGCCGTGCCACAGCTCGGCCACGTAGCGCAGCTCGGCCACCTGCTCGCCGCGCTGGTTGTAGCCGCGCGTGAGCAGGCTGGCGCGCCCCAGGTGCGCATCCACCGGCTCGGTGGCCAGCACCTCGGTCTCGACATACAGGGTGTCGCCGCCGAACATCGGCCGGGTCAGCGCGATATTGGACATGGACACGATGCGGCGCCGCCGGCCGAAGGTCTTGGAGGTCATGCCGATCAGCCGCTGCAGGGTCAGCGTGCTGACCATCAGGGGCCGCTTCCAGTCGGTCAGCCCGGCGTAGCAATCGTCGTAGTGGACCATGGCGGCGTTGATGGAATCCAGGGCCTCGGCCACGTTGTCCTGTTGCGAGAACGTGATGCCCGGCCGATGGACGAAACGCTGCCCGGCGGACAGGTGCTCGAAGCCCAGGCCGAAACGCTCGGCATACAGGCCGTCTCCCAGGTGGTAGTAGGAACTATGCATGATGGTCTCCAGCGGCGGATGGGTTCGGCGCGGCGGCACGCCGCAGGATGCGCAGGGCGCTCTGGTAGACGGGCTCGTCCACCATGGTGGCGCCCACCGCGCAGGCGCGGCGGCCCGCGCGTTCGTAGGCGGCGGCCACTTCGCTCGCCCACGCCAGCCGGCGCGGATCGGGCGCGAAGGCCTGCACGATGATGGGCCACTGGCGCGGATGGATGGCGAGCTTGCCGGAGAAGCCCATGGCGCGCGCCCGCTCGCAATCGGCGCGCAGGCCGGCGTCGTCGTCGATGGCGATGTGCGGCACGTCCAGCATGGGCACGCCGCTGCCGGCGGTCTCGAACACCAGGCGCCCGCGTACGTAGGCCAGCGCGTCCCAGGCGTTGTCCGCGCCGGTCTCGGCGCTGAAGTCCGCGGCGCCGAAGGCCATCGCCGCCAGCCACGGTCCGGCCTGCGCGATGCCGGCCGCGCGGCGCACGCCCTGCGGCGACTCCACCAGCGCCATCAGCCGCAGCGCGGGATTGGCCGCGGCCGCGTGCGTGCGGACCATGCGCAATTCGGAGGCGTCCTCGGCCTTGGGAACGGCCACGAGATCCAGGGCGGGCAAGGCGCCCGCATGGGCCAGCGCATAAAGGTCCTCCAGGCCCGCGGGCGTCTGCGGGGAAGACACCCGCAGCGCCACCATGGGCGCGCCCGGACCGGCCGGGGGCAGCGCCGCCAGCCAGGCCAGGGCGTCGCGCCGGGCGGCGGCCTTGTCGGCCGCCGGCACTGCGTCCTCGAGGTCGATGATGACGCCCGGCGCGCCGCCGCGCAGCGCCTTGTCGTAGCGGTCGGGCCGGTTGCCGGGACAGAACAGGAAGGTGGAAGGAACGACGGGATGGGTCACGCGGGCTCTCCGGGACAAGGTCGCGGCCCGCGCGATCGGATCAGCCGATCGGCTCTCGCCGCATCACGGTGCTGAACAGGTGCCGCCCTTCGGGGAAGAGCCCCACCGAAGCGACGATCAGGTCTTTCTTGGCGCCGTAGTACCAGGTGCGCGTGCGCAGCGTCGGCGTGCTGAAGCGCGTCTGCAGCAGCCCGGCCTGCGCCCGGGTCAGCCGCACGGCATCGATTTCCTGGCGGATTTCGCATACCCGGTCGCCGCGCCGCTCGGCCAGCCATTCGGCCACCGAGGCCCGGTAGCCGTCCAGTTGCTCGAGCGCGTCCGCGTACAGCGGCGGGACGTGGTGTTCGCTGTAGACGACCGGCGGCGCGCCCTCGGCCTGCCGCAGGCCGGTCACCCGGACGAAGCGCTGGCCGGCGGGCAGCCGCAGCGCGCGCGCCGCCCCCTCGTCGCCGTCGACCTCGCGAATGTCCAGGATGTGGAAGCGGAAGCCGCGGGTGAAGCGCAGGATGTCGTCCACCGTGTTGCCCACGTGCACGAAATTGCCCGAGGGCTGCGCCGACTCCACGCGGGTCCCGATGCCGGGCCGGCGGCTGACCAGCCCCTGCACCTCCAGCTCGCGCAAGGCCCCGCGCACGGTGATGCGGCTGACGTTGAACTGCTGTCCCAGTTCGTTCTCGGTGGGCAGCAGGCTGCCGGGCGGATACTCGCCATCGCGGATCCGCCGGATCAAGGTCTGGGCCAACAGCTTGTACTGCGAGCCGGCACTGCGCTGGAACATGAGGCGACACGTCAGAGAACACCAAGGGTCCTTAGTCTACCTTGCTCCTCTTCGCCGATCCCGATGCCGGCCAGCAGCTCGCGGGTATCGGCGCCCATGGCCGGCGCCGGTCCGACGGCGGCCGCCGGCCGCGACGTGCGCAGCGGACTGTCCAGTACCCGCAGCGCGCCGCCGCCCGCCAGGTCGACGCGGCGGATGCGGCCGTCGGCCTGCGCCAGGGGCGCGTCCAGCGCCTGCCCCACGGACCACACGGGCGCGGCGGGCACCGTGCCGGCGAAATGCCGCATCCACTCGGCCGTGGTGCGGGCCGACAGCGCCTCGTCCAGCAGGCGGGTCAGCTCCTCGCGATGCCGGCCCCGGGCGCCGAAGTCGACGAAACGCGCGTCCGCGATCCACTCCTGCCGCCCGATCCGCTCGCACAGGTTGCGCCAGAATTTTTCCTTGTTGCACATCAGGTAGATCCAGCCGTCGCCGGTGCGATAGAGCTGGCACGGCGTGAGCGAGGGATGGCCGGACCGGGGCTGGCGGTCGGTCTCGGCCGCGCCGTTCAGGTACCACGCCGCCACGTAGTTGAGGTTGAACAGCGCGACGTCGTACAGGCTGGTGTCCACGTCGCATCCCTTGCCGCTGCGCGTGGCCTCCAGCATGCCGCTGAGCAGCCCCACCGACATCATCACGCCGGTCATGTAGTCGACCAGCGACAAGCCCATGCGCGAGGGCGCCGTGTCCGGCTCGCCGGTCAGCGAGAAATAGCCCGCCTCGGCCTGCATCAGATAGTCGTAGCCCGGCCAGGCCGCGCGCTCGCCGGTGCGGCCATAGGCCGATATGTGGGCGCAGACCACGGCCGGATTGACGTCCTTCAGGTCTTCGTAGGTCAGGCCCAGCTTGCCCGCGACGTCGCCGCGCAGGTTGTCGACCACGCCATGGGCCGTGGCCGCCAGCTTGCGGAACACCGCCCGCCCCTCGGGGTGGGCGAGGTTCAGCGTGATGCTTTTCTTGCCCTGGTTCAGGCTCTGGAAGAACAGGCTTTGCGCGCTGTCGGGCAGGCCGGCCAGGAAATGCGGCCCGACCTGCCGCGACACGTCGCCGCCCTGCGCGGCCTGCTCGATCTTGATGATTTCGGCCCCCAGCGCGGCCAGCAACTGGGTGCCGAAAGGCGCCGCGCCGTACTGCTCGACGGCAAGAATACGGAACCCGTGAAGTAGCGACATGAAGCTCCCCGGACGGTGTGGGACAAGGACATCTTGAGTTTGTTATAACAATATATCAAAATCCGGAAACAGAAAAGCCGACCGATGGCACTATTCCCGAGGAGACCCTTCCCATGAACAAACTGCTCTTACTGCTCTGCCTGGCCTTGGGCCTGGCCAGCCAACCCGCCCAAGCCGACCAGGCGTTCCCCAGCAAGCGGGTACGCGTGGTCATCCCCTTCCCGCCCGGACAGGGGTCGGACATCCTGGCCCGCGCCATCGGCGACAAGCTGGCGCAGAAATGGGGGCAGCCCGTGGTGGTGGAGAACCGCGCCGGCGCCAACGGCTCCATCGCGCTGCAGGAAGTGGCGCGGGCCGAGGGCGACGGGTACACGCTGCTGGTCACCTCCAACTCTCCGGTCGTGATCAACCCCAACCTGTACAAGCACCTGCCCTACGACGTGGGACGCGACTTCCAGCCCGTCGCGCTGCTGGCCGGCACCGACATGCTCATGGTGGTGAACGCGCAGTTCCCGGCCACCACGCTATCCGAGGTCATCGCCCAGCTGAAGGCCAATCCCGGCAAGTTCAGCTACGGATCGCCGGGCACGGGCTCCACCAGCCATCTCAGCATGGAAGTCTTCAAGCAACTGGCGGGCGTGGACATCGTGCACGTGCCCTACAAGGGCAGCCCGCCGGCGTTCACCGACCTGATCGGCGGCTCGATCAAGCTGATGATCGACGCCCTGCCCAGCGCCATGCCCCAGGTGAAATCGGGCCGGGTCCGGGCCATCGCCATCACCAGCAGCGACACGCCGTCCACCCTCATGCCGGACGTGCCGCTGGCCAGCAGGGCAGGCCTGACCGGCCTGCCGGGACGCGCCTGGTACGGCATGTTCGCGCCCAAGGCCACGCCCCCCGCCACCATGGCGCGCATCGTCGCCGACGTGCGGGCGGTGCTGCAGACGCCCGATATCGTCGCCAAGCTGCCCCAGCTCGGCCTGGAGGCCGTGGAACCCATGACGCCCCAGGAATTCGGCCGCTTCGTGGACAAGGAAACCGCCTACTGGGCCGACGCGACGCGCCGCACGGGGATGTATCAGATCGAATAGCGATAGTGACGGGGACGCGCGCCTGGGGGACAATGCATCGGGGCCCCTCGACGCATTCCCCCGAAGCTACAATTCCCCCATGCGCATCCTCATCGCCGAAGACGACAACATCCTTGCCGACGGCCTGTCCCGCTCCCTGCGCCAGAACGGCTACGCAGTCGATGCCGTCCACGACGGACTCGAGGCGGACTCCGCGCTGGCGGCGCAACCCTTCGACCTGCTGATCCTGGACATCGGCCTGCCCCGGCTCTCGGGCACCGAAGTCCTGCGCCGCCTGCGGGCGCGCAACTCGCACATGCCGGTCCTGATCCTGACCGCCGCCGACAGCGTGGAGCAGCGCGTCAAGGGGCTGGACCTGGGCGCCGACGACTACATGGCCAAGCCGTTCGCGCTGTCCGAGCTCGAGGCCAGGGTCCGGGCGCTGACGCGGCGCGGCGCGGGCGGCGGCCCGGCGGTGCTGCGCCATGGCCGTCTGGCCTTCGACCAGGTCGGCCGCGTGGTGACCATAGACGAGCAGATCGTCGAGTTGTCCGCGCGCGAAGTCAGCCTGCTGGAAGTCCTGCTGTCCCGCAGCGGCCGCATGGTCAGCAAGAAACAGCTGGTGGACCACCTGTGCGAATGGGGCGAGGAAGTCAGCACCAACGCCATCGAGGTCTACGTGCACCGGCTGCGCAAGAAGCTGGAACCGGGCGGCGTCAAGATCGCCACCGTGCGCGGGCTGGGATACTGCCTGGAACGCGAGCCCGGCGCCCAGCACGGCGCGGCTTAGGACCTGTTCCGGGAGCATGGACGACGACCACAAGGGGCCGCAGCCCATCCCCGCCGTCGAACGGCCGGCGCACTCGCTGTTCGGCGAGATCCTGGACTGGATGCTGGTACCGCTGTTCCTGCTGTGGCCGGTCAGCGTCGCCATCACCTACGTGGTCGCACAGTCCATCTCCGTCGCTCCCTACGACCGCAGCCTGGCCAACAACGTGCTGGCCCTGGCCCAGCAGATCAAGGACGTCAACGGCCGGGCCCGGCTGCAACTGCCGGTCTCAGCGCGCGAGATGCTGCGCGCCGACGAAACCGACAGCGTGTTCTACCTCGTGCTGGGCAGCCGCGGCGAATACCTGGGCGGCGACCGTGAACTGCCGCTGCCGTCGCTCGAGCGCCCGCTGCCCGGCATCGTCCAGTATCGCGACGACGTGATGCGCGGCTTCGCGGTGCGCGTGGCCTATACCTGGGTGTCGCTGCCCACGATCCCGGGCGCGCAGCCGGCGCTGGTGCAGGTGGCCGAGACGCTGGAGAAACGATCGCAACTGGCCAACGAGATCATCAAGGGCGTGGTGCTGCCTCAGTTCGTGGTGCTGCCGCTGGCGGTGGTGCTGGTGTGGTTCGGCCTGTCGCGCGGCATCGCCCCGCTGGGCCGGCTGCAGGCGCGGCTGCGCGCACGGCGGCCGGACGACCTGTCGCCGATCGACGATCGCGAGGTGCCGCAGGAGATCGCGCCGCTGGTCGGCGCCATGAACGAGCTGCTGCAGCGCCTGTCGGCCAACGTCGACGCGCAGAAGCGCTTCGTCGCCGACGCGGCGCACCAGTTGAAGACCCCGCTAGCCGGCATACGCACGCAGGCCGAGCTGGCGCTGCGCAATGCGAGTCCGGAAGACATGGAGGCCAGCCTGCGGCACCTGATCTCGGGCGCCGAACGGGCCACGCGCCTGGTGAACCAGTTGCTGGCGCTGGCGCGCGCCGAGGACAAGGGCAGTCCCGTGGACGTCTCCGCCCGGGTCGACCTGCTGGCCATCGCCAGCGACCAGACGCAGAACTGGGTGCACGAGGCGATGGAGCGCGGGATAGACCTGGGCCTGGAAGGCCCGGAAACGCCGGTCCTGGTGGCCGGCAACGCCCTGCTCCTGGCCGAGCTCGTCAACAACCTGATCGACAACGCGCTGCGCTACACCCCGGGCGGCGGCACCGTCACCGTGCGCGTGGCGGCAGCCGCCACGGGCGCGACGCTGGACGTCGAAGACTCCGGCCCTGGCATCCCGCCCGAGGAACGCGAATTGGTGTTCGACCGCTTCTACCGGATCCTGGGATCCAACGCCGAAGGCAGCGGGCTGGGGCTGGCCATCGTGCGCGAGATCGCCCAGCGGCACGGTGCCACCCTGGCGATATCGGACAACTCCCAGGACACCGCCTCCGGCATGCCCGGCACGCGCATCAGCGTGAGCTTCCCGCCGGCCTGAAGCCCGCGGCCGCTCAGAAGTCCAGTCCCGCCTCCCGCGCCGCCATGTCATACAACGCGCGGCGCATCAGCAGGCCGGGCTTGTCGGGCGCGAAATTGAGGTCGAACTGCGGTTCGGTGTCGCGCGTCACCACGTCCAGTATCCACTCCAGCGCATCCACGTCCTCGAGATAGGCCTTGGACGAGGCCTCGTGCAGGTAGGCGTCGGCGGCCGGATCGTCGAGGTTGGAGTCGCGGCTGTTGAACCACCAGTAGTGGATGCTGCCGTTGGTCTCGGGCGTGAAGGCGTGGGTGATGTTGAAGCGATAGGTGCGCGGCGCGCCGCCGGCATCGTGGTTGTCGACGATGCGGGCGAAGGCGACGTGCAGGCCGGGCGAGGCGAAGCGGGCCTCGGAATAGCGGTCCACCGGCTTGCCGGTCAGGCCGGTGGGCACGCCGTAGACGTCGGGCGGCGGCGAATGCTTCAGCGCACGGTCGATGATGACCACGTCGCCCTCCTGGCGCACGTCCAGCTTGCTGCGCGCGTACTCCGGCGTGCCGATGGCGCCGGGATGCAGGAAGGGGAAGTGGGTCTGGTCCAGCAGGTTCTCGTGCATGGAAACGTAGTCCGCCTTCATGTGGAAGGACCCGCCCACGCTCTTCCATGCCGGGCTGGCCAGCCAGCTCGTGTCCGGGATCAGGGCCGGGTCGGCATGGTCGGGATCGCCCATCCATATCCACACCAGCGGCGCCCGTTCGACGATCGGAAAGCTGCGCACCTGGGCATGGGTGGGGACCAGCGGCATGGACGGCATCTTCACGCAGCGGCCGGAGGGATCGAAGCGCATGCCGTGATAGCCGCACATCAACTCGTCGCCGTCCAGGCGGCCCCTGGCCAGCGGAAAGGAACGGTGCGGACAGCGGTTGCGCACTGCCACCGGCTCGCCGGCTTGGGTGCGGTACAGGGCGACGTCCACGCCCAGTAAACGGCGGCTGCTCAGCTCGCGGGTGATCTCGCTGGACAGGCCCGCCACGTACCAGCAGTTGCGCACCAGCGGCGTGGCGTGGTCGGCGAAGCCGCCGGGCTCGAAGGAAAAGTCGCTGCGGAGTTCGGGAATGGGGTCGGCGATGCGGTTCATGATGGCGCGCTCCTGAAGGAATGGCTCGGAATGGTCAGGCGTCCAGCACCAGGCGCGTGCCGCGGATGCGCGACACGCAGATGCACAAGGTCTGGCCCGCGGCACGCTCTTCTTCGCCCAGATAGCGATCGCGATGATCGATGGGGCCGTCGGCGGAGACGACGGGCAGCGGGCACAGGCCGCATTCGCCGCGCGCGCAGTCCCACAGCACCGGCACGTCGGCCAGGCGCAGCGCATCCAGGATGCTGGCGTCGGGGCCGACCTGGACGGTCCTGCCCGTGCGGCGCAGTTCGACCTCGAAGGCCGTCTCGTCGCCCGTGGGTCCGGCGGTGAACACTTCGCTGCGCACGCGGCCGGGCTCCCACCCCAGCGCGGCGCCTGCCTGGTGGGTAGCGGCGATCATGGACGCGGGGCCGCACACATACACGCGCACCCCGTCCGGCTGCGAGGCGAGCAGGCCGCGCAGGTCGAGCACGCCCGCCTCGTCGCTGTAGTGGAAGCGCACGCGGTCGCCGGCCACCTGTTCCAGCACGTCGCGATAGGCCATGGCCGACGGATCGCGTCCGGCATACACGACGCTGTAGCGACAGCCCCGGCGGGCCAGGCTGCGCGCCATGGACACGATGGGCGTCACGCCTATGCCGCCGGCGATGAGCAGGGTGCGGGCGTCGCGCCGGTCCAGCGGGAAATCGTTGACCGGCGCGGCGACGCGCAGGCGCGTGCCCGGCGCGAAGGTATCGTGGATGAAGGCCGAGCCGCGCGCCCGGTCCTCCCTTTGCACGGCGATGCGATAGACGTGCCGCGGATCGTCCGGGCCGGCCAGTCCGCCTATCAGCGAATAGTGCCGCACGATGGGCCCCCGCTCGCGCGACACCATGTGCAGCGCCACGTGCGCCCCCGGCTCGTAGCGCGGCAGCGGCCGGCCATCGGCCGAGGCCAGCAGATATTCCTTGATGCGCGGCGTCAGCGGCCGGGCCCCGGCCACCACCACCTCGAAGTGCTTGCTTGCCACGACTGTGCTCCCGTGCGGCGTCAATCCAGGTGGATATCGGCGCCCTTGATGATCGGTCCCCACTTGGCGATTTCCTCGTCCACCAGCCGCGCCATGTCGCGCGGCGGCATGGCATAGGCCTCGTAGGTGAAGGTGGCCAGTTTCTCCTGCACGTCGGGCGCCTTCAGCGCGGCGGCGATGCCTTCGTTCAGCCGCTGCACGATCCCGGCCGGCGTGCCCTTGGGAACGAACAGGCCGTTCCAGCCGCCGACCTCGAAGCCGGCCGGTCCGCCGGCCTGCGCCACGGTCGGCACCTCGGCATAGCCCGGCAGGCGCTGCGGCGCCGCCACGGCCAGGAAGCGCACCTTCCCGGACTGGTAGACGGGCCCGGCCGACACGGGCGTTCCCAGTGTCCAGTTCACGTCTCCCACGGCCACCGACTGGAACAGCTGGGCCGATTCCTTGTAGGGCACGTGCATCATGCTCGTGCCGGTGGCCGCCTCCAGCAGCAGCCCGCCCAGGTGCGCCGGACTGGCCACGCCCCAGGATCCGTACGAGACACCGCCGGGCCTGGCCTTGGCCGCGGCGACGAGATCGCCCATCGTCCGCCATGTCGAACCGGCGGGTACCACGATGAAGAAGTAGTTGCGGACCAGCGGCGTGACCGGATCGAAATCCTTGCGCACGTCGTAGGGCAGCCTGGCGAACAGGTAGGGCTGGGTGCCCACGTGGTAGCTGTCCATGTGGACCAGCGTGTAGCCATCGGGCGCGGCGCGCCGGCCGGCCTCGAAGGCGAGGAAGCCGCTTGCGCCGGGCCGGTTCTCCACGATCACCTGCTGCCCCAGCGTGGCGGTCAGCTTCTCGGCGACGATGCGCAGCAGCACGTCGGGCCCCTGGCCCACGGCGAACGGCGTCACGATCTTGACCGGCCGTGCCGGGTAGCCCGGTCCGGCGGCCCCGGCGGCGGCCGATGCCCCGGCCAGGACGGCGGTGGCCAGCATGCGCAGGATCGGCGATTTTGGCATGGGAGTCTCCTCTTGATGGATACGGGGACGTCGCTTGCGCCCCCATTGTTGGAAGGCATTTTATTAAGGAATAATGGCGAATATTTGTTCAAAAAATAGCTATCAGTAATCTCGAACTGGAATAAATTGGACGCCATCACGCAACTGCGCACCTTCACCACCGTCGTCGCCTGCGGCGGCTTTTCCGAGGCGGCCCGGCAGATGGACGTCGTCCCCTCGGTGGTGGCCAAGCGCATCCGCCAGCTGGAAGCCACCGTGGGCGCCCGGCTGTTCGACCGCACCACCCGCACGGTGCGCCTGACCGAAGCGGGCGAGAAACTGCACGCCCGCGCCGGCGTGCTGGTGGCCAGCTTCGAGGACCTGGTGCAAAGCGTGGAGCGGGATGCCTCCAAGCTGGTGGGACACCTGCGGATCGCGACGCCGACCACGCTGACCACGGTCCGGCTGGGGCCGCTCTTCAATGCCTTCCTGGCGCGGCACGATGGCATCACGATGGAGATCTCGCTGGTCGACCATTCCACCAACCCCGCCGAGCGGGACTACGACCTGGCCATCAGCGGCAGGCCCGCCAGCTACGAAGGCGTGGTCGAGATCCCCCTGTGCCCGGTGGACACCATGCTGTGCGCGGCGCCCGGCTATCTGGCGCGCCACGGCCGGCCCCGCCATCCCCAGGCCCTGACCGAACACGCCTGCCTGGTCTTCAAGCCGTCCGGCCGCGCCTGGCATTTCCGCAGCGCCCGCGGCGACATCAGCCTGGACATCCCCCCGCGGCTGGTGGCCGACGACAACCTCACGCTGCGGGACGCCGCCCTGTCGGAACTGGGCATCGCCGCCCTGCCCGCCTACGTCGCCCGCCCGGCGCTGGAGGCGGGCACGCTGGAGACGGTACTGGACGATTTCCCGCTGCAGGAAACCTGGTTCAAGGCCTATGTCCCGCGGCGCAGGCAGCACGTCGCCCGTGTCTCCGCCCTGGTCGACTGGCTGGTCGCCCACCTGCGGCCGGACGTCCCGCCCGCCCGCTGATCCCCGCCCCCGCGGCGTCTCGCCGCCGCCACGCCTGGACGCCGCCCGCGCGCCTGCGGGAAACCCCCAGTCACGGCCGCTCCCGCCCCGCCTCCAGGCGCCGCGCGGGCGGCCGGCGCGTCCCGGGCGTGGGCATATCACCAGTTCGTGAAAATTCAGTTTTTTGTCAGCAACTTGTCAGTACCGCGTCAGTAACTGTTTCTACTCTGATTTCAAGCCCGAGGCTCCCGTGGCTGAGGGCCAGTCTGCCGTTCCAACTATTACTCCTTTACAGCAGGCCCACCCAGGAGACATTCCTTCATGAGCACCACCGTCAGCAGTTCAGGGGCGCCGACTCCGGCCGCGCGCCCCATGACCAAGGAAGAGCGGCGCGTGATCTTCGCCTCGTCGCTAGGCACGGTATTCGAGTGGTACGACTTCTATCTTTACGGCTCCCTGGCCGCCATCATCGCCAAGCAGTTCTTCTCGGGGGTCAACGACACGGCGGCCTTCATCTTCGCGCTGCTGGCGTTCGCGGCAGGCTTCGCGGTCCGGCCGTTCGGGGCCCTGGTGTTCGGCCGGCTGGGAGACCTGGTCGGACGCAAGTACACCTTCCTGATCACCATCCTGATCATGGGCCTGTCGACCTTCATCGTCGGGATACTGCCCTCCTACGCCTCCATCGGCATCGCGGCACCCGTCATCCTCATCATCCTGCGGCTGGCGCAAGGCCTGGCGCTGGGCGGCGAGTACGGCGGCGCGGCCACCTACGTGGCCGAGCATGCGCCGCAGGGCAAGCGCGGCGCCTACACCGCCTGGATCCAGACCACGGCCACCCTGGGCCTGTTCCTGTCGCTGCTGGTGATCCTGGGCGTGCGCAACGCCACCGGCGAGGAAGCCTTCGCTTCCTGGGGATGGCGCATCCCGTTCCTGGTCTCCATCTTCCTGCTGGCCATCTCGGTCTGGATCCGGCTCAAGCTGAACGAGTCGCCCACCTTCCAGCGCATGAAGGCCGAGGGCAAGGGATCGAAGGCGCCGCTGACCGAGTCCTTCGGCCAGTGGAGCAACCTGAAGGTCGTCCTGCTGGCGCTGCTGGGCCTGACCGCCGGCCAGGCCGTGGTCTGGTACACGGGGCAGTTCTATTCGCTGTTCTTCCTGACCCAGACCCTGAAGGTGGACGCCACCACGGCCAACATCCTGATCGCTCTGGCCCTGCTGATCGGCACGCCCTTCTTCCTGGTCTTCGGCTCGCTGTCGGACAGGATAGGCCGCAAGCCCATCATCATGGCCGGCTGCCTGATCGCCGCCATCGCCTACTTCCCGCTGTTCAAGGCCATCACGCACTACGCCAATCCGGCGCTGGAGGCGGCGCAGGCCAAGGCGCCGGTGGTCGTCGTGGCCGATCCCAAGACCTGCTCGTTCCAGTTCAACCCCGTGGGCACCGCCAAGTTCGTCAGCTCCTGCGACCAGGTCAAGTCCTTCCTGGCCTCGAACTCGGTCAACTACAGCAACGAGGCGGCCCCGGCCGGGTCCGTGGCCAAGGTCAAGGTGGGCGACACCGTCATCGAGTCCTTCGAAGGCGCGGGCCTGCCGGCGGCCGAGCTCAAGACCCGCGGCGACGAGCTCAAGGCCCGGCTGACGTCGGAAATCCGCAACCACGGCTACCCCGCCAAGGCCGACCCGGCCCAGGTCAACAAGCCCATGCTGGTACTGCTGCTGACGCTGCTGGTGATCCTGGTCACCATGGTCTACGGCCCGATCGCGGCCATGCTGGTGGAAATGTTCCCCACCCGCATCCGCTACACCTCGATGAGCCTGCCCTACCACATCGGCAACGGCTGGTTCGGCGGCTTCCTGCCCACCACCGCCTTCGCCATCGTGGCGGCCACCGGCAATATCTATAACGGGTTGTGGTATCCCATCATCGTCGCCGTGATGAGCCTGGTCATCGGCACCCTGTTCATCAAGGAAACCAAGGACAACCGCCTGGAGGACTGATCCCGGCAGGGGCGCGGCCATGCCGTGCCCCTTCGCTTATGCGGCGCGCATGCAACAATCCGCCCCAGAACGGAGCGTGCCAAGGCTTCCCACCGTCGCAAGTCTTGGGTTATCGTACCAAGCGTTACAATCCCGGCCTTGCCGGGTTTTGTTTTTTCAGCCAGTTGGAGACCTTGCCATGCGGGCGACCGAGCCCCAGGCCACAGGCCGCACATCGGGGAATCCCCCTGGGAGCACACCGAGTCTCGTCGCCGAGTCTCTCAGCAAATCCTTTCTATCCGGTAATGTTCGCGAGCGCATTTTGCGAGATTTGTCGGTTAGCATCATGCCCGGCGAACTGACTTTGATTTCCGGACCATCGGGCTGCGGCAAGAGCACCCTGCTGGCCATACTCAGCGGCATGCTACGTCCGGATGCCGGCATGGTGCGCGCCCTGGGCCAGGATCTTGGCCTGTTGCAGCTGCAAGAGCTTGAACGTTTCCGGCTGATGCATACCGGCTTCGTATTCCAGGGCTTCAACCTGTTTCCCGCGCTGACGGCTGTCGAACAGGTCGTCCTGCCCCTGCGCTACGTGGGCCTGTCCAGGTCGCGGGCCGAAGAACAGGCCTGGGCCGCCCTCGAGGAAGTGGGCATGAGCGGACGAGCGCGCCAGCGGCCCTCGGGCCTGTCGGGCGGCGAACAGCAGCGCGTGGCCATCGCCCGTGCGCTCGCCAAGGAACCCGAACTGCTCTTTGCGGACGAGCCCACCAGTGCGCTGGACGCCGGCAACGGCATGAAAGTCATCGACATCCTGCACCGCATCGCCAAGCGCCACGGCGCCACGGTGCTGTGCGTCAGCCACGATCCGCGCCTGATCAGCCATGCCGACCGCGTCCTGACCATGGAGGATGGACGCATCCTGGACGACAGGCGCACCGATGCGCTGGTCGCCGAAACCTAGGAATTTCCCAGCTCGTGCCTAAGCTTTTCACCTCTTTTCGCCTTGGAATCGTGGCCGCGCTGACCGGCAGCCTGGTGCTGGCCGCGTGTTCCCGCCAACAGCAGGCCGAAGCCCCGGCGGCCGACCAGCCGCCCTACGCCGCCGTCGCGCGCGGGCGCGTCGACGTCGAAGGCGGCCTGGTGCGCGTGGGCGCGGCCGTGGACGGCACCGTCGCACGCGTGGCGGTGCGCGACGGCGACCAGGTCAGGAAGGGCCAGGCGCTGATCGAATTCAATCCTTCGGCGGCCCAGCTGGCCGTCGATGCGGCCGACGCCGAACTGCGCCAGGCGCAAGCCCAGGAACGCGTACTGCGCAGCCGCCTGCCGGGGCTGAAGCAGCGCGCCCAGCGGCTGGCCGAAGCCGCGGCCGGCGGGGCCATCGACGGGCAGGCCGCCGACGACGCGCGCAGCGCCGTGGCGCAGGCCGAGGCCGAGGTCCTGGCGGCCCAGGCGACGGTGGACGTCGCGCGCCAGAAATTGCGTGCTGCGCAATGGACGCTGGAGCGCCAGCAGGTCCGCTCGCCCGTGGACGGCGAGGTCGTGGGCCTGGAGGTGCAGGTCGGCAACGCGGTCACCGCCCAGACGGAAATGCTGCGGGTGCTGCCCAAGCGGCGCCTGATCGTCCGGGCCGAGGTGAACGAAGCCTACGTCGGGGCGCTGAAACCCGGCATGCAGGCCGAGATCGTGGAAGAATCCGCCCCCGGCGGCACCCCGATCCCTGCCCGCCTGGAACGCATAGGCAGCGTGTTCCAGGTCATGTCTCCCAGCGACGATCCCCAGGAGCGGATCAGCCGCCGCGGCGTCGAAAGCCTGCTGTCGATCGAAAACCCCGAAAAGCTGCGTGTCGGCCAGCGCGTGCTGGTCCGTTTCCTTCCCTAAAGGCTTGCCATGTTGCTCAGTCAGTACACCGTCGACGAACGCCCCGGCTCCGAGTGGATCGTGTTGTGCGACTTCGACGGCACCATTTCCAAGCAGGATGTCACCGATACCCTGCTTGAACACTTCGGCCGGCCGGGATGGCAGGAACTGGAAGCCGCGTGGGAACGGGGAGAGATCGGCTCGCGCGAATGCATGGCCAAGCAGATCGCGCTGCTGGACGCCAGCAAGGAAGAGCTGGACGACCTGGTGGCGAGCATCGAGATCGATCCGGCCTTCCCGGGGTTCGTGGCCCAGGCGCGCAGCCTCGGCACGCCGGTGCACATCGTCAGCGACGGGCTGGCCGGCGTGATCACCGCCATCATGGACCGCCACGGACTGGCGGACCTGCCCGTGGTGGCTAACCGCTTCGAACAGGCCGGCCCGCGCGACTGGCGGCTGACCTTCCCCTACGCCGATGCCGCCTGCCGCAAGGCCAGCGGTACCTGCAAGTGCTCCTACGGGTCGGGCGTGCGCGGTCTCCACGAGAAAATCCTGTACGTGGGCGACGGCGCCTCGGACTTCTGCGTGTCCGGCACGGTCGACTTCGTGCTGGCCAAGCACCGCCTGATCGACTACTGCCGCGACCATGGCCTGGTGCACATTCCCATTGCCGGCTTCGACGAGGCCCGCAATGCGCTCGACTTCATCCTGAAAGGCCAGTTGCAAGCCATCGCGCAACCTCCGCGCGGCTTCACCGCCGCGCCGGCGGCAGCCAGCACCGCCTGAGCCCCGCGCGGCCCCATTCTTCACCTCATGATCAAATCCGCGGATTTCTATTTCGAAGGCGGCCGCGCGGGCGTGCTGCTCATCCATGGCCTGACCGGCACTCCCAACGAAATGCGCACCGTGGGCAAGGGCCTGCACCGGGCCGGCTTCACGGTCTACGGCATGCAGTTGGCGGGCCACTGCGGCGACGTCGACGATCTCATCCGCACCGGCTGGAAGGACTGGTACGCCAGCGTGCTGGAGGGCGTGGACCGCCTGCGCCGCGATGTCGACCACTGCTTCGTCGCCGGCCTGTCGATGGGCGCGGTGCTGGCGCTGAAGGCGGCGGCCGACCGGCCCGACGACATCGCCGGCGTCGGCGTCTACGGCGCCACCTTCCGCTACGACGGCTGGAACATTCCCTGGTACTCGCGCCTGTCGTTCCTGCTGCCCTGGTTCAAGCGCTTCAACCTGTTCCAGGACAAGGTCTTCGACGAAGAGCCCCCCTACGGCCTGAAGGACGAACGGCTGCGCGCCGCGGTATCGTCCAGCATGCTGGGCGGCGACAGCGCGGACGCGGGGCTGCCCGGGAACCCCTGGCCCTCGCTGGCCGAACTCATCGACCTGTCGGCCACGGTACGCCGCCAGCTGCACCAGGTGCGCGCGCCCTGCCTGGTCATGCACGCCGCCGAGGACGACATGGCCAGCGTCGGCAACGCGCAGCTGGTGATGGAGCGCGTCGGCGGCCCGGCCAAGCTGGTGCTGCTGCACGACAGCTACCATATGATCACGGTGGATCGCGAGCGCCGCGAGGTCATCCGCGAGTCGGCCGAGTTCTTCTCGGAAATCGCCGCGCAGCGCGAAGGCGCCACGCCGCGGGCGGCGGCGCGATGACTCCGCTCGTCGCCCTGCTGTGGACGCTGAACGTGCTGGTCGATACCGGCGGCCAGCTCGCCTTCAAGGCGGCCGCCACCACGCCGGCCGAGGGCAGCGGCCTGCGCTACTGGCGCGAGCTGGCGCGCCGCCCCTGGATCTGGATAGGCATCGCCTGCTATATCCTGGAGTTCGTCGTCTGGCTGGCCTTCCTGTCGCTGGTGCCGCTGTCCGAGGGCGTGCTGCTGGGCTCGATCAACATCGTCGCCATCATGATCGCCGGCCGCTTCCTGTTCAACGAACACCTGACGCCGCTGCGGGTGGCCGGCATCGCGCTGATCGCCGCCGGCGTGGCGGTCGTGGGGATACCGTGATGCGCCGCTTCTACCTGATCGGCTTCGGCCTGCTGATGGCCTTCGACACGCTGGCGCAGATCAGCTTCAAGTACGCCGCCAACCATGCGATGCCGCTGGCCGCCGACCTGGACTGGCTGCTGCGGGTATTCGGCCAGCCGTGGATCTACGGCGCCTTCGTCGGCTACATCGGCGCCTTCTTCACCTGGATGTCGCTGCTCAAGCGCGCGCCCATCGGGCCCGCCTTCGCCGCCTCCCACCTCGAAGTCGTGACGGTCATGCTGGTGTCGGTCTGGCTGTTCGACGAACACATCACCACCAACCAGATGCTGGGCGCGCTGCTGATCATCGGCGGCATCGTCTGCCTGGCCTTCGGCGAGGCCAGCGAATCGCGGCGCCTCCACCCGGAGTCCGGCCGTGCCGACGCCTAGGCTCGCGGCCGGCGCCCACGGGCGCGACATCCCCCCCACGGCGGGCCTGCCGCTGCGGTGGAGCGACCTGTTGCCGGGCGGTCCCGCGGACCTGGAGACCAGCCTGGCAGCCTGGCTGGGCGTCGACGCCTTGCAGCTGGAATGCTCCGGCACCTCCAGCCTGGTCGTCTCGCTGTTGACGCTGGCCCGGCGCAGCTCGCGCAAGACCGTCGTCCTGCCCGCCTACACCTGCCCGCTGGTCGCGCTGGCAGTCCACCACTGCGGGCTGCGGCTGAAGCTGTGCGACCTCGCCCCCGGCCATTTCGATCTCGACCCGGACGCGCTCGAGGCGGCCTGCGACGGCGATACGCTGGCCATCGTGGTCACCCACCTGGCCGGACGCGTGGCCGACACCGATGCCGCGCTGCGCTGCGCCGCCCGCTGCGGCGCGGCCGTCATCGAGGACGCGGCGCAGGCGCTGGGCGCCCGCCGCAACGGACGCAGCGTGGGCCTGGACGGCGACATCGGCTTCTTCAGCCTGGCCGCGGGCAAGGGCCTGAGCATCTACGAGGGCGGCCTGCTGCTGGCGCGCGATCCCGCGCTGCGCGACGAGCTGCGCGCCACCAGCGCGCGCACCGTCGGCCGCCGCCCGGGATGGGAGGCGCGCCGCAGCCTGGAACTCCTGGCCTACGCGCTGCTGTACGGGCCACGCGGCATGCGCCTGGCCTACGGCAACCCGCAGCGCGCGGCCTTGCGGGCCGGCGATCCCGTACGAGCCGCCGGCGACGATTTCCCCCTCGACATCCCCATCCACCGGGTCGGCCGCTGGCGCCGCGGCGTGGGCGCGCGAGCGGCCCGCCGCCTGCCGGCGTTCCTGGACGATGCCCGGGCGCGCGCCCGGCGGCGCCTGGAGCGGCTGCAAGGCCTGCCCGGCGTACGAGTGATGCAGGACACCGCGGGCGGCGACGGCGTCTGGCCGTTCTTCATGCTGCTGCTGCCCGATGCGCAATCCCGGCGGCTCGCGCTGGACCGGCTATGGGGCGCGGGACTGGGCGTGGGCCCCTTGTTCGTGCACACCCTGCCCGACTACGATTACCTGCGCCCCATCGTCGCCGATGCGCCGGTGCCCCACGCCCGCGACTTCGCGGCGCGGACGCTGTCGATCACCAACAGCCGCTGGCTGGACGACGAACGATTCGAGGTGATTTGCGCCTCGCTTGCCGCCTCGCTCCCCTCGCCCTGAGCGTCGCGGCGCTTCGGCGCGTCAAAGAAAGCGGTCCAGGATACGGCGGCTGGCCCGGTCCAGGCGCTCCAGGTCGCGGATCAGGAAATGAATGCCGTGGCCGTCCGAGATCAGGAGCTTGGACTGGGAGATGCGCCGGATGTCCTGTTCGCTCTTGAGCCACAGCCGGGCTTCGCCGCGGTTGGTGCGGACGGTCCAGGTCGTGGGCGTGACGTAGCTCGCCACCTGCACGATGCGCTGGATCTCGGGCATGAATTCGCGGTGCCCGAGCTCTTCCCGCACCAGATCCCGCGCCGCGGACGGCAGGTCCGCCAGGCGCGGGATCCAGGCGACCTCGTGCCCGCCCGGGCCGACCAGCGAGATGTCCTCGGACTCGGTATCGATGGGAAAGGCGCGCACGGGCGTCACTTCCTCGGCCGCGCCGCCATCGGCGGGGGTGCAGATCAGCCGGCCGTAGGCGTTGCGGCTCAGCGTATAGGGAAAGGCCTGGCTCATGCTTGTTCCTCGTCGTCGCCGTCCCAGGTGTTGTCGCTGTCGCTGCCGGGAGGATCGAGCTGGCGGGTCTGTGCCTGGTGCAGGCGGTAGTAGGCGCCGCCCTTGGCGATCAGGTCCTCGTGGCGGCCCTGCTCGACGATGCGGCCACGGTCCAGCACCACCAGCCGGTCGGCCCGCCGCAAGGTGCTGAGCCGGTGGGCCACGGCGATGGTGGTGCGCCCCTGCACCAGGTTGTCCAGCGCCTTCTGGATCTCCTGTTCGGTCGAGGTGTCGACCGACGACGTGGCCTCGTCCAGGATCAGGATGCGCGGATCGATCAGCAGCGCGCGGGCGATGGAGATGCGCTGGCGCTCGCCTCCCGACAGGGCCTGGCCGCGTTCGCCAACCAGCGAATCATAGCCGTGCGGCAGGCGCAGGATGAACTCGTGCGCGTGGGCCGCGCGCGCGGCGGCCACGATCTCCTCGCGGGTCGCGTCGGGCTTGCCGTAGGCGATGTTCTCGGCCACCGTCCCGAAGAACAGGAAGGGCTCCTGCAGCACCACGCCGATGTTGCGCCGGTACTCGGGAATGGACAACGCGCGGATGTCGACGCCGTCCACCTTGATCGATCCCTGCGCGACGTCGTAGAAACGGCAGATCAGGTTGACCAGCGTGCTCTTGCCCGAGCCGCTGTGCCCCACCAGGCCAATCATCTCGCCCGGCCGGATGTCCAGGTCTATGCCGCGCAGCACGGCGCGCGTGCCGTAGCGGAAGGTCGCCTCGCGGATCTGGATGCTCCCCTCCACCCGGCCGATGGGCACCGGATGGGCCGGTTCGGGCACGCTGGAGACGCGGTCCAGGATGTCGAAGATGCGCTTGGCGCCCGCCGCCGCCTTCTGCGTGACCGAGACGATGCGGCTCATGGAGTCCAGCCGCAGGTAGAAGCGGCTGATGTAGGCCAGGAACGCCGCCAGCACACCCACCGAGATATGGTGGTTGGCGATCTGCCAGATGCCGAATATCCAGACCACCAGCAGGCCGACCTCGGTCAGCAGGATGACCGTGGGCGAGAACATCGACCACGTGGTGTTGACCTTGTCGTTGACCGCGAGGTTGTGGTTGTTGGCCTCGCGAAAGCGCGCCACTTCGCGCTTTTCCTGGGCGAAGGCCTTGACCACCCGGATGCCCGGGATGGTGTCGGCCAGCACGTTGGTGATCTCGGCCCAGTTGCGGTCCACCTTCTCGAACCCGTGGCGCAGCTTGTCGCGCACCAGGTGGATCAGCCAGGCGATGAAGGGCAGCGGCAGCAGCGTGACCAGCGCCAGCCAGGGATCGATGGAGACCAGGATGCCGGCGGTCATCAGGATCATCAGCACGTCGGTGGCGAAGTCCAGCAGGTGCAGCGACAGGAAGACGCAGATGCGGTCGGTCTCGTTGCCGATGCGCGCCATGAGATCGCCCGTGCGCTTGCCGCCGAAGTATTCCAGCGACAGTTGCTGCAGGTGTTCATAGGCGCTGGTGCGCAGGTCGGCGCCGATGCGCTCGCTGACCCACGCCAGGATGTAGGTGCGCGACCAGCCCAGCACCCAGGCCACCAGCGCCGCGCCCAGCAGCCCGGACAGGTACAGCGCGGCCAGCTCGTAGTCGATGGGCTTGCCGTTCTGGAACGGGATCAGCACGTCGTCCATCAGGGGCATGGTCAGGTAGGGCGGAACCAGCGTCGCGGCGGTGGACAGGACAGTCAGGATGAAGCCCAGGAGCAGCCGGCCGCGATAGGGCCGGGCGAAACGGCGCAGCCGCAGCAGGGCCCAGCCCCGGTTCTCGACCGGTGCCTCCGCCTCGCAGGCCGGGCAGCCCTGCTCGCCTTCCGGCAGCGGCGCATGGCAGCGCGGGCAGGCCGGGGCCAGCCGGGCCGCCACGCCGCCCCGCGCCAGCGCGGCCAGCTGGCGGTCGAACTGGTCGGCCAGCCGGACGGCACCGGCGTGGTGCGCCATGGTCGTGCGCCAGAGCGCCAGCCGGGCCTGCGCATCCACCAGCTCGACCGCGACCACGCCCGCGTGGTCCGACAGCGCCAGCCGCATCCCCTCGCGCAGTGGCCAGTCGCGCCATCCCGGCGCATCGGCCGAGGCCGCCAGCAGCCGGGTCTCGGTCAGCACCAGCGCGCCCCGGGCATAGCGCAGTTCGGTATCGAGATCCAGCTCCAGCCAGGCGCAGACGGTTTCGCCGTCGGCCAGCGGCGGGGCGGCCTGGCCACGCCAGGCATCGGGCAGGGAGGACAACGGATAAGACGCGGCAGTCATCGGCGGGCAGTGCCCCAAATAAGCAACATAGTATTTGTAACTATTTATAATTCATGAAAATATGTCAGCCTCACGTAAGTATTATAGTTCCCACCAACTTCCGTTGTTCGAGAAACCGATGCGTTGTAGCGTCGCATCTAGGGGATTCCCTAAACCGTGTATTCCATCTTGCCTGCCAGGCAAGGGGGCAATACATTTCCGCTCATCTACGATTGTCATCGGATTGACTCGAGTACGCCCCGAGAGCGTACACCCAGCTCGCATCGTTCCACCCGGACCCTCGTCCCAACTTCTCAGCCTGTCCGCGCCGCCTGCACGCCCCGGTTTTCCGTTCCGCGCCGCGCGCCCCGCTCCAGACCCATTTTCGTCATGAAACGCAAACACATTGAATTCCTCGATGTGCTGTCCCTGCGCGGACCCAGCATGTGGACTTATCCGCCCGTCCTCGAGGCCTGGGTGGACATCGGGGAGCTCGAGGACTTTCCGTCCAACCTGATCCCGGGCTTCTACGAGCGGCTGGAGGCCTGGCTGCCGACGCTGATCGAGCACCGTTGCAGCTACGACGAACGCGGCGGCTTCCTGCGCCGCGTGCGCGAAGGCACCTGGCCGGGCCACATCCTGGAACACGTCACGCTGGAGCTGCAGAACCTGGCCGGACTGCCGGGCGGCTTCGGCAAGGCGCGCGAGACGTCCACCCGCGGGGTCTACCGCGTCATCGTCAGCGCCTACCAGGAAGAAGTCACGCGCGCCGCGCTCCACACGGCGCGCGATCTGGTCATGGCCGCGATCGAGGACCGCCCCTACGACGTGCCGGCGGCCATCGAGGCCCTGCGCGACCTCGTCAACGAACACTGGCTGGGCCCCAGCACCGCCAGCATCGTGCAGGCCGCCGAGGACCGCCGCATTCCCTATATCCGCCTCAACCAGGGCAACCTGGTGCAGTTCGGCTACGGCGCCGCCCAGCACCGCATCTGGACCGCCGAGACCGACCGCACCAGCGCCGTGGCCGAAGGCATCGCCTGCGACAAGGACCTGACCAAGAGCCTGCTGCAGGCCTGCGGCGTCCCCGTGCCCGAGGGACGCGCCGTGGACAGCAAGGACGACGCGTGGGAAGCCGCGCAGGAAATCGGCCTGCCGGTGGTGGTCAAGCCCAGCGACGGCAACCACGGCCGGGGCGTGTTCCTGGACCTGCGCACGCGCGAAGCCATCGAGACCGCATTCGACGTGGCCAGCGGCGAAGGCAGCGGCGTGATCGTCGAGCGCTGCGTGCCCGGCAACGAACATCGCCTGCTGGTGGTGGGCGACCGCATGGTGGCCGCGGCGCGCGGCAAGACGGCCTCGGTGATCGGCGACGGCCGCTCCACGATCCAGCAGCTGATCGGCAGCCAGCTCAACTCGGACCCGCGCCGCGGCAACACCGAAGAGCATCCGCTGAACCTGGTCGCGCTGGACTCCGCCGCGCGCATCGAACTCGAACGCCAGGGCTATGACGGCGACTCCGTCCCGCCCGCCGGCAAGGAAGTCCTGATCCAGCGCAACGGCAACGTCGCCTTCGACGTGACCGACGAAGTCCACCCCTCGGTCGCGGCGCACGTGCGGCTGGCGGCGCGCATCGTCGGCCTGGACATCGCCGGCGTGGACCTGGTGGCCGAGGACATCTCGCGGCCGCTCGAGGAACAGGGCGGCGCCATCGTCGAGGTCAACGCCGGCCCCGGCCTGCTGATGCACCTGAAGCCGGCCGAGGGCAAGCCCCGTCCCGTGGGCCGCGCCATCGTCGACCACCTGTTTCCCAACGGCGCCGAAGGCCGCATCCCTCTGGTGGGCGTGTCCGGCAGCCACGGCATGACCGGCGTGGTGCACCTGGTCGGGCAATTCCTGCGGCTGTCGGGCCGCCGCGTGGCCACGGCGTCCAGCCAGGGCCTGTACTTCGACCACCGCCAGGTCGACCGCGCCCCCGCCGGCTGGAGCGCCGTGCAGCGCGCGCTGATGAACCCCCTGATGGAAGCGGCCGCGATCGAGAACGGCGCGCGCGCCATCCTGACGCAAGGCCTGGCCTACGACCGCTGCCAGGTCGGCGTGGTGACCAACCTGGACCCCGCGCAGACGCATCCGGACCTGTCCATCGTCGAGCCGCAGCAGATCTTCAACGTGCTGCGCACCCAGGTCGACGTCGTGCTGCCCACCGGCTGCGCCGTGCTGAACGCCGCCGACGAACTGGTGGCCGACATGGCCCGGCTGTGCGACGGCGAGGTGATGTTCTTCGCGCGCGACGGCAAGCTGCCCCGCATCGCCGAGCACCTGGCCGCCGGCAAGCGCGCGGTCTTCGTACGCGCCGGCTCCATCGTGCTCGCCCACGGCGCGGACGAAACCCTCCTGGCCCCGCTTGCCTCCGTGCCCTGCCTGGCCGGACAGCCGGGCCTGCCGATCGAAAGCGTCCTGGCCGCCGTTGCCGCGGGCTGGGCGCTGGACCTGCCGCGGGACTGCATCCGCGCCGGGATCGAAACCTACGGCATGCCGGCCCCCGCGGCCGCCGCGGCCTGAAAGCCTGGGAAACGCACAGGAAGAACATCATGGAAGTCTCACGTATCCGCGCGCTGCGCGGCCCCAACCTGTGGAGCCGGCGCACCGCGCTCGAGGCGATCGTCTCGTGCACCGAAGCCGAGCGCGCCATCGCCGGCATCCCCGGCTTCGAGGCGCGCCTGCGCGCCCGCTTTCCCGCCATCGGCCTGTTGCAGCCGGCGGGACAGGAACGCTCCGTGTCCATGGCACGCGCGCTCGGGCTCGCCACGCTGGGGCTGCAATCGCAGGCCGGCTGCCCGGTCACCTTCGTGCGCACCGTCCCCACGCTGGACGCGGGCATCTACCAGGTCGTGGTCGAGTACACCGAGGAAGAAGTCGGCAGGCTGGCCCTGAAATTCGCGCTCGAACTGTGCCAGGCCGCCGAACAGGACACGCCCTTCGACCTGGAGGCCGCGCTGGCCAAGCTGCGCGACCTGGACGAGGACGTCCGCATCGGTCCCAGCACCGGCGCCATCGTGCAGGCGGCGGTCCAGCGCGGCATCCCGTACCGCCGCCTGACCCAGGGCAGCCTGATCCAGTTCGGCTGGGGCAAGAAGCAGCGGCGCATCCAGGCTGCCGAAATGGACCGCAGCAGCGCCATCGCCGAATCGATCGCCCAGGACAAGGAACTGACCAAGACGCTGCTGCATGCCGCCGGCGTCCCGGTGCCCGAGGGCCGCCCCGTCGAGGATGCCGAGGACGCCTGGGCGGCGGCGCAGGAGATAGGCGCCCCCGTGGTCGTCAAGCCACGCGACGGCAACCAGGGCAAGGGCGTCGCGGTCAACATCTCGACGCGCGAGCAGGTCCTGGCGGCCTATGCCGTGGCCGAAAAGTACGGTTCGGCGGTCCTGGTCGAACGCTACATTCCCGGCCACGATTTCCGCCTGCTGGTGGTGGGCAACAACCTGGTCGCGGCCTCGCGGCGGGATCCGCCGCAGGTGTTCGGCAACGCGGTGCACACCATCCGCGAACTGGTGGAAGAAGTGAACAAGGACCCCCGCCGCGGCGAGGGCCACGCCACCAGCCTGACCAAGATCCGCCTGGACGACATCGCCATCGCGACGCTGGCCAAGGCGGGCTACACCCCCGACTCGATCCCGCCCAAGGGCGCGCTGGTCATCCTGCGCAACAACGCCAACCTGAGCACGGGCGGCACGGCCACCGACGTCACCGACGAAGTCCACCCCGAGTTCGCCGCCCACGCCATCGCGGCGGCGCGCACGGTGGGCCTGGACATCTGCGGTGTGGACGTCGTGGCCGGCACCGTGATCAAGCCGCTGGAAAGCCAGGGCGGGGCCATCGTGGAAGTCAATGCCGCTCCGGGCCTGCGCATGCATCTCGCCCCGTCCTACGGCAAGCCGCGCGCCGTGGGCGAGGCCGTCATCGCCGACATGTTCGCGCCCGAGGACGACGGCCGCATCCCCCTGGTCGCGGTGGCCGGCACCAACGGCAAGACCACGACCGTGCGCCTGATCGCCCATCTGCAGGGCGTCAACGGCCATCTGGTCGGCATGACCAATTCGGACGGCGTCTACATCGGCCAGCAGCGCATCGACGTGGGCGACTGCAGCGGGCCGCGCAGCGCCCGCAACGTGCTGCTGCACCCCGACGTCGACGCGGCCGTGTTCGAGACGGCGCGCGGCGGCATCCTGCGCGAGGGACTGGGCTTCGATCGCTGCGACGTGGCGGTGGTGACCAACATCGGCATGGGCGACCACCTGGGCCTGAACTTCATCAGCACGGTCGAGGACCTCGCGGTGGTCAAGCGGGTAATCGTCGAGAACGTGGCGCCCACCGGCACCGCCGTGCTCAACGCCACCGACCCCAACGTCGCCAACATGGCCGACAGCTGCCCCGGTTCGGTGATCTTCTTCTCCAGCGACCGCCAGCACACGCTGATCACCACCCAGCGCGCCAAGAACCAGCGCGTGGTCTATCGCGACGGGCAAGCCATCGTCGCGGCGCGCGGCGCCGAGGAACAGCGCATCGCGCTGGCCGACATCCCGCTGACCTACGACGGCGCGATCGACTTCCAGGTCGAGAACGCCATGGCGGCCATCGCCGCCGCCTGGGCGCTGGGCCTGGACTGGCAGGTCATCCGCCGCGGCCTGGCCAGCTTCGTGAACGACGCCCAGACCGCGCCCGGCCGTTTCAATCGCTTCGAGTTCCGCGGTGCCACGATCTTCGCCGACTACGGCCACAACCCGGACGCCATCCAGGCGCTGGTGCGCGCGATCGAGCGCATGCCCGCCAAGCGGCGTTCGGTGGTGATCAGCGGCGCCGGCGACCGCCGCGACGTGGACATCCGGCGACAGACCGAAATCCTGGGCACCGCCTTCGACCAGGTCGTGCTGTACGAAGACCAGTGCCAGCGCGGCCGCGAGGATGGCGAAGTGCTGGCCCTGCTGCGCGAGGGCCTGGCGGGCGCGACCCGCGCGCAGGACGTACGCGAGATCCGCGGGGAGTTCCTGGCCATCGACACGGCCATGGACGAACTCGGGGCGGGCGATCTGTGCCTGATCCTGGTGGATCAGGTGGAGGAAGCGCTGGCCCACATCGAGCAGCGCATCGCCGCGGATTGCGCGATCAATGCGGCGATGCGGCAGCCAGCAGGCCAATCAATCGCGCATTGAGCGCGTGCTGCTGGGCCTGCCATTGCGCCAGGAGTTCCGCCGATGGCGCCTCCTGGCCGTCGGCGGCGCTCAGCCACCGCTTCCACCAGGCGCGGTACTCGTAGTGCGAGACCTCGCCCGTGATGTCGCTGCCGATCACGCGACCCGACAGCGCCTCGAGCGCCCGGGCCACGTGCTCCTCGCGCAGGATGCCCTGGTCCCAGTTGGTGCGCGCCACCTCGGGGTGGAATACGTCCTTGTCGATCGAGACATAGGTCGGCTCGGACGAGGCCGCCAGGACGGGCAGCACCGCATCCATCAGCGCCTGCGGGCCGTCGAAGCTGCGCACGGCGCCGCCCAGGCCCAGCAGCCGGGCCCAGCCGGCATCCACGTTCATGCACCAGTAGCTGAGCTTGCCGCCCGCCAGCGGACGCAGATAGTTTTCCCAGCTGTGCGACCAGCCCACGTCGCCCGACGTGATGCCGATCACATGGACGTGCGACACGAAGGGCAGCGCGGCCACCCTGCGCACCCACGACCCGCAGTGGATGCCGAACAGATAGCGCATGTTGTCCGGATGGTTGTCGAACACCACCACGCGGAACGGCCCTCGCGCGCGCATGCGCTCGATCAGGGGCCAGCTCAGGTGGTGGAAATCGCCGCTGCCCATCAGCACCGTGCCATGCTGCGCGGGCATCGCGCCGTCCAGCTCGCGCCGCAGGGCGCGGAACGTGGCCAGCGAGCACCCGAAGCGCACGGACTCCTGCCAGGACTGCAGCGGCAGCACCGTGGCGCCGGCCACGTGGCCGCAGGCATCGTCGAAATCGAGCACCAGCGGAGCCGCATTCATGACTTGTCGCCCTCGCTCCACGTACGGTCGCCCTCGAAACGCCCGGCGAAGCGCTTGAGCACGGCCCGCAGCAGGGGATTGCGGATGTAGACGGCGTGCCGGGTGAAGGTGAACGACGCCCCCAGGTAGGATTTCACCTCGGGATCGGTCCAGCCGGCGATGTAATGGCGCAAGCCGCGTTCCAGCGCGTATTCGAGGTTGACCATCCAGCTGACGAAATACAGGTTGTTGTCCCGCGCCTCGGGATACCTGAACCCGATGTACTTGTCGACCAGGTTGCCGTCGCACTCGAAGCAGATGTTGTAGCCGATCATCCGGCCTTCGCGCCGGTACACGAAAATGATCCCGCCGCTGTCGCCATCCTGCAGGACCCGCTGGAAGAAGTCTTCCGTCAGCAGGTCGAAATGCATCTCGCTCTGGTCGTAGACGTTGCGGTACAGCGCATAGAACTCGCGCAGCATTTCGGGGCGCGTGAACCGGGCATCGCCCGCCATGACCCGCTCGATGTCCAGCCCCGCGCGCGAGCGCAGCTTGCGGCGGATGTTCTTGCGCCGCGAATAGGACACCCTTTCCAGATAAGCGTCCAGGCTGGTGAAATCCACGGGTACGTAGGCCAGCGCCTGGCCTTCCACCAGCACGAAGCCCTCGGCCTGGCAGGCCTGGGCCAGCGCCGCCGCGTAGTCGTTTTCCTCAGCGCTCAGCAGCGGCGAGTCCTGCGGCAGGTCCTTGACGATCAGGAACGGCTGCTGGCCGCCGTGCTCGGCCTTCAGTTGCGCGGCCAGGCGCACGGGATCCGTGCCCGCGGCCAGCAATGCGTATTCCGAGACGGTCGTGCCGACGAACGCGGTGCGCGGCTGCAGCAGGCCCTTCCAGAAGCGGAAGCCCGGCAGGCGCCGCACGAGGCGCTTGGCACCGTCGTCGGCAGTGGTCAGCAGGTCGAAGCGGGCGCGGAACATCGGGCCGCCGCTGGCGGTCACCCACGCAGAAAAGCCTTGGGGCGGGCAAGCCAGGAAATGGCCTACCAGCCCCTCGGGTTCCAACCTGTTCAGGTACGGCCGCAGGAAGTCCGGGGTCGCCCCCGGACCGGCAACCTCAACCGCCGTTCTTTGCACGAGTCAGCAACTGGTCGAGCAGCGCCAGTCCCTGGTCGATCTCTTCCGGCGTGATGTGCAGCGAAGGCGCGAACGTGATGACGTTCTTGTAGTAGCCGCCGACGTCCAGGACCAGGCCCATCTTCTTGCCCTTGTAGTCCAGGTCGCCGGACAGGCCGATGTCCACCATCCGGTCCAGCAGCGCCTTGTTGGGCGTGAAGCCGTCCTCGGTGCAGATCTCGGCGCGCAGGGCCAGGCCCAGGCCGTCGACGTCGCCGATCTCGCGATGGCGCTTCTGCAGGTCCTTCAGGCCCTCCAGGAAGTGCTTGCCGCTGGCCATCACCATGGCCTCGTAGTCGACCTCGGCCAGCATCTTCATGGTTTCCAGGCCGACGGCGGTGCCGAGCGGGTTGGAAGCGAAGGTGGAGTGGGTCGATCCCGGCGGGAACACCGTGGGGTTGATCAGCTCTTCGCGCGCCCACAGGCCGGCCAGCGGGTTCAGGCCGTTCGTGAGCGCCTTGCCGAAGACCAGCACGTCGGGCTTGACGCCGAAGTGCTCGATTGCCCAGAGCTTGCCGGTACGGTAGAAACCCATCTGGATTTCATCGACCACCAGCAGGATGCCGTACTGGTCCAGCACCTTCTTCAGGCCCTTGAAGAAATCGGGCGGGGGCACGACGTAGCCGCCGGTGCCCTGGATGGCCTCGACGTAGAACGCGGCGTATTCGGCCTGGCCCACCTTCGGGTCCCAGACGCCGTTGTATTCGGTCTCGAACAGGCGGGCGAAACCGGCCACGCAATGTTCGCTGTATTCCTCGGGCGTCATGCCGCGCGGGCGGCGGAACGGATACGGGAACGGCACGAAGTGGGCCCGCTCGCCGAAGTGGCCGTAGCGGCGGCGGTAGCGGTAGCTGGAGGTGATGGCCGAGGCGCCCAGGGTACGGCCGTGGTAGCCGCCCTCGAAGGCGAACATCAGGCTCTTGCCTTCCGTGGCGTTGCGCACCAGCTTGAGCGAGTCCTCGACGGACTGCGAGCCGCCGACGTTGAAGTGCACGCGGCCCTTGTAGCCGAACTTGCGCTCGGCGTCCTGCGCGATGACCTTGGCCAGCTCGATCTTGGTCGGATGCAGGTACTGGCTGGCGACCTGGGGCAGCACGTCCAGCTGCTTCTTGAGCACGTTGTTCAGGCGCTCGTTGCCATAGCCGAAGTTGACGGCCGAATACCACATCTGCAGGTCCAGGTACGGCGTGCCCTGGGCATCGTACATGTAGCTGCCTTCGCAGCGATCGAAGATCTTCGGCGGATTGACGTAATGGACGGTATCACCGAACGAGCAGTATTGCGCTTCGTCGGCAAGCAGTTGGGATTCGGAGTTCATTAAGGGAAACCTCGGGGGAGATCAGTTGCGGCCGCGGGCCTTGTGGGCTGGGCGCCCACCGCTTATCGTTCTGGGAAGTACACGGGAAAGTCCCCGGCGACCTTCCCGACCCTCCGCCGTTGCGCAGTATCGCAGAAAAGCCGTGGACTGCCATCGTCGACACGGCCGGTGGGCTGCGCCTGTTGCAGGAGGCGCATAGGGTAAACGGCCATGGTGGACATTTCCATTACCATTCAGTAAGACGCTCCTGCCGCGGAATTATAGCTGCCCGGCGCCCGATATATCGCGCCGCTCGCGCCCGATGCCCAACAGACAGTAAGATCACGCCTGTCGCGATTTCGCCCCTCGTCGCCGGGGCCGCTTACCGCCTCCACGCCCCACAGCTCCTCTGCGCGCCTGGCCATGCCCTTTTCCCGTATTCCGCAGTGCCCTCCTTTTCGCCCCGGCCTCCGATGGGCGCTGGTCCTGGCGGCCGCCGCCCTGGCCGGCTGCGTGAGCGTTCCGGCCCCGGACCTGCATGCCGACGTCCCCGCGCAATGGAGCAATGCCGCACCGGGCGCGGCCGCACCCGCGCCCGCCGAATGGTGGAAGGCGTTCGGCGACCCGCAGCTCGACGGCCTGGTGGAGCAGGCGCTGGCCGGCAACCTGACCATCGCCGAGGCCCATGCCCGCCTGCAGGCCGCGCGCAAACTGCATGACGCAGCCAACGCGCCCTACCTGCCCAACCTGAATTTCCGCACGCGCGACGCGGTCGCGGCCGACGCCAGCAGTTCGTACTTCCAGGCCGGATTCGACGCCACCTGGGAATTCGGCCTGTTCGGGCGCGGCGAAAGCGCCGAACGGCAGGCCCGCGCCAGCGTGGACGCGGCCGCCGCCACCTTGCAGGGCGCGCGCGTCAGCGTCGCCGCCGAGGTCGTGCGCGCCTGGCGCGAGCTGCGCAGCGCCCAGGCCCGGCAGCGATTGCTGAAGGAAGCGGTCACTCTGCAGGAACGCCAGGTAGAACTTGTCTCGCTACGGGAACGTACGCGCCTCGCGTCGCGCGTGGACGTCGAGCGGACCCAGGCCGCGCTGGAACAGGCCCGGGCCTCGCTGGCCGACCCCGGCATGGCCGTGCGGCAAAGCGCGCTCAAGCTGGCCGTGCTCCTGGGCCGCCACGAGCCCGACCCCGCCTGGACCCGCGAGCCGGCCGTCGCCACGCCCCCCGCCACGCTGGCCGCGATCGCCAGCACGCCCGCCGACATGCTGCGCACCCGTCCCGACGTCCAGATGGCCCAGGCGCGCGTGCTGGATGCCGCGGGCGCGCTAGGCATCGCCCGGGCCGACCTCTACCCCCGGCTGGGCATAGGCGGTTCGCTGACGGTGGCCAGCAACTTCGCCAACAACTTCAACCGGCGCAATACGCCTACCTATACCCAGACGATCTTCTCGCTGGGGCCGCTGATCGACATCCCGCTGTTCGACTGGGGCCAGCGGCAGGCCGCCGCGCACGCCCGCAGCGACGAACTCGATGCCGCCCTGCTGGCCTACCGGCAGGCCGTGCTGGAAGGATTGTCCGAGGCCGAGTCGGCGCTGATCGAACTCGACCACTACCGGCAACGCCGCGAAGCCGAGGAACGCGCGCTGCAAGCGATCGGCCGGGCCGCCGACCACGCCGGGCGGCTGACGGCCTCGAAGCTGTCGAGCGAATTCGACAACGCCGACCTCGCCTCGCGCCGCATCCAGGCCCAGCTGGCGCTGTCGGCCACCACGCTGGCGCGGGACCTCGCGTTCATCTCGCTGCACAAGGCCGTGGGCGGCGCCCCGGCCTGGCGCGGCGAGGAACAATCCTCCGCCGCCGCTTCCCCCCACGATCATTGACATGCTCGCACGCAAGACTCTCATCCACGAATGGCCGCGCTTCCTGCCGGCGGTGGTGGCGGTGGCCTTCTCGGGCCTGCTGCTGCTGGCCCAGGCCAGCCTGGTACTGGGCATCTTCGGCAACGCGGCGGTCTACATCACCGCGTCCGACGCCGACATCTGGATAGGCTCGCCCGGCACGCAAAGCATCGACCAGGGCCTGCCGCTGAACCCCGACATCGAGATGCCCCTGCGCATGGACCGCGGCGTCGCGGCCGTGGAACCCTTCTACCTGCGCTCGGCCGAATGGCGCAGCCCCGAGGTGCATGGCGGGATGAGCGTGGCCGTCTCGGGCGTGGACGTCCGGCCGGGCAGCATGCTTTTCGCGCGCCTGCTGTCGCCCGAGATGCGCGAACGCCTGGCCGAGATCGGCACCATCGTCGTGGACCGCGCCGACCTGCACAAGCTGGGTACGCGGCAAGGCGGACAGGCGACGCTCAACGGCCATCCGGTGCGTGTCATCGGCGTCATCAGCGGCCTGCGCGCCCTGGACGGCGCCAACGTGCTGGCCTCGTCCGACACGGCGCGGCTGATCAGCACCCCGGACGAAGGCGACCTGCCCACCTACTTCGTCGCCAAGGTGCGCAACCCGTCGGAAGCCGAAGCGGTGCGCGAACGGATCGCGAACCAGCGCAGCTTCGGCGCCTACGAGGTCTGGAGCAGCAAGGAGTTTTCCAAGAAGACGCAGCTGTACTGGCTGCTGCAGACGGGCGCCGGCGCTGGCGTGCTGTTCCTGGCCGGCGTGGTGTTCCTGGCGGGCGCAGCCATCACCAGCCAGACCCTGATCGCCGCCATCGCCGGCTCCATGCGTGCCTACGCCACGCTCAAGGCCATGGGCGTCAGCGCTTCGTCGCTGCGCACGGTGGTGCTCAAGCAGGCGTTCGGCGTGGGCGTGACCGGCACCGCGCTGGCCGCCATCCTGTGCGTCGTCCTGCTCACGATCGCGCGCGGGCAGAACGTGCCGGTGCGCATGACGCCCGCGGTGGCAACGGTGTGCGCCATCCTCGTCATGGCGATCGCGCTGATCTCCGGGCTGTTCGCGGTCCGGCGCCTGCATCGCGAGGATCCGGCATCGCTGCTGCGCTGACCAAGCGGTAAGGCCGCCTCAGTCGCGCAGCGGCCGCGCGTCCTGGGGCCAGTCGGGGCGGGTCGAGAACATCGGCAGCAGGCGATCGGGATCGATGCCCATGGGGGCCAGGGCGGGTTGCAACGAACGGGCGCGCGCCGCCACCTCCTCCTGGCCGGGCAGCGCCCCGGCCGAGGCCAGGACCACCCGGTTGGCGCCGCGCAGATTGTAGAACGGCCCGAACACCTCGGCATACGTCGCCGATTCGCTCGCGTACGAGCCGCTGGACGCGAACGTGTTGGCCGCCAGCACGCCGTCGGGCCGCAGGATGGACCGCACCTCGCGGATGAACTCCACGGTCGACAGGTGCCGGGGAATGTAGGTCTCGTCGAAGGCATCGAGCATGACGATGTCGTAGCGGTCGCCGCGCCGGGCCGCCGCCTCTACGAACGCACGTCCGTCGGCCACTTCCACCCGCATGGACGGCCCTGTCCGGAAGCCGAAGAAGCGTTCGGCCACGCGGGCCACGGCGGGATCGATCTCGACCACGTCGATGCGGGCCTTGGGCACGACCCTGGCCAGCGCCATGGGCAGGCTGCCGCCGCCCAGGCCGATCACCAGGATGCGTTGCGGGTCCGGGCGCAGGTACAGCGAGGCCATCATCATCCGGGTGTAGTCGAACAGCAGCTGTTCGGGCCGCGCCGGCAACTGGCAGGTCTGGCGCCCGGGCGCATGCACGCTGCCGAACTTCATGCAGCGCTCGCCCCGGGACTCGTAGACGACGATGTCCTCGAAGGCCGATTTTTCGTTGTGGAGAATGGTCTGCGCCGACAGCGGCGTTGCCGCCGCCAGCGCCAGGACCGCCACGCGCGCCGCGAGGCGCGTATGCCGCATGGACATGGATTCCCGCTCCGATGTCCTCGCGGACAAGGGCCGTCAGTTGTTGAGGATGATGCTGGCAATCACGCCGGAAGCGATCGCGACCAGCAGGTACTCGGAACCCATCTGCACCCACTGGTAGCCCGGACGCGGCCGATAGAGCCGATGGGCATGCCAGTCGTTCACGACATAATAACCGCCGCGATGGTAGTTGGGCAGGCGGTCGCCGCGCGCCCAGCGGTGCGGCGGAGGCGGCGCCCAGCCGCGATGGACGACGCGCGGCGCATCGCGATAACCGTCGCGGTAGCCATGGCGGTAGTCGCGGTCGCGGCGGCGGTCGTCCCAATGGCGATGGCCGCCCCGGTCGTGCTTGTCGTAATGGCCGTGACCGTGGCCGCGATCCCAACGGTCTCCCTTGGCCTGGGCCGCAGCGCCCAGCGCGAGGCCGGCACAGGCCATCGCAATCACCAGCGTCTTCTTGATCATGATGTCGTTTCCTTCTAACCCGGCGCCGCCTGCGCCGCCGCGTACGCAGCGGCGAGCACACTTGGCTTTCGGCAAGCTGACTGTACACCGCGGCAATATTGATACATTGCTACATACGTAATCAAACGTGTGCGCGCGGCGGCCCCGCGGACGGAATCTCCAGGCGCGGCGCGGGCCGGGCGATGTTGCAATAAGCCGGGCGGACCGTCCCGCCGCCGCGACACGCGCCGCTCAGGCCGGGCCGCGCTCCTGCTCGAGCAGTTGCCTCAGGACGCGGCGTATGCGGATCGAGCCCGTATCGGTGGCCAGCAACACCGGCTGGGCGTCGAACAGGTCGGTGCCCCCCAGCAGCCGCTGCTGCGCCTCGATCACCGGCTTGTCCTCCTCGACGAAGACGCGCGTCATCAGCGCATGCCGCAGCCGGGTCATGTCCTCGTCGTCCTGCCGGTACTCGCGCGTCAACCAGTACCAATAGTGGGACGAGGTCCGCGTCTCGGGCGTGACGATATGGGCATTGAAGGTACGCAGGCCCTGCTCGGCGGGCGCGCCCATGGGCGTGACGCTGATATCCAGCTTGAGCAGTCCGGCGGGACTCCAGGTCACGCGATTGACGAAGTCCACGAGCACGCCCGGCTGCGGCAGGAAACGGTCGTAGACCGGCGGCGCCGGCTGTCCCTGGCTGCGCAGTTCGATGACCACCTCGGTGCCCTGCTCGGATACGACGGGACGGTTCTCGACGAAGGCGCCGCCGCCCAGCGTGGTCGCATGCAGATACTCGACATGGCTGAGGTCGGCGACGTTGTCGACGATCAATTGGTAATGGCACGCCGAGGGCATGGCGCCGCGCGACTGCGCGGTGGCAGGCACGCGCGCCATGTGGCCCAGGTCGGGCACGCGGGCGGCGTCGGCGGCCTCAGGCACTCCCATCCAGATCCACAGCACGCCGTCGCGCTCGGCCATCGGAAAGGCCGGCACGCCGGCCTTGGCCGGGATGGCGCCGTGCGGGTTCTCCACGCAGCGCCCGCCGGCATCGAAGCGCAGGCCGTGATAGATGCAGCGCAGCGTATCGCCGGCCAGCGTGCCGCGGCTGAGCGGCGCCACCCGATGCGGGCAGCGGTCCAGCAGGGCGACGGGTGCGCCGTCCCCGCGGCGGAACAGCACCACCGGCTGCTCCAGGAAGGTGCGCGGCAGCAGCGTCCCGGCGGGGAGCTCCTCGCTCCAGCCCGCCATGTACCAGCAATTTCTCAGGAACTCCATGCCATCCTCACGACATGCGGCATTGCGCGTGGAAACTGTCCTTGGCGTCGGACAAGGGCTTGGACACGGTCTTCAGGCTGACCCGCCCCTGAGCATCGCGCGCGGCCACGAACATGTAGAAATCCTGGATCGGGTAGTTGTTGGTGTTGAAGCGGAAATTGCCGCGCACCGACTTGAAATCCGCCGCCCGCAAGGCCTTGCCCAGGGCCTGCTTGTCGTCCACCTTGCCGCCGGTGGCCTTCAGCGCCGAGCCGATCAGCCGCGCGGAATCGTAGGACTGCGCCGCGTACTCGGACGGAATGCGGCCGTACTTGGCCTCGAAGGCTGCGACGAACTGCCGGTTCTCGGCATTGGGCAGGTCGGGCCCCCAGTTGCTGCTGTTGAACACGCCCAGCGCGGCCTCCTTGAGGGCGGGCAGGTTGGTGCCGTCGGCCGCCGCATTGGTCAGCAGCGGGATCTTGCCCAGCAGGCCTGCCTGCCCATAGGCACGCACGAAGGCCACGCCGTTGGCGCCCGGGTAGAACGCATAGACCGCGTCCGGCCGCGCGGCCGCGATGCGGGTGATCTCGGCCGAGAAATCCAGCTGGGCCAGCGGGGTGTAGATCTCGTCGGCCAGCGGCTGGCCGTAGTTGCGCTTGAAACCGGCCACGAAATCCTTGCCGGCCTGATAGTTGGGCGCGAGCGCGATCACGCGCGCATAGCCCTGCTGCCTGGCATAGGTGCCGCTGGCCTCGGCGAACTGGTCGTTCTGCTTGGCCGCCGAAAAGAAGAAAGGCGAACAGGCGGATCCGGCCGTGGGCGACGGTCCGGCGTTGCCGGACACCATGAACACCTGCGCCGCGGCGAATTTGCGGGTCACCGCCATCGCCACGTTCGAGAACGTCATGCCGGCCACCAGCGCCACTTTCTCGCGCTCGATCAACTCGTCGGCGATCTGCGTCGCGACCTCGGGCTTGAGCTGGCTGTCCCGGCGCACGATGGCCACGGGAATGCCACCCAGCTTCCCGCCTTCCTGTTCCACCGCCAGCATGAAGCCGTCGTACATGTCCTGGCCCAGCATGGCCTGCGGACCGGACAGCTCTCCCATGAAACCGATCCTGACCTGGGCCTGCGCCCCCGAAGCCAGGCACGCCCAGGCCAGCGCCGCGGCCAGCGGATATCTTGCTTGCATGCATCGTCTCCTGTCGGCGCCTGGCGCCTCGTTCTTGGATGGCCCCCCCGGCCGGGGGCCCAGCCAGCAATCTAACGGCGCCAACAGAATTCCAATAGCAAATATTTCTAATATCGACTATTTGATATTCAGATAATATCCGCGACATGAAGACCGACCTGAACCTGCTGCGCGTGCTGGTCGCCATCTACGACACCGGCAGCGTCAGCGCCGCGGCGCAGCGCCTCGCCATGAGCCAGCCGGCCGCCAGCGCCGCGCTGTCGCGCCTGCGCGCATCCCTGGGCGACCAGTTGTTCGTGCGGCGCGGATCCCGCATGGAAGCCACGCCGCGCGCACAGCACATCATTGCCCGCACGCGCGAGGTCATCCAGGTCATCGACCACGAGATCCTGCCCAACCCCGAGTTCTCGCCGTCCCGCTTCGACGGCGAACTCACGCTGTGCATGAGCGAGATCGGCGAGGCGGTCTTCCTGCCCGCCCTCTACCGGCGCATCCGCGCCGAGGCACCCGGCGCGCGCCTGCGCACCATCGGCCTGCTGCCGGCCGAACTGGAAGGCGCCCTGTACGAAGGCCGCGTCGATTCGGTGCTGGGCTACTTCCCCGACCTGCAATCCCACTTCATCTTCCAGCAGCGGCTGTATTCGCACGACCTGACCTGCCTCGTGCGCCAGGCCCATCCACTGGCCGGCCCGCGCATGACGCTGGACGAATTCCTGGGCATGGACCACGTGCTGGTGCGCGACGACGGGCGCAGCCAGGAAATGTTCGAGCAGGAACTGGCCGCCCGCGGCATCGAGCGCAAGATCGCGCTGCGCACCTCGCACTACATGAGCCTGGGCACGCTGATCAACGACAGCGACCTCATCGTCGTGCTGCCGCGCGCGGTGGCCGAACTGCACGTGCGCAGCGCCAACGCGCGCATCGTCGAACCGCCCTTCCCCATCCGCCGCTACGACCTCAAGCAGTACTGGCACCGGCGCTTCCACGACGACCCCAAGAGTATCTGGCTGCGCACGCTCATCCAGGGCGTCCTGGGAGAACCGGCGCCGGCCATGCCGTGACGGCACCGGCATGCGGCATGTTTCCATCAATTAAATCGCTTGCGATTTAATTTTTCGCTATCTATACTGCCGGCATGAATGCGAAACCCCAAGCCGCCGCCAGGTCCGCGCCGCTGTCGCTGGACAACCAGCTCTGCTTCGCGCTGTACTCCACCAACCTGGCGATGAACAAGCTCTACCGTCAGTTGCTGGGCAAGCTGGAGCTCACCTATCCCCAGTACCTGGCCATGCTGGTGCTATGGGAACGGGACGGCCTGACGGTTTCCGAGCTGGGCCAGCGGCTGTTCCTGGATTCCGCCACGTTGACGCCCCTGCTCAAGCGGCTCCAGGCCATGGAATTGATCGCCCGCACGCGCGGCAAGGAAGACGAACGCCAGGTGCTCGTCACGCTGACGCCGAAAGGCCGGGCGCTCAAGGCCAAGGCCGCTTCGGTTCCTTCCGCCGTCCTGTGCGCCAGCGCATGCACCCCTGCCCAGCTCGCCGCCACCAAGCAGCAATTGGAGGCCCTGCGGGACAGCCTGTTGAAGAACGGCTGAGACATGGCGGCCCAACCGGAGATCCGCATGGCGCGTCACGGCATTTAAATAGCACACGATTAAATCGCTAAATACACATGTAGCCGGCCGGGGTGGCGGCCGACTGCATCCCCAACCGCCACCCATGGCTCTGCGAGCCCTTCCAGGAGTTTCATCATGCCCATCGAAAAAGTCCTCTATGTTGCCCACGCGACGGCCACCGGCGGCCGGGACGGCAAGGCCGCCTCTTCCGACAACGCGCTGGACGTGCGCCTGTCCACGCCCAAGGAACTGGGCGGCGCGGGCGGCCCCGGCACGAATCCGGAACAGCTGTTCGCTGCCGGCTACTCGGCATGCTTCCTGGGTGCGCTGAAGTTCGTCGCCGCCAAGGAGAAGGTCGGCCTGCCAGCGGACACGCAGATCGAAGGCGCGGTGGGCATCGGTCCCATTCCGACCGGTTTCGCGATCGAGGTGGAACTCAGGATCTCCCTGCCGGGCCTGGAGCGCGCCACGGCCGAATCGCTGGTGCAGAAGGCCCACGTCGTGTGCCCCTACTCCAACGCGACCCGCGGCAACATCGACGTCACGCTCACGGTGGTCTGACCCGCCGCGCGGCGGCGCGGATCGTTCACTTCGTTGTCACCCGCGGCGGGTAGCCTGCCCGGCGTCTTCCCCACGCGAACACGACGAACATGACCGATACTCTTGCCCGCCGCCGCTTCCTGCGCGGCGTCGCCCTGGGCGGCGCCGGCGCCGCCTCTTCCCTGGCCCTGGCCGCCTGCGGCGGCGGCGACGATGACCATCCCGTCGACGTCGGCTTCACCCATGGCGTGGCCAGCGGCGATCCGCTGGCCGACCGCGTCGTCATCTGGACCCGCGCCGTCCCGGCCGGCGGCGGCGACGTCGACATCAAGTGGGAAATGGCCACCGACGAGGCCTTCAAGAACATCGCCAAGAGCGGAGCGGCCAGCGCCCGCGCCGACCAGGACCACACCGTCAAGGTCGACGTCGCCGGGCTCGCGGCGGGGACGGTCTACTGGTACCGCTTCAAGCACGAGGACAAGGTCTCGCCCATCGGCCGCACCCGTACCCTGCCCACCGGCCCGGTCAAGCAGGCCAAGCTGGTGGTCTTCTCCTGTTCCAACTACCCGGCCGGCTATTTCCACGTCTACGCCGAGGCCGCCAGGCGCGGGGACCTCGACGCCGCCATCCACCTGGGCGACTACATCTACGAATACGGCCGCGACGGCTATGCCTCGGAACAGGCGCAGGCCATGGGCCGGCCGTCCGAACCCGCCAACGAGATCGTCTCGCTGGCGGACTACCGACGCCGCTATGCCCAGTATCGCAGCGACCCCGACCTGCAGGCGGTGCATGCCGCCCTGCCCTTCATCGCCGTGTGGGACGACCACGAGATCGCCAACGACACCTGGGAAAACGGCGCCGAGAACCACCAGCCCGATACCGAGGGCGATTTTGCGCTGCGCAAGGCGGCCGCCGTGCGCGCCTACCACGAGTGGCTGCCCACGCGACCGCAGTCGGCGCCCAACGTCATCTACCGCAGCTTCGACTTCGGCGACCTGCTGTCGCTCCACATGCTCGATACGCGCGTCCTGGCCCGCGCCAGGCAGCTGTCCTACACCCGCTACTTCGGCGCGCTGCTCGGCAATCCCGACCCCGCCGCCGGTCTCGCGCAGTTCGCCGCCGCATTCACCGCCGACGTCGCCGCGCCTGGCCGGCAACTGATGGGGCAGGCGCAGACCACCTGGCTGCGCGACCGCATGGCCGCCTCGAAGGCGACCTGGCAAATCCTGGGCCAGCAGGTGCTGATGGCGCCGGTGCACCTGCCCATGCCGGTCCTGCTGGGCCTGCTGGCCTCGACCGGCCAACTGGGCGACGTCGAGATCCCCGCCCAGTTCGCGATGGACCCCGCCGCCTATGCCCGGCTGGTGGCCCGGCAGCAGGCCGGCGATCCGACCCTGACCGCGCAGGAACGCGCCATCCTGGCCATGCCCTGCATCCCGTACAACCTCGATTCCTGGGACGGCTATTGGGCCGCGCGCGAGACCGTGCTGGGGATGGCGCGGCAACTTGACAAGAACCTGGTCGTGCTGGCCGGGGACACCCACAACGCATGGGCCAGCGACCTGCGCGACAAGGACGGGAACGCCGTGGGCGTGGAGTTCGCCGCGTCGTCGGTGACCTCTCCCGGCTTCGAGGAATACCTGGGCGACGGCGTGCCTGCGGGCCAGTTGGCGGCCCTGCTGACCGGCCTGGCCAACCTGTCCACCCTGGCCGCAGGCAACAAGTGGGCCGGCAGCCTGAAATACGCCGACACCAGCCTGCGCGGCTACATGGTCCTGACCGTCACGCCCGAACGCATCCGCGCCGACTGGCAGTACGTCGACACGGTGCATGCCCGCGACTATCGGGCGTCGCTGGGCAAGAGTCTCGCCACGCTGCCGGGCGCGTCGAACCGCAGGCTGGTCGAGGTCTGATCTCCCAAGCACCACGACAGGGTTCCGGGCGCGCCTTCATGGTGCGCCTTGACCCTTATTTGTGCATCGCAACATTTTTCTGGCGATCCGGTTTTTCAGGCGCTACCATCAAGGCAATCCACCAGGATTACCCGAACTGCGATGCACAACGAAACCCGCTCCACCCTCTTGTCCGCCGCCATTGCCGTCCGGTCCGAACTTCAGTTCCACTACCACGGCGCCACGCGCATAGCCCATCCCCACAGCCTGGGCTCCACCACCGACGGCACGCTGATCGTGATCGCCTGGCAGCTGGACGGCCGCTCGGGCGATCCGCCCGGCTGGCGCCTGTACAACGCCGACAGGATGAATCGCCTGGTCCGCACGGGCCAGCGCTTCGAACCCTTGCCGTCTCCGCCCTACAAGCTGGCCGGACTGATCAGGACGCCGTACGAATCGCCCTTCGACGACGACCGTCCCTTCGACCTGCCGCCGCTGGCCAGCCAGCAGCGCAAGAGCCGCGGCAGGTGGCTGCGGACGATCTGAGTCCGCGGTTGCCGCCCGCGCTCACCCCGCCACGGTCAGCTTGCACGACCTGCCCAGGTTGGCCTGGATGATGGCGCGATCCGCGTCATCGGTCTTGCCATCGTGGTTGAGGTCGTACCAGCTGGATTGGGCCACGCCCTCGTGCAGGTTCAACCGGCTGAGCTCCATCCAGTTGTCCAGGTCCTTCTGGTCGACCACGCCGTCGCGGTTGCCGTCGCCCGGACAGTTGAGCGAGTCGTAGCTGTAGTTGTAGGCCGCCACGCGGTCCCGCAGGTCCATCTCGGCCTTCAAGGCGGCATAGGCCTGCTGCGCCTGGGCATCCAGCGCGGCGGTGATGGTGGGCGAGCCCGTGGCGATGGCGCTGCCGCTCCGGTCCAGCGTGGGATCGGGAACGGCCATGTCGATCCGGTAGAGTTCGTCGGTGTTCCGGTTTTCCACATATGCCGAGTTGACCGGATTGGCGGTGTCCACCGTATAGGTCTTGCGGTTCAGGCGCACCAGCTTGTAGCTGCCGTCGCTGACGGCTTTCTGTGAATCCGGCAGGACGTCCACCGCGTCGTCCGCGTCCAGCGCCTTGCGGTAGGACAGCACCTGTCCGCATTGGCTGAAACCTTCCGCGGGCACGCCCGCCAGCCCGGAGCCCGCCCCGTACCAGACGCCGCTCTGGTCTTCGCACAAGGCCTTGTTCGGAAAAATGGTGAAGCAGGCATTGGCCGCTTCCACGACGCAGGGCTGGGGCGTGATGTCGCTGGCAGGATTGGTGAAATTCGTACCCATTTCGGAGAAATTCAGGCTGCGGATGGCGCCTTGGCCGGGGTTGGTCAAGTAGGCCAGCATGGGCTGGGCGTCCACCGGGCGGTTGGCGGGCACGCCTGCCTTGACATCGGCCCCGGCGATTTCCGCGAACAACTGGTACAGGTCGGGCGAGCTGACCTGGTGCGCCACCTCCCGGCCCGGCTCCTTCACGATCGGGCCGGCCACCAGCAACGGCACCGATACGCCGGTCTGGTAGGGGAAGCCCTTGGCGCGCGTGGGGTCGAAGCGGCCCGGCGCGGTGAACTTCACGCTGTTGACGTAGGTGCCGTTGTCGCCCATGACGACCACCACGGTGTTGGTTTTCTCCGGCTGGTAGTTCAGCGTGCCGTCGCCGTTCCAGGTGGCAAGACCCAGTTCCACCAACAGGCGGCCGATCTCCTTGTCCATGGCCTCGACCATCAGGTTGGTGACGATGTGGTCATCGATCAGCGCCGTGATCCGGCCCGGCGCGCCTTCGATGTCGCTGGCCGGCGAGCAGAGCAGGTTGTCGTTGCGGCCCGGGGTCGATTCCGACACCAGCGACAGGGGCGGCACTTGCAGCGGCGCGTGGATGGCGGAATAGCCGACCGACATCATCCAGGGCGTGTCCGTGGACTGCCCACGGGCCCAGGCCACGGCACGGTCGGTCTCCATGGTGCTGCGATAGCCGCGCGCGGACGGATCGGTGGCCGTGACCTTGCGCGAGGTGCCGTCGGCCCAGCTCTGGATGAACTCGCCGGTGTAGTAGCCGTTCTGCGCGCTGAAGTCGATGTAGCCGGGCCGGGCGCCCTGGCAGGACTGGCCGGGGTCGAAGATCCCGCCGCGTTCCATGCAGCTGCGGCCCGGCGTGACGATGTCGCTGCTGCGGGTGATGGACTCGCAGCTGCCCGTCGCGAAATAGCACGCGCCGCCGTCGGCGCCGTTGACGGGGTCCATCGTCGTGTTCGACACGAAGCCGCATTTGTAGGTGCCTTCGGCCACGGTGGCCAGGCCCGCCCGCGTGTCGATCGGATAGGGGGCACCGTCCAGATAGCCGTCGAAGTAGTCCCAGCCCAGCTTCCACATGGTCTGGTGGCCGTACGGCAGGTTGGCGGCGGTGCCCAGGTCGGAGCCGGTCAGGTGCATCTTGCCGATCAGCGCGCTGGTATAGCCCTGGGTGCGCAGGAGCTTGGGCAGCGTGACCTCGTAGGGCGAGATCTCGGAATTGGCCAGGTCGGTGGACACCACCGCGTTCAGGATGTTGGTGCTGGACGGGTAGCGGCCGGTGAAGAAGGTGGCGCGGGTCGGCGTGCAGGTGGGCATGGCCCAGGCATTGCGGAACTGCAGGCCGGCCTTGGCGATGGCCGTCAGGTTGGGCGTCCTGGGCGGCACGGCGCCGCCGTAGCCATACGAGGTCAGTTGATCCAGGCCGAAATCGTCGATCACGATGAACAGGATGTTGGGCTTCTGCTGCGCCTGCGGCGAGGGCTTGGCGCCGCTGTCGTCCGAGCAGCTCGACAGCAGCAGCGCGGATGCGGCCGCGGCCGCCGCGCACAGGATGGTCGGCTTGGCGCACGGTATCGTTTTCATGCTTGCTCTCCCTTTCAAGTCCTGACCAGCCGGAATCCCAGGTGGGACATGGGGCTGTAGGGGTCGGAGCCGCGCCGGGCGCTGGGCCGGTACGACAGGCAATAGTCTTCGTTGCACAGGAACGAGCCGCCGCGGATGACCCGCTTGGGCGCATCGAACGGAACGCCGGGCTCGCCGGGGTCATAGGAGCCGGCCGGCCCCTGGGGGTTGTCGATGGGATGGGCCGGCAGCCTGGCCTGCTGCGCGAAGTAGTCGGCGCGGTACCAGTCAGCCACCCACTGCCAGGCGTTGCCGGTCATGTCCAGCAGGCCATAGCCATTGGGCGGAAAGGTGCCCGCTTCGACCGTGCCGGCCGCTCCGCCCGCGCGCGGACTGACCACGGGAAAGCGGCGCTCGCGCACGTCCCAGTAGTTGGCCTGGCGCGCGCCGTCCACCAGCGGTTCGTCGCCCCAGCCATAGGTGGCCTGCTCCAGGCCGCCGCGCGCGGCGAACTCCCATTCGGCCTCGGTCGGCAGGCGCTTGCCCGCCCACTTGGCATAGGCCAGCGCGTCGGGATGGCTGACCTGGACCACCGGGTGGCCGCCCTTGCCCTCGATGGAACTGCCCGGCCCCTGGGGATGGCGCCAGTCCGCACCCGGAACGTAGCGCCACCAGCGGGAATAGTCGTCCAGGCGCACGGGCCGGTCGGTGCCGACGAACACCATGGCCCCGGGCACCAGCACGTCGTCGGGCGGGCGCGGCGTGCCGGGCGGCAGTTGCACGCGCACGGTCTCCCAGTCCGGCTTCCGTTCGGCGGTGGTGACGTAGCCTGTTTCCCGGACGAAGCGGGCGAACTGGTCGTTGGTGACGTGCGTGACATCCATCCAGAAGCCCGGGACGCGCACCTGGTGCGTGGGGCGTTCGTTGGGATAGGCCAGCCGGTGATCGCTGCCCATCAGGAACACGCCGCCCGGCACCCAGGCCATGCCCTGGGGCGTACGGACGCCGTCGCCGAGCACGACGCGTGGCCTTTGCGCGGGTCGGCTGCGCCACGCCTGCCACCCGAGGACACCGCCGGCGGCGGCGCCCGCGGCCGCCAGGGCCACTCCGCCCATCAGCAGGCGCCGGCGGCCATTCTTGGGGTCAGTAGATGCCATGGCTCTTGGGGCAGGTCTTGCCCAGGTTGTTCCGGACGATCTGGCCGTCGGCGTCGTTGGTGCGCCCGTCGAGCACACTGCCGATCACGAAGTCATAGACGCTGGACAGGCCCCAGTCGCGGGCCAGCCGGCTCCAGTTGGACAGGTCCTGCGCATCGACCACGCCGTCGCGGTTGCCGTCGCCCGGGCAGTCGGGATCGGCGGCCAGCATCTCGTCGAGCCTGGCGCGCAGGTCGACGTAGGCGGCATTGACCTCGGCGGAAGGGGAAGCCGCCAGCAGATCGCGGTCGGGCGTATCGAGCAGCGGCGTGGGCGTGGCCTGGTCGACCTCGTACAGCTCCTCGGTGACCACCGTGGTGCCGCTGTCGCTCGCGGCATCGTAGGCCTGGCGGGTGTTGCGGACCAGCTTGTAACGGTCGTTGCGGATCGCGGCCGAGATCTCGGGCAGGATATCGAGCTGATCGCGGCCGGCCTTGTACAGCGCCTGGTTCACGCTCCAGCACGAACCGTAGCCGGCGCCGCCATCGGGCACCACCGACGGATCGTCATGGCCGGCTCCCCACCAGGTACCCTGGTTGTCCTCGCACACGCTCTTGGACACCGGGATCTGGGTGCAGCTCGTATTGATCACGCAGGCGCCGTTGCGCCCGCCATCGGCCTGCTGGTTGTAGCCGCCGATGGTGAAGTTGATGGTGCGCAGGCTGGGCTGGTCGGGGTGGGTCAGGTAGGGCAGGATGGCCACCGAGTCGATCGTGCGCGGTACCGCCGCGTGCGCGTCGATGCCGGCCACCTCGCCGAAGAACTGGAACAGGTCCACCATGTTGACCATGTGATCGACCTCGCGGTCGGGTTGAGCGACCAGCGGCCCGGCGATGATGAGCGGATCCCAGACACCGGTCTGGTAGGCCGTGCCCTTGGCCCGCGAGCCGCTGAACGGCAGCTTGACCGCCGACCCCAGCGTGCCGTTGTCGCCCACGATCACGATCACCGTGTTGGCAGCCTTCGGGTCGTACTGCAGCCGGCCGTCGTCGCCGCGCCGCGCCAGCCCCGTCTCCACCAGCAGGCGGCCGAACTCGGTGTCCATGGCCTCGGTCATCTGGTCCTGGATCAGGCGGCCGGTCAGCGTGCCATTGCAGTCCCAGCCGTCGGACAGCGCGTTGCCGCTGACCGGCACCAGGCTGCGCGGCGGCTGCTGCCAGGGCGTATGGGCGGCGCTATAGCTGACGGTGGCCATCCACGGGCGCGAGGACGGACGCGACTTGATCCAGTCGATGGCGGCATCGGTCTCGATGCGCGTGCGATAGCCGCGCGCACGCGCATCCGTCAGCGGAACTTCGGTGACCTTGCCGCCATCGATGATCACCAGCGGCGAGACGTAATAGGCATTCTCGCGCTCGAAGTCCAGCGTGGCCGGCACCTTGCCGCAGCTCTGGCCGGGCACGAAAATGCCGCCCGCGGACAGGCATTGCAGACCGGCCGCATCCTGCAGGGGCGAGGTGCGGCTGACGGTCGTGCAGCTGTTGTCGGCCCGGTAGCAGGCTCCCGAGTCCGCGCCCCCGGCGGCCTTGCCCGGCACGAAACCGCAGGCATAGGTCTTCTCGGCCGCGATGCCGCCCGCGGTCGAGTCGATCGATGCCGGCAGCCCGCCTATCCAGCCGTAGAAATGGTCCCAGCCCAGCACGCTGGGCGTGGCGTTGCCGGCCTCGTTGTTCTCGGGGCCGGCCAGGTGGAACTTGCCGAACATCGCGCTTTCGTAGTTGGCCCGCTTGAGCAGCTTGGGCACCGTCGTCTCGTACGGCGACACCTGGGAATTCGCCAGATCGTTGGGACCGATGGCCTGGTAGATGCGGGTGCGGGTCGGGTAGCGGCCCAGGAAAAAGGCCGCCCGTCCCGGCGAGCATTCCGGCATCGACCAGGTATTGCGAAAACGCACGCCGGCCGCGGCGACCGCATTGATGTTGGGCATGCTGGGCGCGGTGGCGCCGCCATAGCCGAAGGCGGACATCTGGTCGATGCCCACGTCGTCCATCACGACGAACAGGATATTGGGCGGCCTCGTGCCCGGCCCCTCGGCCTGCCCGTCCCCGCCGCCGGACGATCCGCCGCCGCAGGCGGCCAGTAGCGTGATGGCGACGGCTCCCATCGCCGCCATGCGGATGTATCTTCTCATTGGTATTCCCCCGGACCCGCGCGGTCGATCGCCCGCGATGGGCGCATCTTAGTCACGCCTGGGCCGGCGGCTGAATACCATGTACATGGTATGGCCGGCGCGGCGGCCTCTGCGATACTTGCTCAATGGAGAAATGCGCGCTCGCGCCAGGCCCGCGGGACGGCCGCGGCCGCAGCGCGGCCAGGAGAACTGCAATGACGAAGGGTCCGCTCAGGATTCTGCTGACCGAAGACGACGGGCCCATACGCGAGCGCCTCGCCCGCATCATCGGCGAATGGCCCGAAGCGAACCTGTGCGCGGCTTGCGCCAACCTCGAGGAAACCCTGATCGCCATCGGGGCCAACGAGATCGATCTCCTGATCACCGATCTCAACCTGCCCGACGGCAGCGGCATCGATGCCATCCGTTTCCTGGCCAAGCGACAGCCCAAGGCCGAGGCGATGGTCATCTCCATCCTGGCCGATGAGCGCTCGGTCCTCGATGCCATCGAGGCGGGCGCCGCCGGCTACCTGCTCAAGGACGCCGACTCCATCGACCTGCTCGACGCGATCCGGGACGTCATGGCCGGCCGTTCGCCCATCTCCTCGCGCATCGCCCGCGTCCTGGTCCGTCGCCTGGCCGAACAGGGACACGCTGCCGGCAACGCCGGGAAGACCGCGGACAAACCCATCCTGACCGAACGCGAGATGGACATCCTGTGGGGCATCGCCAAGGGCTTCACCTATGGCGAACTGGCCGACAAGCTCGCCATTTCCCGGCAGACCGTTCCGGTCCATATCCGCAACATCTATCGCAAGCTGCAAGCCACCAACCGCTCCGAGGCCGTGTTCGAGGCTTCGCGGCTCGGGCTCATCAGGCTGTGATGGAAGCGCGCGCTGGCCTGTCGCACGACCGTGGCAAGCTGATCGCCTGGATTCTGCTGATCGCCGCCACGATCGCGATCGGCGCCCTGCCCCACCTCGTTGACACCTCGCCCCCGCCTGGCGCCCTGGCGATCGCCGAAGCGCGCTTCATCCAGGAAGGAGAAGGCCCGGAGCAGCAGGTTTCCCTGCCGCACCACTGGCTGCCCGAGACGCTCTACGAACTGACGACCGGCAGCTATCGCCTTTCCTTCCACGCCACCGACGTACCGGGCGAGTCGATGTTCCTGTTCATCCCCGCCGTCCGCCATCACGTCCAAGCCTGGGTCAACGGCCGCAGGGCGGACACGGCGCCGGATACCGTGTGGTCGACGCCCACCAGCGGCTATGCCTTCCTGGCGCGGATTCCCGACGGCGCGATCCACCCGGGCCACAACGAAATCCTGCTGCGGCAGACCCGCAAGATCGGATGGCTGCCGGGCCGTCTTTCCCAGGTCAGCGTGGGAACCGCCGCCGTGGTCATGCCCGCGTACCAGCTGTCGAACTTCCTCATCGAGGAAGTCCGCGCCATGACCTTCGCCCTGCACATCGCCCTGGCGATAGGCATCGCCAGCATCTGGACCGCCCGCCGGTACGACCCGGTCTTTGGATGGCTGGCCGCCATGTCGATCACCAGCATCCTGGTCGTCGTGGCCCAGTCCCCGCACGCCACGCTGGGCACCTTGGAGCAACTCCAGTCGATCTCGCTCATGTCCGCCGTCGGCCTGATGGCGATCGGCATGGCATTGGCCATTGCGGGACGGCGCCGCCCCAGGCAGCTGCTGCCGGCCGTCATCGCCGTTCCGGCATGTCTCCTGGCCCTGGGGCTGACCGGCCTGGTTCCGTTCCCGATGATCGGACTTCTGAGCGCCTGCATCACGCTGACCGCCTATGTCGCCGCCGCCGGCATCCTGGCGCATCAATTCGCGCAGGACAAGAATTGGGATGCCGCCATCATGGTGGGGCCCTGCGCGCTGACGGTCTGGTTCGGCGTGCACGACGTCCTGGTGGTGACCGGACGATACGACGACCCCTTCCTGCTTGCCTCGTACGCCCGTACCCTGATGCTGCTGGCCATCATGGTCATCCTGATGGGCCGGCTGGCCCGCAGCCTGAACAGCCTGGACCATGCCAACGACACGCTGCGGCAGAAACTGGCGGCGCGGGAGTCCGAACTGGGGCTGCTGCACGAGAAGGAAAAAATCCACGCCGGCCAGATGGTGCGCGAACAGGAACGCCAGCGCCTGATGCGGGACCTGCACGACGGGATGAGCGGCCACCTCGTCGCCATCATCGCTCTTTCCGAAC
>NZ_JAOCLR010000034.1:0-50698 GCF_029845405.1 Pigmentiphaga sp. GD03639
ATCTTTCGGGTCGTCATGTAATCGACGATTGGCGATCATCTCGAAAGGAACGGTCATGGCCGCCCTCTTACTTACCTTTGCCAATCTCCAAGCCGTCAAAACTGCGGCACAACGAGCGTGGCCTGATGTGAAATCATCACACATCACTGAGGCCCTTGCCGCTGCGTATGGCTATCGTACTCATGCCGCGGCTCTGGCTGACTTAAATCGATCAGCCCACCCACCTCTAGTCCGAGCCAATCCTTCGGCTTTTTCTGAACGTCTATCCGATCTCGGGTACCCAGATCGAGGTAGCACCCCCCTAGTCCAGGCTGTCGACGAAGGCATTCCGGACGCAATCTGGAGCGTATGCACTAGTGGCGATATCAATGCGGCCAATCGCTGGTATGACCAGTGCCGCCGGCGGAACATCCCTCGCGTTCTGATCCAAACACGGCAGAAGTACTGCCTCTTGGAGTGGGACAGCATTACGATGGACGATAGCGTACTCCACCCGAAGATACGCTCGCCGGACACCCGTGACATGTTTCGCCGCTTTCAGGAAAAGATGCAACTTGGTGCGGGCGAGGGCAACCCCGAGTTTTACGGCAACGGGTTCGTTGGCTCAATTGATGGACTGCTGTTAAGCCCTGCCAGGGAACTGGCGGATGATTTCTTCGAAATGCTCTATGGCCCTCTTCGATCTGCAAACCTATAAAGCCGATTCAGACCATGTACAGGGGCTGTCGCTTTCGGTCGCAACTGACATGCTCAATGAGAGCGCCGAACTCAATCTCTGGAGTCAATACCGTACCAGACGGCTGGGCAAACACGCTCACACACGACAGGCGCTGAAGAGAGCTGGCCAGCAGTTGAATGTCATTGGCACGCCAAGCCGAGATACGAGCACCAAGCTTTACCGCCGGTGCAGGGTATCGTCCAGGCCTAACGCCAGCGTACCAAGTTGCCCGGGACATCGGGATAATTTGAAGAGCCTGCTTCAAGCGCGGGAAGTTGTCGAAAGCGTGCATTGCACAGCCTCCCTAAGAAAGAATCTTCTTCAGGTATCGGCTATGTCCCAAACATCGATGAGTAGATCGCTATCGGCCACACTCGAAGAAGTGCTCGCGAGTGACTCAAGCCATCATCCGGCAACGGCTCAGTAAGTATAGGAAGAACCCGGCAGAATGTAAGCAGCTATCTGCGTACACCTGCGGGAGTGGCAGGAAGGGATGACTGACCGCGCCTGGGCGGCCCTCCAAACCGGCGAGTCAGTTGCCCCACCGGGCAAACGGATTCATACCCTGACCGGGTACAGCTTTCCGTACCACTGGAAATCAAGCCGTAAGAAGATGCCTGATTTCATTGAGAATCTTTGGTGGGCGGTACTGGGTTCGAACCAGTGACCCCTGCCGTGTGAAGGCAGTGCTCTACCACTGAGCTAACCGCCCGAAGAGAACCTTCGGTTTGACTGCCGCATCCGCGACAGCCCATAACTATAGCATATCTTTTTTATGCAGTGGGAAGCGGTTCCCACTTCCTCCACAGGGTCTGCCCCTTGGATTCCTTGTCCAGGCCCGCCAGATAGGCCTGGTGGGCGGCCAGGTCGGCTTCGTCCACCGGCACCACCTGCAGGACCGAGGTATCGAAGGCGCCGAAGCTGGTCGTGGCCTGCCCGCCGGTATCGCCCAGGTCGATCACCAGGCTGTCCTGGCCGCGCGTCATGGCCAGCCAGACTTCGGCCAGCAGTTCCGAGTCCAGCAAGGCGCCGTGCAGCACCCGGTGGGCGTTGGAAATGCCGTAGCGGTCGCACAGGGAGTCGAGCGAATTGCGCTTGCCCGGATGCAGTTCGCGCGCATGCATCAGTGAGTCGACGACGCCCAGGCATTTGTCGCGGAAGCTGCCGCGCTGCAGCCGCGCCAGTTCGGCGTTCAGGAAGCGGATGTCGAATTCGGCGTTGTGGATGATGACGTGGCCGTCCTGGATGAAGTCCAGGAATTCGTCGACCTTGTCCTCGAACCGGGGTTTGTCGGACAGGAACTCGGTGGTCAGCCCGTGCACTTCCAGGGCGCCCGGGTCGCTGTCGCGGTCGGGATTCAGGTAGGTGTGGAAGTGGCGCTGCGTGACCCGGCGGTTGACGATCTCCACGCAGCCGATTTCGATGACGCGGTGCCCTTGGAGCGGATCGAGGCCGGTGGTTTCAGTATCCAGGACGACATAACGCATGCGGGGGCACCAGAGAGAAAATTGCGGAGGCCCCCAAGTTTAGGATATTTGGCCGAGCGAGTCGTCGGTAACCGCTTGCGGCCGGCGGGGCCCCACCCCCTCAGGGGCTGACGTAGCCGGTTTCGGCTGCGCCGAAACTTCCCGCGCCAGGCAGGCAAAACGGGGCGGGCGTGAACTCGCGCGGGGACAGTCCCCCGGACTGTCCCTACTGCCGCGCTCACACATGCACGCCCTTGCTTCCCCGTTTTGCCCGCCTGGCGCGGCGGCTCCGAACAGCCCCTGAGGGGGTGGGGCCCCGCCGGCCGCAAGCGGTTACCGACGACTCTTGCTTCCCTAACCCACCGATTCCGGGGCCGGCGCAACCGGGGCGGCGTGGGGATCGGGTTCCAGCGGGTGTTCGCCCACCGGCAGCGGGCGCTTGCGCTTGCCGGCCACCAGCGCGTACACGCAGGGCACGACGAACAGGGTCAGGAGCGTGCCCAGGCTCATGCCGCCCACGATCACCCAGCCGATCTGCACGCGGGACTCGGCGCCCGCGCCCGTGGCCACCGCCAGCGGGACGGCGCCCAGCACCATCGCGCCGGTCGTCATCAGGATGGGGCGCAGCCGCAGCACGCTGGCCTCGGACACCGCCTCGATCAGCTCCTTGCCCTGGTCGCGCAGCTGGTTGGCGAATTCGACGATCAGGATCCCGTGCTTGGTGATCAGGCCCACCAGCGTGATCAGGCCGATCTGGCTGTAGATGGACAGGGTTCCGCCCGAGAACCACAGTGCCAGCAGCGCGCCCGTCATCGACAGCGGCACCGACAGCATGATGATGAACGGATTGCGCCAGCTCTCGAACTGCGCCGCCAGCACCAGGTAGATGAACGCCACCGCCATCGCGAACACGAGGTAGATGCTGCCCGACGAATCGCGGAACTCGCGCGACTGGCCGTTCAGGTCGGTCTGCGCGGTGGCGGGCAGCACGCGCGCGGCGATGCCGTTCATCACGTCCAGCGCCTCGCCCAGCGCGTAGCCGGGCGCGAGCGACGCCGAGATCGTGACGGCGCGCATGCGGTTGAAGTGGTTCAGGGTCTGTGGCGACACGCCCTCGCGGACCGACAGCAGGTTGGCAAGCTGCACCATCTCGCCACTACGGGGCCGCACGTAGATGTCGGAGATGTCGGCCGGATTGGAGCGGTCGCGCGGGATCACCTGCACCAGCACGTCGTATTGTTCGCCGTTGTCCTTGAAGCGCGTCACCTGCCGGCCGCCCAGCATGGATTCGAGCGTGCGGCCGACGCGGTCCACGTCGACGCCGATGTCGGCCAGCTTGTCGCGATTGACCTGCACCCGCAGCTCGGGCGTGTTCAGGCGCAGGTCGGTCTGCACGTTCTGCACGCCGGGGTACTTCGACAGCTCGGCCAGGAAAGCGTCGGTCATCGTGGCCAGTTCGGGATAGGACACCTGGCTCATGATGACGAATTCGATGGGCGAGGAACGCGGCGACTGGCCCAGCGACGGGGGATTGGTGGGGAAGGCCTGCACGCCGGGCAGCGCGGCGAACTTCGGCTGGAGCGAGCGGGCGACCTCCTGCTGGCTGCGGGTGCGCTCCTCCCAGGGCTTGAGCCGCAGCACGGCGTTGCCCTCGGTCACCACCGGGAAGCCGGCCACCGCCTGGTAGGCGGCCATCTCCGGGATGTCCTTGTAGATTTCTTCCATGCGCTCGAGGTAGCTGGTGGTGTAGCCGACCGTGGCGCCCTGCGGCGCGACGATCCGGCCATAGATGACCCCTCGATCCTCGACCGGAGACAGCTCGCTCTTGATGATCTTGAACAGGGGCACGCTGCAGGCGCCCACGGCCAGGCCCAGCGCGATCACCCACCCGCGATGGGACAGCGCGAAGGACAGCGCGCGGCGATAGCCGCGCGTGAGCGCGTTCAAGCCGCTCTCGATGAAGTTGTACAGCCAGCCGTGCGACTCCTGGTGGCGCAGCATGAGCGAGCACATCATGGGCGTGAGCGTCAGCGCGACGAAGCCGGACACCAGCACGGCGCCCGCCAGGGCCAGCGCGAACTCGATGAACAGGCGGCCCGTGCGCCCGGTGGCGAAGGCCAGCGGCGCGTACACGGTGACCAGCGTCAGCGTCATGGCGATGACGGCGAAGCCGATTTCGCGCGAGCCCAGCAGCGCGGCCTGCATGCGCGACTTGCCTTCCTCGATGTGGCGGAAGATGTTCTCGAGCACGACGATGGCGTCGTCCACCACCAGGCCGATGGCCAGCACCATGGCCAGCAGCGTGAGCGTGTTGATGGAGAAGCCGAACGCATACATGAGCGTGCAGGCGCCGATCAGGGACACGGGAATGGTGACGATGGGGATCAGGCTGGCGCGCAGGTTGCGCAGGAACAGGAAGATCACCAGCACCACCAGCACGATGGCCTCGCCGATGGTGTGGAACACCGACTCGATGGACTTCTCGATGAAGACCGAGGTGTCGTACGCCATGTTCAGCTTCATGCCGCTGGGCAGCGTGGCGTTCATTTCCTCGATCTCGGCCCGCACCGCCTTGGACAGGTCCAGCGGGTTGGCCGTGGACTGCTTGACCACGCCGATGTTCAGCGCCGGCTTGCCGTTGAAGCGCGAGGTGACGCGCTCGTCCACCGGCCCCAGGCCGACCGAGGCGACGTCGCCGACCCGCACGCTGTAGCCGCCGACGTTGGCGATGATGACGTTCTCGAACTGTTCCCTGGTGCGCAGGTTGGTGGCGGCGACGATGGAGAACTCGCGCGCCATGGACTCGATCCGTCCCGAGGGGATCTCGACGTTCTGCTTGCGCAGCGCGTCCTCGACGTCCTGGACGGTCAGGCGGTAGGCGGCCAGTTTCCCGCGATCGACGTTGATGCGCATGGCCGGCAGGCGCTCGCCGAACACCCGCACCTCGGCCGCGCCCGGCAGCACGGACAGCCGGGGCTTGATGAAGCGGTTGATGTAGTCCGAGGTTTCCATCGCCGACAGCGACCCGGATTCCACGGCCAGGTACATGACCGGCTGGGAGTCGGCCTCGACCTTGGCGATGATGGGCTCGTCGATCTCGTCGGGCAGGCGGCCGCGCACGCGCGCGACCTTGTCCCGCACGTCGGCCGCCGCCGCGTCGGGAGATATCGACAGGCGGAAGCGGACGTTGATGTTGCTGCGCTCGGACCGGCTGGTGGAGGTCATGACCTCCACGCCCTCGATGCCCGACAGGGAATCCTCCAGCGGCTTGGTGATCTGGGACTCGATCACCTCGGCCGACGCGCCCTTGTAGACGGTGCTGACGGACACGACCGGCTCGTCGATCTGCGGATATTCGCGCACGGTCAGGCGGGAATACGAGATCAGGCCCACCAGCAGGACCAGCAGCGACAGCACCGTCGCGAACACGGGCCGCTTGATGCAGACTTCGGACAGGACCATGTGCCGGGCCTCAGAGCGCGGACGCCGTGGCGCCGGCGAGCTTCACCGGCACGCCGTCGCGCAGCTTCTGCGCGCCGGCCACCACGATCACGTCGTCCTCGGCCAGGCCGGAGACGATCTCGACCATGGCTTCGCGCCGCTGGCCGACCTCGACCTGCACCCGCTCGGCACGCCCGTTCTGCACGCGGTAGACGAACTGGTCGTCGCCCACCGGAACCAGCGCCGCCTCGGGTACCGCCAGCGCCTGGGCAGGCGTATCCAGCAGCAGCTTCACGCGCGCGAACATGCCGGGACGCAACTGGCCGCCGGGGTTCTTGACCTGGGCGCGCATGACGATGGAACGGCCGCCCGTGTCGATGAGCGGGCTGATGGCGTAGACGGTGCCGCCGAAGGACTTGTCCGGCATGGCGTCGAGCGATATCTGCAGGGTCTGGCCGGTACGGATCTGCGACAGGTAGATTTCCGGGATGCGGAAATCCACCTTGAGCGGATCGATGGCCTCGAGCGCCACCAGGTCCTGGCCGGCGCCGATGTAGTCGCCCACCGAGACGTTGCGCAGCCCGATCACGCCGCCGAACGGGGCGCGGATGTCGTTCTTGTCGAGCCGGACCTGGGCCAGCACCATGGCGGCCTGCTGCACCTTCATGGCGTTGTCGGCCTCGTCCTTGGCCTGCTTGCTGATGAAGCCCTTCTGCTGCAGCTCGATGGAGCGGTCGTAGTTGCTCTTGGCCAGCGTGAAGTTGGCGCGGGCCTGCTCGAACTCGGCGCGCGGCACGGAGTCGTCCAGGCGGATCAGCACCTGGCCCTTCTCGACCCGCTGGCCCTCGGTGAAGCGGATCTCGCTGATGCGGCCCGCCACTTCGGGACGCAAGGTCACGGACTCGTTGGACCGCAGGCTGCCGACGGCGGTGATGCCGCGCTCGAACGGCTTGCGCGAGACCTTCTGGGCTTCGACCAGGATGGCTTGCGGCCCCTTGGCCTTGGCTTCGTCGGGCGCCGCCGCGCCCGCGGGGGCGCCGGCATGGAACAGGCGCGGGGAGAAATAGCCGACTCCCGCCCCGACGGCGAGGGCAACCACCACGGCGGGAACTAAGGAACTCTTCTGCATACTGGCGAGCGGCAAACGCAACAAGGTGTATCGCTCACTGTAGCATCGGACCATGACGATTGCGCGGGATCCTGCGCATTTCCAGCCCCGCGAAAACCCTCGCTTTCCTTCGCTACTCGACCTTGCCTATCCGGCGGACGGCCTCGGCCAGCACCTGGGCGTCGGCCTGCCAGTAGGCGGCGAATTCCGGCGCGTCCATGTACATGACCGGGCTGCCCGCGCCCTGGATGGTCTTCAATACCTTGGGATCGGCAGCCGCGGCCTTGGCGGCGGCGCGCAGGCGATCGACCACCGGCGCCGGCGTGCCGGCCGGGGCGAACACGCCGGACCACTGGGCGAACTGTACCGGGTGCCCCAGTTCCGTCAGGCTGGGCACGTCGGGCAGGGACTCCAGGCGCCCGGTGCCCCAATGCGCCAGCGCCCGGACCTTGCCGCCCTTGATGTGCTGGAGCACCGAGGCCGGCCCCGTCGACAGGGCCTGGACCTGGCCGGCAAGCAGCGCCACGATGGCCGGCCCGGCGCCGGTATAGGGCACGTGCAGCAGGCGCAGGTTCGACTCGTTGCGCAGCATTTCCATCGGCACGTGCATGGTGCCGTAATTGCCCGAGGAGCCGTAGGCCACGTCGCGGTCGCCCTTCTTCTGCGCCGCGATGAACTCCTGCGCCGTCTTCCACGGACTGTCGGACCGCACCACCAGCACGGTCGGGTCGGCGGTGAAGCGCGCGATGGGGGTGAACTGGGACAACTGGTACATCGGCTCCCTGCCGAGCAGCTTGTCGGCCTCGGGCAGGATGGAGATGGACGACAGCGCCATCATGATGGTGTAGCCATCGGCCGCCGATTTGGCGACATGCCCCATGCCGACGCCGCCGCCGGCCCCTCCCCGGTTCTCGACCACCACGGCCTGGCCCAGGAAGCGGCTCATGGACTCGGCCACCGGCCGGGCAACGGTATCGGCCACGCCCCCCGGCGGGAAAGGCACGATCATGGTGATGGGCCGGGTCGGCCAGGATTCCTGCGCGGCGGCCGGCGCGCCGCCCAGGACGGCGCAGCAGGCCGCCCAGACCAGCAAGGTGCGTTTCATGTCGTCTCCTCGTTTCCCTTCGGGTTGCGCCCGCCCCCGTGTAGCCGGGGATGCCGGGCGGCGCGCGGCCTGCGCCCCGCGCCTTCAATCGACGGCGTTCTCCAGCACGCCTATGCCTTGCACTTCGATGCGGATCACGTCGCCGCGCTTGACGAAGCGGGGCGGATTGAAGCCTATGCCCACGCCCGCCGGCGTCCCAGTGGCGATCACGTCCCCGGGTTCCAGCGTGATGCCGGCCGAGATGGTCGCGATCAACGTCGGGATGTCGAAGATCAACTGCCGGGTATTGGCATTCTGGCGCAGCTCGCCGTTGACCCAGCAGCGGATGTCGAGATTGGCGGCATCCAGTTCGTCGGCGGTGACCAGCGCCGGCCCCATGGGGCAGAAACCGTCCAGCGACTTGCCCAGGAACCACTGGCGATGCAGCTTCTGCAGGTCGCGCGCCGTGAAGTCGTTGACGATGGTGTAGCCGAATACATGCTCGAGCGCGCGCTCGCGCGGGATGTTCCGGCCCGGCTTGCCGATGACCACGGCCAGTTCGGCCTCGTAGTCGAGCTGGGAAGTGACGCCCTCGTGCGAGGGAATGGCCGCGCCCGGCCCGATCACGGTGTTGTACGCCTTGGTGAACACCACGGGGGCTTCGGGCGCGTGCTCGCCCTCTTTCGCGCTGGAGTCGAAGCCCGATTTGCTGAATTCCGCGGCGTGTTCGAAATAATTCTTGCCCACGCAGAAGATGTTGCGCCGGGGGCGATCGATGGGCGCCAGCAATCGCGCGCCGGCCAACGGCCGGCCGGTGCCGCGCGGGGCGAGGCTGGAACGGAACTTCCCAAAATCCTGCACCAGTTGGATCATGTCGCCGGAGAACCCGGGGACCAGGTCGGCCAACGGCCAATAGTGCCGCATGTCGGCATCGACGAGAACGATGGCGGGTTTGCCGTCGGCAATCAGGTGAGCGAATTTCATGGTGCTTGCACAGGTCCAATTGGTAAATTCATATACCAATATAAAACCAAAATGGATCTCCATCAAGCATATGGCGCTTCGATATTTGACCAATTGGTACCATTGGATTAAGGTAGCGGCAGAACGAGGGACAGCCACCATGGACGAATCCGCAGCGCACAGCCCCATTTCGCGCGCCCCTGGAGCCAAGGAGCTCATGCATCACCTGCTGGGGGAAATATCGAGCGGCCGACTGCACGTCGGCGTCAAGCTGCCGCCAGAGCGGGAACTGAGCCAGCGCTTCGCGATTTCGCGCGGATCGGTACGCCGGGTGCTGGCCGACCTGCGCACCCGCGGCCTGATCGTCCAGTCGGTGGGCAGCGGCACCTTCGTCGCCGAGGGCGCGCAGGCGCTGGCCGGCGGCCCGGCGCCCGCGCCCGAGGTCAGCACCAGTCCGGCGGAACTCATGGAAGCACGGCTGCTGATCGAACCCCTGATGCCGGCCCTGATCGCGCGCAACGCCAATGCCGCCGACTTCGCCCGCATGCAGCAATGCGTGGAGGAATCCGAGCTCGCCGCCAGCATCGAGGCTTTCGAGCACTGGGACGGCGAACTCCACAAGTCATTCGCCGAAGCCACCCACAACTCGTTCTTCCTCCAGATCCTGGAGCTGACCAACCGCGTCCGCGAGCAAGGCGAGTGGGGCCGCCTCAAGCGCCGCTCGCTCACGCCGGAGCGGCGGGCGCAGTACCAGCGGCAGCACCGCGCCATCGTCGAGGCATTGAAGGACCGCGACGCCGCCCAGGCGCGGGATCTCCTGCTGGGCCACCTGCAGCAGATCCGGCAGAACCTGTTCGACGCCTGACGCCCGCGGGCGGCTTATCGCGAAGGTTCGCGCCCGGTCCGCAGCGGATGGACCTCCCGGGCCGTGGCCACCGCGGCCCGGCGCGGCGCCTTCTGCTTTTTCCAGGCGGGGCCGATCAGCCGCATGCCCACCGTGCGCTTGACCGCGGACACCACGTACAGCCCGCCGCATACCGGCCACCAGCGCTCGCCAGCGCTTTCCATGAAGGCGTAGCGGCGCAGCCATTTCTCGGTGCGGCAGGCCGGCGCATAGATGCCGAAGCGGCCGCCCTCGACCTCGAACGACAGCAGCTTGAGCCAGTCCTTGAGCCGCGCGGGGGACAGGGGCTGGATGCCCGGCGGCAGGAAGGACCGGCGGCGGCCCAGCAGGCGGCCGGCGCCCCACAGGCTCCAGGGATTGAAGCCGGTGATCACCAGCCGCCCTTCGGGAATCAGCACCCGCTCGGCCTCGCGCAGGACCTGGTGGGGATCGTCCGAGCATTCCAGGGTGTGGGGCAGGACCAGCAGGTCCAGGCTCTGCGAATCGAACGGCAGCGCCTCCAGGTCGGCCACCACGAACACGTTCCAGCGCGCCCGCTGCGGCTCGGACGGCATCGCGCCGGCGACATAGCCCTTGAAGGGCATGCGGTTGGCGCGCAGCGCGTCCAGTTCGGCCAGGCCGGCCTGCATGGCGTGGAAGCCGAATACGTCGGAGACCGCCTCGTCCAGCCGCGCCTGCTCCCAGGCGAGCGCGTGGCGGCCGGGATCGGACGCCAGCCACGCGGCAAGCTCTACAATCGGAGAATCCTGGACGTCAGACGGCAGCATCGGAATGAAAGACTCGAAAGGAAGCAAGCGATCGGCCGGCCCGCAAGATACCGGTCCGACGGCCGGCATAACCGGCATTCCCGCCTTCAATGACAACTACCTGTGGTTGATCCGGCAGGGCACGCTGGCAGCCGTGGTGGACCCCGGCGACGCCGCGCCGGTCCTGGCCTCGCTGCAGCAGCAGCGTCTCCAGCTTCGTGCCATTCTACTGACTCACCACCACAAGGACCATGTCGGCGGCGTCCTGGCGCTGGTCGAACGCACCGGCGCCACGGTGTTCGGCCCCGCGGGCGAGAAACTGCCCCATTGCGACCGCCGCCTCGCCCAGGGCGACCGGGTCACCCTGCCCGAGCTGGACCTGGACCTGGAAGTGCTGGACGTGCCGGGGCATACCGCCGGCCACATCGCGTACGCCGGCCGCGCGGCGGGCGTCGAACCGCTGGTGTTCTGCGGCGACACGCTGTTCGCCTCGGGCTGCGGCCGCCTGTTCGAGGGCACGCCGCAGCAGATGAAGGCCTCGCTGGACAAGCTGGCCGCCCTGCCGGCCAAGACGCGCGTGTATTGCGCGCACGAATACACCTTGTCCAACCTGGCCTGGGCCGCCGCGGTCGAACCCGACAACGCCGCGCTCCAGGTGTGGCACCAGCAGGCGCGCCACCTGCGCGAACAATCCCAGCCCACCGTGCCGACCACGCTGGACCTGGAGCGCCAGGTCAACCCGTTCCTGCGCACCGCCGTTCCCGAGGTGGCGGCCGCCGCGTCGGCCCACGCCGGCAGGCCACTGGCCGACGCCGTCGAGGTGTTTGCCGCGCTGCGCGAATGGAAGAACGATTTCCGGTAGAGCACGCCGCATCTTGCCTCGATTTCCGTTCAATGCCCGCCAAAAGCTTCGAATTTGTAAAAGCGGGTTGACGGAAACCATTCTCGATTCGTACTATGCCGCGCTAAATGCACCGTGAGCCGCGCCGGTCCCCCGAGCCGGGGCCCCGCCCCTTCCCGGGATCCCCCGCGGCTCCAAATTGAAACTGCCTCGCTGGGCCCCGTCCTCCGGGACGAGGCCCAGCGAGGCATGTGGTCAAGGACACGAAACATGCTATTGCGCCCCCGCGGCGTCTGGAATCTGCGGGCGGGCGTCCGCGATGGTCGTCCAGCCTCCCTGTACAAAATCCTGATCGCCGGGTGCGTGATGGTCCTGGCGGGCTGCGCTTCGATGGAACGCCCCGCGGCAACCGGCCAGGACATGCAAGGTGTGGCGTCCGCCGCCTCCACCGGCACCGACAACCCCGCCGGCTTCTCTTCCTCCCCGCGAATCGCCCAGTCCCCCCGTACCGCCGGCCGACGCATCGACGCCCCGCTGAGCCTGCAAACGCCCGATGATGGCCTGGAGCCGCGCATGGTCGACCTGACCGTGCAGCCGGCGGATATCTGGACCCGCATCCGGCGCGGCTACGCGGTGCCCAACATCGACACGCCGCTGGTCAAGGAGTGGGAGAACTTCTACGCCTCGCGCCCGGACTATATCCAGCGCACGGCCGAACGCGCCGGCAAGTATCTGTACTACATCGTCGAGGAAATCGACCAGCGCGGCATGCCGACCGAACTGGCGCTCCTGCCCTTCGTGGAAAGCTCGTACGACCCGTGGGCGCTGTCGCGCTCGCAGGCGTCGGGCCTGTGGCAGTTCATTCCCGCCACCGGCCGCGGCTTCAACCTGAAGCAGGACTGGTGGCGCGACGAACGGCGCGACCCCATCGCCTCGACCCGCGCCGCGCTGGACTACCTGCAATACCTGTTCGACTTCCACGGCGACTGGCACCTGGCGCTGGCCTCCTACAACTGGGGCGAAGGCTCGGTCAAGCGCGCCATCGACAAGAACACGGCCCGCAGCCTGCCGACCGACTACCTGTCGCTCGACATGCCGGACGAGACGCGCAACTACATCCCCAAGCTGCAGGCGATCAAGAACATCATCTCCAACCCGGCCGCCTACAACATCGCGCTGCCGTCGATCGACAACCAGCCCTATTTCGTCACCATCACCAAGAGCCGCAACATCGACGTGAAGCTGGCCGCCCAGCTGGCCGAGATGCCGCTCGAGGAATTCAAGGCGCTCAACCCGTCGTTCAACCGCGGCGTGATCCTGGGCAGCCACGAACCCACATTGTTGCTGCCGGCCGACCGCATCAGCATTTTCGAGGCCAACCTGCGCGCCTACAGCGGCTCGCTGTCGTCGTGGCACACGCATGAGCTGGCCCATGGCGAGACCCTGACCACCGTCGCCCGCAAGTACGGCACCTCGGTGGCGACGCTGCGCAAGGCGAACGGCCTGGGCACCCGCTCGCGCATCGGCTCCGGCGACATCCTCATGGTGCCCACCAGCCGCCAGGCCGAACCCACCCTGGTCGCCAGCGCCGGCATCACCCCCGTGCGCGCCACCGTCCAGAGCAACGGCCGCGCGAAAAAGACCGTCCAGGTCCGCACGTACAAGGTGCGCAAGGGCGACACCCTGAGCTCCATCGCCCGCCAGTACGATGTCTCGGTCGATCACCTGCGCGCCCTGAACCGCATCAAAGGCTCCGCCATCCCTGTCGGCCGCACGCTGAAGATCCAGTAAACTCGCACCTCCCACGCCCCCATCAGCCCCAGGCAGTTGCCCGGGCACCGTGGATCCGGCTCCGCCGGTCCACCAGTGCCGCCCCCTGGGGGCGCGCGCAGCGCGTAGGGGGGTACATTCTTTTTACAGGGACCCTCGACATGGGCTTTCTCGCCGGTAAACGCATCCTGGTCACCGGGGTGCTGTCCAATCGCTCCATCGCCTATGGCATCGCCAAGGCCTGCCGCCGCGAAGGCGCGGAGCTTGCCTTCACCTATGTGGGCGACCGCTTCAAGGATCGCATCACCGAATTCGCCGCCGAATTCGACAGCCAGCTCGTGTTCCCGTGCGACGTGGCCGACGACGCGCAGATCGAGGCCGTGTTCGCCGACCTGGGCAAGACCTGGACCAAGCTCGACGGCCTGGTGCACGCGATCGGCTTCGCGCCGCGCGAAGCCATCGCCGGCGACTTCCTGGACGGCCTGTCGCGCGAAGGCTTCCGCATCGCGCACGACATCTCTGCCTACAGCTTCCCCGCCATGGCCAAGGCCGCCCTGCCCCTGCTGCAAGGGCCGGAAGGCAACGGCACGGGCGCCGTGCTGACGCTCAGCTACCTGGGCGCCGAGCGAGTGGTCGACAACTACAACACCATGGGCGTGGCCAAGGCCGCGCTGGAAGCCGCCACCCGCTACCTGGCGACCTCGCTGGGCCCCAAGGGCATCCGCGCCAACGCCATCTCGGCCGGCCCCATCAAGACACTGGCCGCCGCCGGTATCAAGGATTTCTCGAAGATCCTGAACTTCGTCGAAACCTTCGCGCCGCTGCGCCGCAACGTCACCATCGACGACGTCGGCAATGTCGCCGCCTTCCTGCTGTCTGACCTGGCCGCCGGCGTAACCGGCGAAGTCACCCACGTGGACGCCGGCTTCTCCACGGTCGTCCCCGGTATAGGATAACCCCCCCTACGCGCTGAGGGGAAGCCCACCCCCTACGCCCTTCGGGCGCCCCCTCAAGGGGGCGGCGCTGGCGGACCGGCAAAGCCGGATCCGCGGCGCCCAGGATCAAAGCAAGAACGTGGTGCTCCGCACCGAGAACGACGATACAGACCACGACACGGTGGATCCGGCTCCGCCGGTCCACCGCCGTCGGCCCCCTGGGGGGCGCGCGTTAGCGCGTAGGGGGGGGCACATACCCCCCCCTGTCTATGCCGTGGCGTTGCAGCTTGTCGTAGAAAGTCTTGCGCGGGATGCCCAGGGTTTGCAGGGTGGCCTTGATGTCGCCCTGGTGGCGCGCCAGCGCTTCCCGGATCAGGTCGGCCTCGTAGCGCTCCACGCGCTGCGGCAGGGTCGCTTCGGTCTCGGGCGCCTCGGGCGCCGTCTCCTCCACCCCCAGCACCACGCGTTCGGCGTAGTGCATCAATTCCCTGACATTGCCGGGCCAGGCGTGGGACCGCAGGTGCTGGCGCACAGCCGGCGTGATCGCGGGCGGGTCGAGCTTGAAGCGGGCCGCCGCGCGGGAAACGAAGTACGAAAACAGCAGCGGGATATCGTCGCGGCGTTCGCGCAGGGGCGGGATGCGGACGGTCACCACGTTCAGCCGGTGGAACAGGTCTGCGCGGAACTGGCCGCGCTGCGCCGGGTCGCTCAGGTCGGTCTTGGTGGCCGCCACGACGCGCAGGTCCACCGGACGGACCTCGTTGGTGCCCAGGGGCGAGACCTCGCGCGTCTCCAGCACCCGCAGCAGCTTGATCTGCGCCGCCAGCGGCATGCTTTCGATCTCGTCCAGGAACAGCGTCCCGCCGCTGGAATGTTCGATGCGCCCGACGCGGCGGCGCTGTGCGCCGGTGAACGCGCCGGCCTCGTGGCCGAACAGCTCGCTCTCGATGACCGTATCCGGCAAAGCGCCGCAATTGAGTCCGACGAACGGCTGTCCATGCCGCGCCCCCCAGGCATGCAGGGCCTGGGCCACGACCTCCTTGCCCGCCCCGGTTTCGCCCAGCACCAGGACGTCGACGTCGGCGCTGGCCAGATGGCCCAGCGTCTTGCGCAGGCGCTGCATGACCGGCGTCTCGCCGATCAGCGGCAGGCTTTCGCCGGCGTCGCGGGCCAGCCGCTTCAGCCACCGGTTGTCCAGCACCAGGCGCCGCTTGTCCAGGGCGTTGCGGGCAGCGGTGGCCAACCGCTCTGCCGGATACGGCTTGGCAAGGAAGTCATAGGCGCCCTCGTGCATGGCGGCCACCGCCATCTCGACATCGCCGTGGCCCGTGATCAGGATGACGGGCAGGTCCGGATCCCGTTCGCGCAGCCGCCGGAACAGTTCCAGCCCGTCGACCACCGGCATGCGCACGTCGGTGACGACCACGCCTTCGAAATCGGCCGGGACCCGCTCCAGCGCCTCGGCGGCCGAGGCGGCGGTCTCGACGCGGAAGCCGGCCAGTTCCAGGGTCTGCTGATTGGACTCCCGCATGGCGGGATCGTCGTCGACGAACAGCACGCGGTCGACGGCGGTGTCGGTGCCCGCGGTCGCGCGGGCGATGGGGAAGGAAGCGTTCACGAAACAGCCTCGGGAAGACGGATGGTGAAGCACGCCCCGCGCCCCGGCCCGGTCTGCACGGACAACGTGCCGCCGAAGTCGGCGACGATGTCGCGGCTGATGACCAGCCCCAGGCCGAGGCCGCGCGGCTTGGTGGTGACGAAGGGCGTGTAGAGGGCCGCCATGACGCTGTCGGGCAGGCCGGGGCCGTTGTCGCCGACCTCGATGGCGACCTGGTCCGCGTCGCGCACGGCGCGTATCCATATCCGGGGGCCGGGCGTCTGCTCGAGCGCCTCGATGGCGTTCTGCAGCAGGTTGACCAGCACCTGCTCCAGGCGCACGCGCTCGGCGCGCACCGCCAGGCCGTCGCCGATGCCGGCGCGTTCCAGCGCGATGCCGTGCCGGCGCATCTGCGCACCGACCAGCGTCAGCGCGCCGTCGACCACGGCGGCCACCGGCACGGGACCGGAGGAAGCGCCGGAGGATTTGCGCGAGAAGGTTCGCAACTCGTCGGTGATGACGCCTATGCGCTGGGTCAGCGCGGCGATCGACGCCATGTTGCCGCGCGCCCGTTCGACGTTGCCGCGGTCCAGGTAGGCCGCCGAGTTGTCGGCATAGCTGCGGATGGCCGCGACCGGCTGGTTGATCTCATGCGCCACGCCGGCGGTGATCTGGCCCAGGAAGGCCAGCTTGTTGGCTTGCACCAGTTCTTCCTGCAATTTGTGCAGCTCGGCTTCGGCACGGCGCCGGTCTTCCATCTCGGCCCGCAGTTGATCGTTGGCGGCGCGCAGCTCGCCCGTGCGCGCCGCCACGCGCGACTCCAGTTCCTGGCGCGCGGCCGCCTGGGCAAGCACGAGATCGTGGGCACGGTGCCGGCGATGCAGCCAGATCCCCGCCACGAATAGGGCGCACAGCACCAGCAGCGCGGCGGCCACGCGGGCCGATGCGGCCGCCCGCGCCATGGCCTCGCGGGTCGCGCCCAACAGGTGGAACTGCCACGGCGTGCCCGGAACGGGCTCCTGGACGTGCACGAACTCCTGGACGGCCTGTCCGGGCAGGCTCGCCACCACCTGCCCCGGGCGGTCCGGGGCCGCCTGCACCGGCAGGGATGCAAGCGGCGCATCGCCGAACTGCAGGCTGGTCCGCAGCGCGTCCCGCTGCGCCGCCGACAGCGTGCCGTAGACCTGGAAGCGCCAGTCGTCCCTGGACGACAGCAGCACGACGCCGTGCTCGTCGGTCACGAACACCGGATCCGGGAAGCGCCGCCAACCGGCCTCGACGCCGTCGAACTCCACTTTCACGACCACCACCCCCAGTGTCCGGCCGTCCTGCTCCAGTTGCCGGCTCAGGTACAGGCCAGGGTGATTGCTGACATTGCCGAGCGCGAAATATTCCGCCTGGCCGGCATGCGCCGCCCCCTGGAAATAGGGCCTGAAGGCATAGTCCGAGCCCACGAAACTGGTGGGCTGGTTCCAGTTGCTGGCCGCCATGCTCACGCCGCGAGGATCGAGCAGGTAGATGACGGCGGCGCCGGTATCCCGGCTCAGCGCCTCGAACTTGAGATTCAGGGCGCCATAGCGCGCCGGGTCGCCGGTGGCGAGCGCTGCCCGGACCTCGGAATCCTGCGCCAGCACGAATGGCAGCGAACGCTGCTTGTCGAGTTCGGCAGTCAGCAGCGCGACCTTCAGCGCCGCCGCGTTGCGGGCCGCCGCCGCGACCTCCGCGTAGGCCTGCTCGCGGCCTATGCCTCCGGCCGCCCACAGCGCGGCCGCCAGCAGCGCGGCGCCGATCAGGACGAAACAGGCCCATGCGCGGCCATGACCGGGAACCCGGAAGGAAGGCGACGCGGAGGGCGCGTCCGGGCGCGGCGCGAAAGACGAGGACATGGCGACGGACGGGAAGGCAATGTGCGGATTTTCACACACCAAAACCATGAATGGGCGAAAAACCGCACAACCATCCCGGCAATAGGTGTTCAGCGGGAAAAAATATTCTATTGAATCAATGAGTTACGGATGCAAGACCGGCACCATGGGCCAGGCATGCCGATTGCATAACGAGCGTCAACGAAGCTCCAACGAGCTCGGCATCCGTTGAAAACGAGGCTGCGCGCGCCACGACACCCGGCGGGCAGGCAGCCACTGGAAGGGGACATCCCGATGATCGACATACCCGGCACGGAGCAGGCGCCCGTGCGCAAGAAGAAGTTCTACCAGATCCTGTACGTGCAGGTGCTGTTCGCCATCACGGTGGGCATCCTGCTCGGCCACTTCTACCCACAGATCGGGGAATCGATGAAACCCCTGGGCGATGCCTTCATCAAGCTGGTGAAGATGATCATCGCGCCGGTCATCTTCCTGACGGTCACGACCGGCATCGCCGGCATGCGGGACCTGCAGAAAGTGGGCCGCGTCGTGGGCAAGGCCATGATCTATTTCCTGACCTTTTCCACGCTGGCCCTCATCATCGGCATGGTCGTGGCCAACGTCGTCCACCCTGGCACCGGCCTGCACATCGATCCCGCCACGCTGGACTCGAAGGCGGTGGCCTCGTACTCGGCCAAGGCCCATGACCAGACCCTAGTCGGGTTCCTGATGAACATCATCCCGGACACGGTGGTCAGTGCCTTCGCCAGCGGCGACATCCTGCAGGTGCTGTTCTTCTCCGTGCTGTTCGGCATCTCGCTGGGCGCCGTGGGCGACAAGGGCGCGCCGGTCCTGAATTTCCTGCAATCCATCTCGTCCGCCTTCTTCAGGCTGGTCGCCATCCTGATGAAGGCCGCCCCCATAGGCGCCTTCGGGGCCATGGCGTTCACCATCGGCAAGTACGGCATAGGCTCCATCGCCAACCTGGCGCTGCTGGTCGGAACCTTCTACCTGACCTCGCTGCTGTTCGTGCTTGTGGTGCTAGGCGCGGTGGCCCGGTACAACGGCTTCTCCATCCTGAAGCTGATCCGCTACATCCGCGAGGAACTGCTGCTCGTGCTGGGTACCAGCTCGTCCGAGGCGGCCCTGCCCACGCTGATGGAGAAGATGGAACGCGCCGGCTGCTCCAAGCCCGTGGTCGGCCTGGTCATCCCCACCGGCTATTCCTTCAACCTGGACGGCACCAACATCTACATGACCCTGGCGGCGCTGTTCATCGCCCAGGCGACGGACATCCACCTGTCGCTGGTGGACCAGGTCCTTCTGCTGCTCGTGGCGATGCTCAGTTCCAAGGGCGCGGCGGGCATCACCGGCGCGGGCTTCATCACCCTGGCGGCGACGCTGTCGGTCGTGCCTGCGGTCCCGGTGGCCGGCATGGCGCTGATCCTGGGCATCGACCGCTTCATGTCCGAGTGCCGCGCGCTGACCAACCTGGTGGGCAACGCGGTGGCCAGCATCGTCGTGGCCCGCTGGGAAGGCGAGTTGGACAAGGAGCGCCTGGACCGGGCCCTGAGCGCCTCAGGCGCCCGCCAGATCGAAACCGACCTGGAAGGCGGCGACGCCCTGGTGGCCACGCACCGCTGATCGTATCGCCCCGCGGCCAGCCCGGCCGCGCCACGCAAAAGGCATGCGCGAGCATGCCTTTTTCTTTGTCCGTGACCGCCACCCGAATAATTAACGAATGAAACAATAAATACTCACCACCCCTGAATAATTCTAGGGTTTACACCTGATTCTGATTCATTTTTATTTAACTATATTAAATAAATGGCGATGAATTCCGCCATCCGCCGCGCCCCGAAGAAGCCCATCGACATTCCGCGCGGCCGCCCACGAGGAGGAGACAAGCATGAAGAAACGCTATCTGGCCGGCGGTATGCTCGCCGCCCTGGGAACGCTGCACGGCTGTGGCGGTTCCGACGATCCGGGGCCATCCGTTCAGGAACCCTCCGATCCGCCCCGCCTGGCCTGCGCCAAGATCACGGCGGCCGCGCTGGGGATCCCCCGCCTGGAACTGGACGCCCCCGAAACCGTCGCCGCGGCCGCCGCCGACAATCCCGCGCAGTCCGTTCCCGCCCACTGCCGCCTGAAAGGCCGGCTGAACCTGCGCAACAGCGACGTCGACGGCAAGACCTACGCCATCGGTTTCGAACTGCGCATGCCGGACACCTGGAACGGCCGCTTCTTCTTCCAGGGCGGAGGCGGCACGGATGGTGCCGTCAATCCGGCCCTGGGCGCGCTGACGGGGGCGGGCGCTTCCACCAACGCGCTGTCCATGGGATTCGCCGTCGCCAGCACCGACGGCGGCCATACCAGCGAAAGCGAACCCATCGTCGGCGGCTCGCTGTTCGGCCTCGACCCGCAGGCCCGCGTGGACTACGGCTATAACGCGGTCGGCACCGTCACCCCGACCGCGAAGGCCATCCTCAAGCGCTTCTACGGACGCGGCGCCGAGCACTCCTATTTCGTCGGCTGCTCGAACGGCGGCAGGCAGGCCATGGTGGCCGCCTCGCGCTTCGCCGACCAGTTCGACGGCATCGTCGCCGGCAACCCGGGCTTCAACCTGCCCCAGGCCGCCGTGCAGCACGCCTGGGACAACCAGGCCTTCGCCGCGGCCGCGCCGCGCACCGGCGAAGGCCGCCCCATCATCAGCCAGGCATTCTCGTTCCAGGACATGCAATTGGTGGCGGACCGGACGGTAGCCGCCTGCGACGCGCTGGACGGCGCGGCCGACGGCATGATCGACGATCCGGTGGCCTGCAAGGCCGTCTTCAAGCCCGAGACCCTGACCTGCGCCGGCGCCAAGACCGACGCCTGCCTCAGCGCGCCGCAGGTGGATGCGTTGAAGAAGGTATTCGGCGGCCCGAAGAACAGCAAGGGCGAGGCCTTGTACGCCGACTGGCCGTACGACGCCGGCGTGGCCACGATGGGCTGGCGTTTCTGGAAACTGGGCACGTCGACCACCGAAGTTCCCAATTCACTGATCGCGACCCTGGGCGGCGGCTCCCTGCCCTATGTGTTCACCACCCCGCCCACCCAGGTGCGCGGCACCGGCACGCAGGTCATCGACTACCTGTTGGGCTTCGACTTCGATACCGACGCGCCGAAGATCTTCGCGACCACCCCGGTCTACACCGAATCGCCGATGAGCTTCATGACGCCGCCCGATCCGACAAACCTGGGCACCCTGAAAGCCCGGGGCGGCAAGATGATCGTCTACCACGGCAACAGCGATCCGGTGTTCTCGGTGAACGACACCATCGCCTGGTACCAGGGCCTGCGCCGCGCCCATGCCGATGCCCCGGACTTCGCCCGCCTGTTCACGATACCGGGCATGAACCACTGCAGCGGCGGCCCGGCCACCGACAAATTCGACATGGTGGCGGCCATCGTGGACTGGGTCGAAAAGGGTGTCGCCCCGGCCTCGATCCCGGCCTCCGCCCGCGCAAGCTCCGACGCCCCCTGGCCCGGCCGCACCCGCCCCCTGTGCCCCTACCCCCAGCAGGCCCGCTACACCGGCAGCGGCTCGCTGGAAGACGCCAAGAACTTCCGCTGCACTACCCCCGCCTCCTGAAACATATCCGCTCTGTTGACCCCTAACGGGGCCGAGGCAAAAAAAAGCCCCCACGCAAGTGGAGGCTTTCAGACCATGGGCACGGTGGATCCGGCTCCGCCGGTCCACCAGTGCCGCCCGGGGGACCCGGCGCCGGGCCATCCCAAGGCGGGTCCCCGCCCCCTCGGGGGGCTGCCGCGTAGCGGCTGGGGGCTCACCATGCCGGGCGCGCGTAAGCGCGTAGGGGGACTAAACCATCAAGCCCGCTTAACTTTCTCGAGCATCTTGAAAATACCCTTCGGCGCCCCAACAAAAAGACGTTTGAAGGGCTTGCCCAGGCAACGGCGCTCAAGGGTGTTGCGGCGCGTGCGTTTCTTTTCCGCCATGTCGATCTCCAGTCATTGAATCCGGCTAACCCGCTATTCTAGCGGATTTTCTTGCATTTCCGTCAAGCCGTTCAATGCTGGACCGCGCCGCCGGCGACACCGCCGACGACTTCCGTCGTTTTCTGCTCGGCCTTGCCCAGAACCCGCCCCAGGGCCTTTTCGGTCTGGTGCGAAACGACCCGCCAGGTATGGCCGACTTCGGGAATGGTATGGACGGCGATGGTGCCGACCGTCAGGGCAAGCGCGATGGCGACCAGCACCGCCACGCGCAGGCTGCGCGGCGGAGGCGGGACGTCGCCGAGCGTGGGCGGCGGGATGTACATCCCGGCCTCGGCTCCCAACAGGTCCAGAGGTGAGGATTTGCGCTTGCTCATAAGCAATATCGTAACCCGGCCGCCCTTTTGCCGCCGTACCTTCCTGTTACCCAATCTTGTCAAACGTTGCGATTTTCGCAGCATCCGCTAAACGGCTACGATTGAAGAATCGCCGGCCTTCTTCCGGCACGTGAAACGAACGATGTCCTCCGCCCCCAACTCCCCCGATGCCCCCCAGGAAACCGCCGCCGAACCCGAGATCCGGGTGGTTGGCGCGCGCCAGAACAACCTGAAGAACCTGAGCCTGACCATCCCCACCAACGAACTCGTGGTGGTGACCGGTGTTTCCGGCTCGGGCAAGAGTTCGCTGGTCTTCGACACGCTGTACGCCGAAGGCCAGCGCCGCTACGTCGAGACCTTCTCGCCGTACGCGCGCCAGTTCCTGGATCGCATGGACAAGCCGCAGGTCGACCGCATCGAGGGCATCCCGCCGGCCATCGCGATCGACCAGACCAATCCGGTGCGCACGTCGCGCAGCACGGTCGGCACCATGACCGAGCTGAACGACCACCTGAAGCTGCTGTACGCGCGGGCCGGCCGGCTGTTCTGCCGCCAGTGCGCACGGCCGGTGCAAAAGGACACGCCCGATTCCATCCACGCGTCGCTGGCCCGCCGCTCGGCCGAAGCCGGCGACCCGCGTCTGGTCGTGACCTTCCCGGTCCAGGTGCCGGCCAACTACAGCGAGGACGAGATCCGCGGCTTCCTGGAACGCCAGGGCTACACGCGGGTGCACGCCAAGCGCAAGGTCGGCACCGGCAAGAACGCGGTGCAACTGCTGGACGTGGTCCAGGACCGGTTCCGTTTCGGCAATGCCGAGCGGGCGCGGGTGATGGAGGCGCTGGACGCCGGCCTGCGGCTGGGAGCCGGCCGGGTGGACGTGCGCGTGGTGGACGAGGAAGGCCAGGAAACCGCGCTGTGGAAGTTCAGCGACGAAATCCATTGCGCCGACTGCGACATCGCCTATTCCACCCCGACCCCCAGCTCGTTCTCGTTCAATTCGCCGCTGGGTGCCTGCGAGGCCTGCCGCGGCTTCGGCCGGGTGATAGGCGTGGACTACGGCCTGATCATCCCCGACGAGAGCAAGACCCTGCGCGGGGGCGCCATCCGCCCCTGGCAGACCGCCAGCTACAAGGAATGCCAGGACGACCTGGTGAAATACGCCGCCCGCGCAGGCATCCCCCTGGACGTACCCTGGCGCAAGCTGACCGAGGCCCAGCGGGAGTGGGTGCTGCAGGGCACGCCCGACTGGAAGGGCGGCAACGACGCCTGGAAACACCAGTGGTACGGCGTGAAGCGCTTCTTCGACTGGCTGGAGACCAAGGCCTACAAGATGCACATCCGCGTGCTGCTGTCGAAGTATCGCGCGTACACGCCGTGCACGGCCTGCAACGGCGCCCGCCTCAAGCCCGACTCGCTGCTGTGGCGGGTGGGCACCAAGGCCGAGGCCGACCAGGTGCTGCCCGAGTCCGACGGGCGCTATACCCGCTTCCGGCCGGTGAACGTGTCCTGGAGCAACGCCACCCTGGCGGCCCTGCCGGGACTGTCCATCCATGACCTGATGCTGCTGCCCATCGAGCGGGTGCGCGCCTTCTGCGACGCCCTGCACTTCGAGGGCGTGATGGATGCGGCCACCGAACTGCTGCTGCAGGAAGTGCGCGCGCGGCTGAAGTTCCTGTGCGACGTGGGCCTGGGCTACCTGACGCTGGACCGCCAGAGCCGCACCCTGTCGGGCGGCGAAGTGCAGCGGATCAACCTGACCACCGCGCTGGGAACGTCCCTGGTCAACACCCTGTTCGTGCTGGACGAGCCGTCCATCGGCCTGCATCCGCGCGACATGAACCGCATCGTCGAGGTCATGCACCGGCTGCGCGACGCGGGCAACTCGCTGGTGGTGGTGGAACACGATCCGCAGGTCATGCTGGCGGCCGACCGCGTCATCGACATCGGCCCGGGGCCGGGCGAGCGCGGCGGCAACATCGTCTTCAACGGTTCGCCGGCGCAATTGCGCAAGGCGCAGACGCTGACCGGCGACTACCTGTCGGGCCGCCGCCACGTGGCGGCCCCGCGTCCCATGCCGGTCAACGCCAACACGCCCCGGCTGATCGTCGAGGGCGCGCGCGAACACAACCTGAAGAACGTGACGGTGGAGTTCCCGCTGGGGCGCCTGGTGTGCGTGACGGGCGTGTCGGGATCGGGCAAGTCGACGCTGATCCAGGACGTGCTCTACCCCGCCCTGCTCAAGCTCAAGGGCAAGCCCACCGAGGCCGCCGGCGCGCACGACCGCATCCTGGGCGACGACTGGATCACCGAGGTGGTCATGGTCGACCAGTCCCCCATCGGCAAGACGGCCCGCTCCAACCCGGCCAGCTACGTGGGCGCGTTCGACGGCGTGCGCAAGCTGTTCGCGCAGGCGCGGCTGTCCAAGGAGCGCGACTACACGGCCGGCATGTTCAGCTTCAACGCCGGCGACGGCCGCTGCCCGACCTGCGGCGGCACCGGCTTCGAGCACGTCGAGATGCAGTTCCTGTCCGACGTGTACCTGCGCTGCCCCGACTGCGACGGCACCCGTTTCCGGCCCGAGATCCGCGAGGTCACCATCGAGCGCAAGGGCCGGGCGGCCTCGATCTCCGACGTGCTGGAAATGACCGTGACCGAGGCCCTGGACTTCTTCGAGGGCGAGCGCGACATCCAGTACGGCCTGGCGCCGCTGGCCGACGTGGGCCTGGAATACGTGCGCCTGGGCCAGCCGGTGCCGACCCTGTCGGGCGGCGAGGCCCAGCGCCTGAAGCTGGCCGGCCACCTGGCCGAGGCGGCGCGCTCGGGCATTTCCACCATCGGCGCCAAACTGTCGAAGAAAGGCAGCCTGTTCCTGTTCGACGAGCCCACGACCGGCCTGCACTTCGACGACATCTCGCGCCTGATGGGCGCCTTCCGCAAGCTGCTGGCGGCCGGCCACACGCTGGTCGTGATCGAACACAACCTGGACGTGATCCGGGCCTCGGACTGGCTGATCGACCTGGGTCCGGAAGGCGGCGACGCCGGCGGGGAAATCCTGGCCACCGGCACGCCGCAGGCCATCATGGACCACCCGGCCTCGCACACCGGCCGCGCGCTGCGGGAATACGAAGCCGAGATCGGCAGCCTGGCCGACGCCCAGGCCGCGGCCGCCGCGCCGGCAACCGCCGTGGCCGAGCGCTTCGAACCCTATGTGGTGGCGCGCAACGACGAGCCCGCGGGCGTGCCGCTGCAGAACCTGCTGTCCCGCCGCCGCCACGCCGCGCGCGCGATCGAGATCAAGAATGCCCGCGAGCACAACCTGAAGAACGTCGACGTCGAGATCCCGCGCAACACCTTCACGGTCATCACCGGCGTGTCGGGCTCGGGCAAGTCGACGCTGGCCTTCGACATCCTGTTCAACGAGGGGCAGCGCCGCTACCTGGAATCGCTGAACGCGTACGCGCGCTCCATCGTCCAGCCGGCGGGCAAGCCGGACGTGGACGCCATCTTCGGCATCCCGCCCACCGTGGCGATCGAGCAGCGCACCAGCCGCGGCGGCCGCAAGTCGACCGTGGCCACGATGACCGAGACCCATCACTTCATGCGCCTGCTGTACATGAAGCTGGGTACCCAGTACTGCCCCAATTGCGACATCCCGGTCGAGCCCCAGACCTTCGATCTGATCGTCAGCCGCATCATGCGCGAGCTCAAGGGCCAGCACATAGGCGTGCTGGCGCCGCTGGTCAGCGCGCGCAAGGGCTATTACACCGACCTGGCCAAGTGGGCGTCGAACAAGGGCTACACCCACCTGCGCGTGGACGGCGCCTTCATCCCGACCGCGAAGTGGCCCCGGCTGGACCGCTTCAAGGAACACGACATCGACCTGCCGGTGGCCGACCTGGTGGTCGATCCGGCCAACGAGGCCGCGCTGCGGGCCGCCGTGCACGAGGCGCTGGAACACGGCCATGGCGTGATGAGCGTGGCCTGGCCACTGCAGAAGCTGCGCGTGGAGATGGCCAGCGGCGTCGAGGCGCCGGCGCCCGACCTGGAACAACGCGTGTTCTCGGTCAAGCGCGCCTGCCCCTCGTGCGGCCTGAGCTTCCCCGAGCCCGATCCGCGCATGTTCTCGTACAACTCCAAGCACGGCTGGTGCCCGTCCTGCTTCGGCACCGGCGTCAAGCTGCAGGGCTTCGACGCCGAGCAGACCGGCGAGGAAACCGCCTGGAACGCCTGGTACGAAGGCGAGGTCCAGCCCTGCGGCGATTGCCACGGGCAGCGCCTGAACCGCAACGCGCTGGCGGTGCGCTGGCGCGATCGCTCCATCGCGCAATTGTCGTCGCTGGCCGTGCGCGATGCCGGCGCCTTCTTCCGCGACCTGGAAACCTCGGGCCGCGAGGCCGACATCGCGCGGGACATCCTGGCCGAGCTGCGCAGCCGGCTGGAGTTCCTGGAAGAAGTCGGCCTGGGCTACCTGGCGCTGGACCGCGCCGCGCCCACGCTGTCCGGCGGCGAGGCCCAGCGCATCCGCCTGGCCGCGCAGCTGGGCTCCAACCTGCAGGGCGTGTGCTACGTGCTGGACGAACCGACCATCGGCCTGCACCCGCGCGACAACCGCATCCTGCTGAACGCGCTGTCGCGGCTGGAAGGCAAGGGCAACACGCTGGTGGTGGTCGAGCACGACGAGGACACCATCCGGCGCGCCGCCCACGTGATCGACATCGGCCCGGGCGCCGGGGTGCGGGGCGGCACCGTGGTCGCCCAGGGCCGGGTGCAGGACATCATCGCCAATCCCGCATCGCTAACGGGCAAGTACCTGGCCCATCCCCTGCAGCATCCGCTCCAGCCCCGGCGCCCGGTGGGCGACGACACGCCGCGCATCGCGGTGCGCAAGGCGCGCCTGCACAACCTGCGCGACGTCGACGCCAGCTTCCCCGTCGGCCGGCTGACCGTCGTGACCGGCGTGTCGGGCTCGGGCAAGTCGACGCTGGCGCGCGACGTGCTGCTGGACAACCTGCAACGCCGCGTGGGCAAGGACGCCGCCGGGCAGAGCGGCTGGACCGGCTGCGCCGGCATCGATGGCTGGAAAGGCATCGACCGCGTGCTGGAGGTCGACCAGACCCCCATCGGCAAGACGCCGCGCTCCTGCCCCGCCACCTACGTGGGCTTCTGGGACACCATCCGCAAGCAGTTCGCCGACACGATGGAGGCGCGCATGCGCGGCTGGACCGCCGGGCGCTTCAGCTTCAACACCGGCGAGGGACGTTGCCCGGTCTGCGAAGGCCAGGGCATGCGCACCATCGAGATGAACTTCCTGCCGGACGTGAAAGTGCCCTGCGACGCCTGCAACGGCGCGCGCTTCAACCGCGAGACCCTGGCCGTGCACCTGCGCGGCAAGAGCGTGGGCGAGGTGCTGGCGATGGAAATCGACGATGCCGTCGAATACTTCGCCGCCCATCCGTCCATCCTGAACCCGCTGCAACTGCTGCAGAGCGTGGGGCTGGGCTACCTGACGCTGGGCCAGCCCTCGCCCACGCTGTCGGGCGGCGAGGCGCAGCGCATCAAGCTGGTGACCGAGCTGGCCAAGGCCAGGCTGGACGAAGGCACGATGCGCACCGGCCGCGCCTACAAGGCGCCGCACACGCTGTACGTGCTGGACGAACCCACCGTGGGCCTGTCCATGGCGGACGTGGAAAAGCTGATACGCGTGCTGCACCGGCTGGTGGACGCCGGCAACACGGTGGTGGTGATCGAGCACAATCTCGACGTCATCGCCGAGGCCGACTGGCTGCTGGACATGGGTCCCGAGGGCGGCAACGAGGGCGGCCAGGTGGTCGTGCAGGGCACGCCCGAACACGTCATGGCGCAGCGCGCGCGCTCGCATACCGGCCGGGTGCTGGCCGAGTTCATGGTGCCGCAGGAAGCGGCCGCCAAGGCGTCCTGAGCATGCGGCCGCAGTTGATCGAAACCATCCGGGTCGAGGACGACGGCCGCATGCCGCTGCTGCCCTGGCACCTGGAGCGGCTCGGCGCCTCGTGCTCCGAACTGGCCTACCACTGGTCGGTGGACGCGGTGCAGCGGGCCATCGCCCGGGCCGCCGCCGGGCTGCCCGAAGGCGTCGGGCATCGCATGCGCGTGCTGGTCGCGGACAACGGCAGCGTCGAGGTCGAGACCTCGGCGCTGCCGCCGCTGCCGCCCCGCCCCCGCGTGGCGCTTGCCCCCGAACGCCTGGACTCGGGCACGGCGCTCCTGCGCCACAAGACCACGTGGCGGCCCTGGTACGAAAGCGCGGCGGCCTGGCTGGCCGGCCACCCCGACCACTTCGACCTGCTGTACCTGAATGAACGCGACGAGCTGTGCGAAGGCAGCCGCACCAACGTCCATCTGCTGCTGGACGGCCGCTGGGTCACGCCGCCGGTATCCTGCGGCCTCTTGCCCGGCGTGCAGCGCGCCGCGCTGCTGGACGAGGAAAAGGTGGAAGAAGCCGTGGTGACGCGCGCCGACCTGGGCCGGGCGCAGGGGCTGCGGCTGTCCAACGCCCTGCGCGGCTGGTTCGACGTGATCCTGGATTAGCGCGCCGCCGGAAACACCACCCGCAGCACCTCATGCGCCGCCGCCAGCCCCATGGCGGCGGTCACGGTGACCGCCGAGCCGTAGCCCGCGCAGGACAGGCCCTGCGGCGCCCCGGCCGGCGCGTCCACGTCCTGGGACCAGGCCGCCGGAAGCCGCGCGGGCTGGTCCACCCACAGGGAACGCACCTTCATCTTCGGCACCCGGCGCGCCGGTTTGCCCGCGGCGGTCGATGCCTTGGGATAGCCGTGCTGGCGCCGGAGCTGGTTGCGGATCTTGGCCAGCAGCGCGTCGTTGACCGCTTCCGACAGGTCGCCCGCGCGCAGCGCCAGGGGATCCGTCTTGCCGCCCGCCCCGCCGCACACCACCAGCGGCGCGCCGCTGCGCCGGACATGCAGGATCATGGCGATCTTGGCCGACACCTGGTCAGTGCAATCCAGCACCACGCTGGCCTCGTCCGCCAGCAGCCGCGCGACATTGCCGGGATCGAGGAAATCGTCGACCAGGTTCAGCACGCACTGCGGGGAGATGTCGCGGATGCGGTCGGCCATGGCCTCGACCTTGGACTGCCCCAGCGTGCGGCCCAGGGCATGGACCTGGCGGTTGATGTTGGATTCGGCGATGTGGTCCAGGTCGATCAGCGTCAGCGTGCCGATACCGCTGCGGGCCAGCGCCTCGGCCGCCCACGATCCCACCCCGCCCAGCCCCACCACGGTGGCGCGCGCGGCGCGCAGCGCGTCCAGGGCGCCCGCCCCGTACAGGCGGTCCAGCCCGCCGAAGCGGCGCTCGCTGTCGATGTCGCAGCTCATGACGGAAACTCCGGAAGGGGAAGGCGAGAAGGCATGGGAACGGCGCGCGCGGCCGGAACGAAGACGGCTCCGATGTTAGCAGCCCGCCGGACCGCCCTCTTCGCGGGCCCCGGGGGTTAGAATGGACCCACCACAAGAAACCGCCGCGAGACCACGGCGACATTTTTCCCGCCCCCTCCCATCTTGCCTGCACCCACGCCGCGCCAGGACGCCCCCGCCCCCGAGCCGCACGCCGCGCCGCTCGACGACCGCGGTGTCGCCGTCTTCTGCACGCTGGCGATCCTGAGCCACATGGCGCTGACCGGCGGCCGGGTGACGGTCTCGCTGGGCGCGCTGGCGCAGGGCGCCTCCAGTTTCACCGTGGGCGTGCTGATGGCGCTGTTCGCGCTGGTCCCCATGCTGTTGTCGGTCCACACCGGCCGCTGGGTCGACCACATCGGCGCGCGGCGCCCGCTGCGCATGGGCGTGGGCCTGCTGATCGCGGGCAGTCTGCTGCCCTTCCTCCTGCCCCGCACGCAGGTGCTGTTCCTGTCCAGCTGCCTGACCGGCATAGGCTGCATGGTGTGCCAGATCGCGGTGCAGAACGTCATGGGCATCCATGCCACGCCCGACCGGCGCATCCTGAATTTCTCGCGCCTGTCCCTGTCGCTGTCGATTTCCGGCTTCGGCGGCCCGCTGGTGGCCGGCCTGTCCATCGACCACCTGGGCGTGCGCTGGGCCTTCGGCGTGCTGCTGCTGTGCCAGCTGGGCGCGCTGGGATTGCTGCTGCGGCAGCAGCACCGGCTGCCGCGCGCCGCCGGCAACACCCGGCCGGCCTCGCGCGAACAGGTTAGCGACCTGCTGGCCAGTCCCACGCTGCGCCGCGTGTTGATCGCCACGGCCCTGTTGTCGGGCGCCTGGGACCTGAACTCCTTCATGGTGCCGATCTTCGGCGCCTCGATCGGCCTGTCGGCCACGACCATAGGCGTCATCCTGTCCGCCTTCGCCGTGGCCACCTTCGTCATCCGCATGCTGCTGCCGTGGATACAGCGGCGCATGGCGCCCTGGACCCTGCTGCGCACCGCCATGTTCACCGCCAGCGCGGTCTACGTGCTGTACCCGTTCTTCCGCGACGTTCCCATCCTGATCATGCTGGCCTTCCTGCTGGGCCTGGCGCTGGGCAGCGGCCAGCCCAGCCTGCTGGCGCTGCTGCACACGCATGCGCCGCCCGGCCGCGCCGCCGAGGCGCTGGGGCTGCGCATGGCGACCATCAACGGCGGCCAGTTCGTGCTGCCGCTGGCCTTCGGCAGCCTGAGCGCGCTGGCCGGCCTGGGACTGCCCTTCTGGACCGTCGCCGCCTGCCTGCTGGCGGGCGGCATCTTCAACCGCTCGCCCAAGCGCCCCGTGGCCACGCGGCGCGGCCCGGCCAACTGAGGCGCCAGGCCCGCGCCTAGGCCTGCTGGGCCCGTTGCACCATGCGCAGGGCACGCTGCCGCAGTTCGCGCGCCGCCGGCTCGATCCTGGGATCGACCATGCGGCCGCCGGTCTTCACCACGCGGCCGTCGACGATGACCGTATCGATATCGGCGGGCGTCGCCTGCAGCACCAGGGTGCCGACCGGATCCAGCATGGGGGCGGTCGCGACGCTGTCGCTGCGGATCAGCAGCAGGTCGGCCCGCTTGCCCGGGGTGATGGAGCCCGTCACGTCGCCCAGCCCCAGCGCCTTTGCGCCATCGGCCGTCGCCAGGCCCAGCATGTCGCGCGCCGACACCGCCTTGGCGGCCGGCGCCTTGCCCGTCTCGGCGAAGGACTGCGCGTTCAGGCGCGCGATCTCGGCGGCCAGGGCGGTGCGCATCTGCGTCATCATGCCGCCGCCGAAGGCCGACGGGATGTCCGTTCCCAGGCTGACGGGCATGCGGCCGCGCGCGGCCTTCCAGATTGCCGGATGCCCGTGGCCGCAGTGCAGTTCTGCCTCGGGGGTGCTGACCAGGCAGGCGCCCTGGTCCGCCGCCAGCCTGAACTCGCCGGCATCCAGGTCGTTGGCGTGCACCAGTTGCAGCCTGCCGTCCAGGAGGCCTTGCTGCGCCAGCGTGGCGATCAGCCCCTTCTTGCGCTGCGCGTAGATGGGCGCCGCGCAATGGAAGGACGTCAGTACCTGCAGGTCGCGCAGCATGCGCATGTCGGCGAAGGCGGGCTCCAGCGGCATGAAGTCGGGCCCGGGCAGGCAGGCTCCCAGCATCACGCGCCCCTGGTCGGACGACAGCCGCCCCACGCGCAGCGAACGGGCGTGCTCCAGCATGCGGCGCAGCGGCGCGTCCGAGCCCTGCGGCGTACGGGCGGCGATGCTGTAGGCGAAGATAGCCCGCACGCCGGAATCCAGCAGGCCGTCCACCGCCGCTTCCGCATGCTCGGGCGTCATGGCCTCGCGGTTCCAGTCCATCAACGTGGTGGTGCCCAGCGACATCTGCTCCAGCGCGCCCACGTACTCCGCCAGCCGCACGTCGTCCGGGCTCATGCGGTTGGAATACTTGAGCACCAGCGTGCTGTAGTAGTCCGCGAAGGTATGTTCCGTGGATACGCCGCGCTGCATGGTCTGGGCAAGGTGGATATGGCCGTTCACGAATCCGGGCGACACGATCATGCCGGTGCCGTCGATGACCGCGGCGCCCGACGGCGCGGACAGGTTGCGGCCGACCTCGGCGATGCGGCCATCCACGACCAGGACGTCGGCCATCGGCATGTCGCCCAGGCGGGCGTCCATGGAAACCACATACCCGCCGCGCACCAGGAAATCGCGCCGGGCGGGGCGATCCGCCGCAGGGGCGGCTGCCGCCCAGGCCGGCCAGACGGTGGCCGCGCCGGCGGCGGCCTTCATGAAGCTCCTGCGTTCCATCTCCTCTCCTTTTTTGGTCTATAAGAATAATTTGCAATCGATAGCATTTATAATGCTATCGATTGCAAATGGAAATCCTATCGTTTCCACCAGCCCGCCGCCGGGCCGGCGCGGGCGGCCCTAAAATGAAGGCGTCTGCCGCCTTTTCGAACACCGCGTGTCCCCCGAGACGTTTCCCCCCGAATACCACCCGTTGCTGCTTACCGAAGCCCAGCGCCAGGCTTCCATGGACGCGGCCCTGAGCGCCTGGCGCCCGGGCGACGACGTCTGGCTGTACGCCTATGGCTCGCTCATCTGGAACGCCGGCTTCCCCCTGCAGGAACGGCGCCAGGCGGTCGTGCGCGGCTACCACCGTTCGCTGTGCCTGTGGTCGCGCATCAACCGGGGAACGGTGTCCGCGCCGGGCCTGGTATTCGGCCTGAACCGGGGCGGCAGTTGCCGGGGCTTCGTGCTGCGCATCGCCGCCGCCGACGTCCGGCCCGTCTTCGCGGTCTTGTGGGAACGCGAGATGATGATGGGTTCCTACCTGCCCCGCTGGCTGCGTTGCGAGACCGCCCAGGGGCCCGTCGACGCGCTGGCCTTCGTGATCGACCGGCGCGGCACGGGCTATGCCGGCGGCCTGCAGGAAACGGAGCTGCTGGCTGCCATCCGCCGGGGCCACGGGCGCTACGGCGCCTGCGTGGACTACGTGCTGGACACCGCGCGGGCGCTGCGCACCCACGGGATACGCGATCGCGCGCTGGAACGCCTGGCGCGCCGCCTGGCCGCCACGGGCGAGGACGGCGGCGGCGACCCGGTATAGTGAGGGCTGTAGTCTTTTCTTTCCGCCGACCATGTCCATCGCCGACATCCGCCAGAACTACCAGCAGGGCGCCTTGCTGGAAGCCGACGCTCCCGCCTCGCCGTTCGAATTGTTCGGAGCCTGGTTCGGCCGCGCCGTCACCGACCAGTTGCCCGACCCCAATGCCATGACGCTGGCCACCGTGGACGAACGCGGCCGCCCGGCCGCGCGCACCGTGCTGCTCAAGGGCTACGACGAACGCGGCTTCGTGTTCTATACCAACTACCAGTCGCGCAAGGGCCGGGACCTGGCCCACCTGCCCTATGCCAGCCTGCTGTTCTTCTGGCCCGTCCACGAACGGCAGATCCGTATCGAGGGCCGGGTGGAACGGACCTCGGACCAGGAGTCGGACACCTATTTCCACAGCCGGCCGCTGGCCTCGCGCATCGGCGCCTGGGCCTCGGACCAGAGCACCGAAATCCCCGACCGCGACGTGCTGCGCGCGCGGGAGACGCAATTGCGGGCCGAGCTGGGCGAGCATCCTCCGCGCCCCGCCCATTGGGGCGGATACCGCGTGGTGCCGGACTCCATCGAGTTCTGGCAGGGCCGGCCGTCGCGCCTGCACGACCGGCTGGTCTATCGTCCCCTGGCCGCAGGGGGCTGGCGCATCGTGCGCCTGGCGCCTTGATCGCCGCATGACCCCGCAGGACCAGTCTCCCGGTCCGGACGAGGCGGCGGACGACGAGAACGGCGCACAGCGCTCGTTCTTCGACGACGCGCCCGCCAGGCCGCCCGCCAAGGCCAGGGGCCGGGCCAGGACGATTCCCGCCGCCGAGCATCCCGACGCGCTGCGCCAGCTCGGCGCCGCGATGCCCGCACAGTTGCACCTGGGAACCTCGTCCTGGGCCTTCGCCGGCTGGAATGGCATCGTCTACGGCGCCAAGGCCAGCGAATCGCTGCTGTCGCGCGAAGGCCTGCCGGCCTACTCGTCCCATCCGCTGCTCAATAGCGTCAGCCTGGACCGCACCTTCTACGCGCCGCTGACCGCCGAACAGTACGCCCACTACGCGAACCAGGTGCCCACGGGTTTTCGCTTCGTCGTCAAGGCGCCCAACCTGGTGACCGACGCCGTCCTGCGCGACGATCGCGGCGCGCCGGCCGGCCCCAATCCCAGCTTCCTGGACCCGGTGCTGGCCACCGACCATTTCGTGACGCCCTGCCTGGAGGGCCTGGGCACGAAGGCGGGTCCGCTGGTGTTCCAGTTCTCGCCGCTGCCCCCCGAGATCCTGGGCGATCCCGCCGGCTGGGTCGCCCGCCTGTCGGCGTTCCTGGCCGCGCTGCCTGCGCTGCCCGCCTCGCAGGGCCACGAACGCCCGTTCTACGCGGTGGAGTTCCGCGACCCGCAGGCGGTCACGCCGCGCATGATGAAGATGCTGGCGGAGCGCGGCGTGCGCTACTGCGTCGCCATCCATGCGCGGATGCCGTCGGCGGCGCGCCAGATGCAGGCCGTGGCGGCGACCGGCCCCGGCCCGCTGGTGGTGCGCTGGAGCCTGCTGGCGGGCCAGCGCTACGAAGCGGCCAAGGCGCGCTTCTCGCCCTTCGACAAGATCCAGGTCCAGGATCCCGAAACGCGGCGGGTCCTGGCCGAAGCCGCGCTGGCCGCCCACGCCGCGGGCCAGCCGGCCTGGATCGTGGCCAACAACAAGGCCGAGGGCAGCGCGCCCCTGACGCTCGAGCTGCTGGCAAGGGAAATCGCGACACGCTCCGCGCCGCCCGGATAGAATGAGGGATTACAGCAACATCAGCCACGCAACCCGCGACCTGGGTGCGTCAGCCCTCCCCCCTGGATGCCCGCAGCTCTTCCGGACTTCGACTCCACCGCCTTCCGCTCCGCCCTGGGCCGCTTCGCCACCGGTGTGACGGTCGTCACCGCCATGGGCCCCGACGGCCATCCTGTCGGCCTGACGGTCAGTTCATTCAATTCGGTGTCGCTATCGCCGCCGCTGGTGCTGTGGAGCCTGTCGCTCACCTCCGGATCCCTGCAGGCGCTCGAAGCGGCCAGCCATTACGCGGTGAACGTGCTGGCGGCCGACCAGATCGACGTCGCCCGGCGCTTCGCCACGCGCGGCCATGCCGCCGACCGCTACGCGCACGTCACCTGGCGGCCCGGCAGGCATGGCGCCCCGCTGATAGACGGTTGCACGGCGTGGTTCGAATGCTATAACCGCAGCAGGTACCGCGAAGGCGATCACTGCATCTTCGTCGGCGAAGTCGAGCATTGCGGTCACACCGATGCCATGCCGCTGGTGTTCCATGCCGGAGGCTTCGACCTGACGCCGCAGCGCACGCGCAAGACTCCTTGACCCCATGACCGCCAGGCTTTCCATGCATCGTCGCACCGTCCTCGCCCTGCTCTGCGCCCTGTCCCTGACCGCCTGCAACGGCTATTTCGGCTCGTCCGACGATGACAGCGGCGGCGGCGGTGGAGGCGGCGGGGGCAACAGCGACGCCCAGGGCATCTGGACCGGCAACCTCACCAGCGACACCTTGTCGCTGAGCATGCTGGTCACGCCCAGCAACGAACTGTGGGCCATGTCCTGGAGCGAGGGCTTCAGCCAGGTGCGGCGCATGACCCGCGGCACCGGGTCCCTGAACGGCAAGGCCTTCACCGGCACGGGCAAGACCTTCGGCACCGGCGACACCACGGTCGAGACGGCTAACCTGACCGGGACGGTCACCAGCGCGTCCAGCTTCGACGGCAACCTGGGCCAGAACGTGACCTTCACGTCCAGCTTCAACAGCCAGTACAACGATGCCTTCGACCTGGCCAACTACGCCGGAACGTGGACGGGCCGCGACAGCACCAGTTCCGCCGTCACGATCACCGTGCAGTCCAATGGCGATTTCTCGGCCCGCTCGTCCATCAGCGGCCGGCCGGACACCTGCAACATCAACGGCGCGCTGGCCAGGGCTTCCTCGGGCAAGAACTACGCGACCACGACCTTCTCGTTCGGCAGCGCCACGAACTGCCTGAGCCAGCACGCGGGCGCCAGCATGCAGGGCGTGGCGATACGGTTGACGGAAAAGGACAAGCAGCCGCTGCTGCTGATCATGGCGACCAACAGCGGCCAGTCGGCGGGCTGGTTCGCCTACGCGCGCAAGCAGTAGATCAGGCCTCGCCCGACCCCACGGCCGCCCGTCCCAGGCGGTCGCGCACCGCCGTCCAGGCGGGCGCCGCGGGCGGCTGCTCGAACAGCAGGACATCCACTCCCTTGCCGTCCAGTTCGCGCAGGGTCGCGTACAGCGCCTGCGCATAGCGTTCGGGATCGGCGGGCGCCTCTAGCCAGCAGGCCGCGCCGCCCGGATCCTGGCGGGACCAGACCCCCGCCGAGCGGCCACGCGCCGCCTCGGCGGCGATCTCGTCCGCGAGCCGGCCGGCGTCGACCAGCCTGAGCGGCGTGCGCGGCGCATAGTGCGCCGACAGCGATCCCGATACGCGCGGCACCGGGCGTTGCGCGTCCATCTGGGCGCGGGTCAGCACGGGGCTGCCCAGCACCTCGGACAGGGCCAGGGCCGAGACATGGCCCGGACGCAGCAGGATGGGGATCTGGGTGGAGACGTCGACGATGGTCGACTCGATGCCGACTTCGCAGGGCCCGCCGTCCAGCACCAGCGGCACCGCGTCGCCGAACTCGTCGGCCACGTGAGCCGCCGTGGTCGGGCTGACCCGGCCGAAGCGGTTGGCCGACGGCGCGGCCAGGCCGCCGCCGAACGCGGCCAGGAGGGCCTGCGCGGCCGGATGCGAGGGACAGCGCAGCCCGACCGTGTCCTGCCCGCCCGTGACGGCATCCAGCACCCCGGCGGCGCGCGGCAGGATCAGCGTCAGCGGCCCGGGCCAGAATGCGTCCATCAGCCGGCGGGCGGCCTCCGGAATGCTGGCGGCCCAGCGCGACAGGTCGGCGCCGGCCGCGACGTGCACGATGACGGGATGGTCGTTGGGCCGGCCCTTGGCGGCGAAGATGCGCGCCACCGCCTCGGCGTCCGAGGCATCGGCGGCCAGGCCGTAGACCGTCTCGGTGGGCATGCCCACCAGTTGTCCGGCCTGGAGCAGCGCCACCGCTTGCGCGATGGCTTCCGGCGTGGGCGGCAGGATGCGCGCGCTCATGCGGCTACGGATAGGCGATGCCCAGCGCCGCCGCCACCTGCGCGGCACTGCGCTCGGCCTGCGCGCGGTCCGCGCCCAGGCAGGTCACGTGGCCCATCTTGCGGCCGCGCCGTGCCTCGGTCTTGCCGTACAGGTGCAGCTTGGCGGTGGGTGCCTGCAGGGCCCGGCCCCAGGCCGGTTCGGCGGCCTGTTCGCCCGCCTGGAACCAGATGTCGCCCAGGATGTTGAGCATGACCGACGCGGCCAGCGCATCGGACGACCCCAGCGGCTGGCCCGCCAGCACCCGTACCTGCTGCTCGAACTGGCTGGTGACGCAGGCATCGATGCTGTAGTGGCCGCTGTTGTGGGGCCGTGGCGCGATCTCGTTGACGATCAGGCGATCGCCCGGCAGCACGAAGAACTCCACGCACAGCACGCCGCAATACTCCAGCCCGGCCGCGACCTGCAGCGCCGCGGCGCGGGCGCGGCGCACGATGTCCTCGGAAGCGCGCGGCGACGGCACGGTCGAGATCGCCAGGATGCCGTCGCGATGCACGTTCTCGGAGACCGGATAGGTCACCACTTCGCCGTCGAAGCCGCGCGCGACCACGACGGAGATTTCGAACTCCAGCGGCAGCCTGGCCTCGAGCACGCAGGGCACGTTGCCGAACGAGGCGAACGCGGCGCGCGCCTGCTCGGCCGACTCGACCCGGGCCTGGCCCTTGCCGTCGTAGCCCAGGCGCGCGGCCTTCAGGATGCCCGGATACAGCGAGGCGGGCGCCGCGGCGATGTCGGCCTCAGCGCGGATCTCGGCATAGGGCGCCACGGGCACGCCTATCGAGGCGATGTAGCCCTTCTCGGCGATGCGGTCCTGGGCGATGGCCACCGCGCCGGCAGCCGGACTGACCTGGCAGCGCAGGGCCAACTTCTCGAGGCTGGCGGCCGGGACGTTCTCGAATTCGGTGGTAACGGCGGCGCAGCGCTCGGCCAGTTGCGCCAGGCCGGCCTCGTCGTCGTAGCCGGCACGGATGTGCAGGTCGGCCACCGCGCCGGCGGGACAATCGGCGATCGGATCCAGCACCGCCACGCGGTACCCCATGCTTTGCGCGGCATGGCAGAACATCCGGCCCAGCTGGCCGCCGCCCAGCAGCCCCAGCCAGCCGCCCGGCTGCACCACGCGCGCCTTCGCCTTGCCTTCGCTCATGCCTGTGCCCCCGGAGGCAGCGCCATCGCGCGCGCGGCCTCGGTCTGGCGGGCACGAAAGGCCTCGAGCTTCTTGCGCAGCGCTGGATCGGTACAGGCCAGGTTGGCCACCGCATGCAGCGCCGCGTTGGCGGCCCCGGCTTCGCCGATGGCGAAGGTGGCCACCGGCACGCCCTTGGGCATCTGCACGATGGAAAGCAGGGAGTCCTCGCCGCGCAGGTACTTGGACGGCACCGGCACGCCGAACACCGGCACCGGCGTCAGCGCCGCCAGCATGCCCGGCAGGTGGGCCGCGCCGCCGGCGCCCGCGATGATGGCGCGCAGGCCCCGGCGGGTGGCCTCGGCGCCGTACTCGACCATGTCGAGCGGCATGCGGTGGGCCGACACCACGCGGGCTTCATGCGCCACGCCGAACTCGTCGAGCACGGCGACGGCATGCTTCATGATCTCCCAGTCGCTGGAAGACCCCATGACGATGCCGATCTGCACCGCCTCGGGGGAAGAAGAGGAAGAAGGGGAACTGGACATGTGGGACCTTGCGGGCACCCGGCGTGCCGGGGCAGCGGGCGAGCGTCGAAAAGCGCGATTTTAACCCGCCACGGCATCGCCGCAGCGGGATGCCCGCCCCCTTGGGCGATCCCGCAACAGGACCTAGCCGATCAACGCATTGACCAGCGCGCCGCCGCCCACCAGCCAGACGAACAGCAGCCCGGCCAGCAGCAGCGGGCGCAAGCCGGCGCGGCGGATCGCGCCGACGTGGGTGGTCAGCCCCAGCGCGGCCATGGCGATGGCCAGCAGCAGGGTATCGAAGTCGATCGCGGCCGACATCAGCCAGTCGGGAATCGACACCAGCGAATTGAATACCACCATGGCGATGAAGCCCACGGCGAACCAGGGAATGCACAGGCCGCTGCCCTCGCCCTTGCCGTCGGCCTTGCCGCGCGCGCACTCCCAGGCCAGCCAGGCGGACAGCCCCAGCAGGAACGGAGCCAGCATCATGACGCGCACCATCTTGGCGATCACGGCGGTGTCGGCCGCTTCGGTTCCCACCGCGCGGGCCGCGGCGATGACCTGGGCCACCTCGTGCACCGTGGAGCCGACGTAGACGCCGAAGCCGTGCGTGCCGCCCGGGATCAGGCCCCACTGCTGGTTCAGTTCGTACAGGAAAGGATAGAGGAACATCGACACCGTGCCGAACACCACCACGGTCGCGACCGCCACCGCGACCTGGTCGGCCTTGGCGCGCAGGACCGGCGCGGTCGCCATGACCGCGGCCGCGCCGCAGATGGAGCCGCCGGCGCCGATCAGCCAGGCCGACGTCCGGTCGAGCTTGAACACCCGCGTGCCCACCAGCCATGCCAGGCCGAAGGTCGACAGCAGCATGACCGCGTCGATGGCCACGCCCGCGGCGCCGACGCCGCCTATGTCCTGCCACGTCAGGCGCAGGCCATACAGGATGACGCCCGCACGCAACAGGGTCTGCTTGGCCACCCCCACCCCGGCCGCGCTGGGCGCGGCGATGCGCGGATAGACGGTGTTGCCCACCAGCATGCCCAGCACGATGGCCAGCGTCAGCGCGCTGAACCCTCGGCTGGCGAAGAATTCCCAGCCCGCCAGCCTCATCGCGGCCACCCCGATGGCCGTGGCCAGGAGGAGGCCGGGGCCCGCCTGCCGGAAGAATCCGGCCTTGCCCTGAGACGGGCGGCCGGCGGCGGCGATGGAGGTAGCAGACGAATTCGACATAAGCTAATAACTTCTGGAATGAACGCCCTCCACTCTAAGCACGCTCTTCGATCCGTCAAAACGGTTTATTTTTGTATATTCAAGCTGGAAAACCGGTAATTCGAGTTATATGGAAGCCCTGCGCCTGACCCTGCGCCAATTGCAGATATTCGCCGCCGTCGCCGACACCGGCAGCACCAGCGCCGCCGCCGCGGCCGTGGCGCTGTCCCAGTCCGCCACCAGTGCGGCGCTGAACGACCTGGAGCGGGCCCTGGACATGGCGTTGTTCGACCGGGTGGGCAAGCGCCTGGTGCTCAACGACAACGGCCGGGAACTGCTGCCCCAGGCGCGCGAGCTGCTGGACCGCGCCACCGCGATCGAACGCTGGGCCCGCGACGGCCAGGGCCACGTGGGCGTGCTGCGCATCGGCGCCAGCACCACCATCGGCAACTACGTGCTGCCCACCCTGCTGGCGGGCTTCCAACGCGACCTGGCGGACAGCGGCCAGCCGCAATGGACGGCTCATGTCGCCATCGCCAACACGCTGGCCATCGCCACCCAGGTGGTGAATTTCGAGCTGGACCTGGCCCTGGTCGAGGGGCCGTGCGAACAGCCCGAACTGACCGTCGAGCCCTGGCTGACCGACGAACTCGTGATCGTGGCTGGCGCGCGCGACCCCATCGTGCCGCCGGCGGGCGGCCGGGTCTCGACCGCCCAGCTGCGCGCCGCCACGTGGCTGCTGCGCGAGGAAGGCTCCGGTACCCGCGAGACCATACGCGAGGCGCTGACCCCGCACCTGCACCACATGAAGTCGGGCATCGAGTTCGGCAACTCGGAAGCGATCAAGCGCGCCGCCGCGGGCGGGCTGGGCATTACCTGCCTGTCGCGCTGGGTGGTCAGCGACATGCTGGCGACCGGGGAACTGGTCGAGCTGCCCACGGGGCTGCCGCGCCTCGACCGCTCGTTCTACCTGATCTCCCACGCGCGCAAGCTGGCCACGCCCGGCGTGCGGCGCCTGACGGCCTACCTGCGGGCCTTCGCGCAGGATACGGCGGCGTAGGCGCGTCGCCCCGGACAGCACGGCCCCCCGAAGCGAAAAATCAAGCACAATCTCTTTTTGCTTACCGCTTCATAGCCATAGGATTCCCGGTATGGATGTCACGCTAGCCAATTTCGAAAGCGAGGTCTTGCAGGCCTCGCGCGACAAACCGGTCCTGGTCGATTTCTGGGCCCCGTGGTGCGGCCCCTGCCGGTCCCTGACCCCGACCCTGGAAAAGCTGGAGCGCGACTATGGCGGCGCCTTCAAGCTGGTCAAGGTCAACGTCGACGAGAACCAGCAGCTGGCCGCCCACTTCCAGGCGCGCAGCATTCCGCTGGTCGTCGCCATCCTGGGCGGCCGGCCGGTGGACCAGTTCACCGGCGCAATGCCCGAAGGCCAGATCCGCGCCTTCATCGACCGCCTGCTGCCGCTGCCGCACGAACAGGAACACCAGCAGGCCATGGCGGCCATGCAGGCCGGGGACGTCCCCACCGCCGAGAAGCACCTGCGCGCGGCGCTGGTCCTGGACGCGGCCTACGATCCGGCGCGCATGGACTATGTCGAGCTCTTGCTGACCACGGGCCGCCCCGAGGACGCCAAGGCCCAGTTCGCGCTGCTGACGCCGCAGGCCAAGGCCGACCCCCACTACGCCAACCTGGAGACCGCGCTGAACGCGGTCGAGCAGGCGCAGGATTCGCCCGAGGAAACCGAGCTGCTGGCCCGTATCCAGCAAAACCCCGGCGACCTGCAGGCGCGCCTGGACCTGGCCAACAAGCGCATCGCGCGCCGCGCCTGGGCCGGCGCGATGGACGAACTGCTGGAAATCGTCCGGCGCGACCGCAGCTTCCAGGACGAGATCGGCCGCAAGACCATGATCGCCGTCTTCGACATGGCCTCGGCCCAACCCGAGCTGGTCTCGCAGTACCGCCGGAAGCTGTCGACGGTATTGTTTTAGCCCCCCAGGGGAAGCCCACCCCCTACCCGCTGACGCGGGCCCCCTCAAGGGGGCGGCGCTGGCGGACCGGCAAAGCCGGATCCGCGGCGCCCTGGGTCTAGTGCCTGTTTCTTGGTACGCCACACCGTTGCTACCGCGGGCAGCCAGCGATAGCAACCGTGCTTCAGTCCAAGATACTTTCTCTAGACCCAGGAAACCGCGGATCCGGCTTTGCCGGTCCGCCGGTTTCGCCCCCTGGGGGGCGCGCGTCAGCGCGTAGGGGGGTCCTCTTCTTCTATTCGAGTTTTATGCCGGTTTCGGCCACGACCTTGCCCCAGCGCTGCGTTTCGTCGGCGACCAGCTTGGCCAGTTCGGCGGGTGACGAGGGGGCCGGGTCGGCGTAGACGCCGGACAGTTTCTCCGTCACGGCGGGCTCGCGCAGCGCGGTCGCCACCATTTTCGACAATGCATCCACGGCGGACTGGGGCGTGCCCGTGGGGGCGAACAGCGCGAACCAGCCGCCCGACTCCAGGCCCGACACGCCGGATTCGGCGAAGGTGGGAATGTCCGGCGCGAAGCGCGAACGCTGGGTGCCCGTCACGGCGATGGCCTTGATGCGGCCGTCCTTGAGCAGCGGCATGGCCGGCGGCAGGCCGGCCACCACCAGGTCCAGTTCGCCGCGCGCCAGCGCCGGCAGGGCCTCGGCGAAGCTGCGGCTGTACGGGATGTGCAGCAGCTTGAGCCCATAGTTGCTTTGCAGGTAGGCGGCGGCCAGGTGCAGGTTGGTGCCGACGCCGGGCGTGCCATAGCGCAGTTCCTTCTGCCTGGCCAGGGCCAGGAACTCTTGCGGGTTCGAGGCCGGCAGCTTGGGGCTGGCCAGCAGCACGTTCTGGATGCGGGCCAGCAGCGCGACGGGCGCGAAGTCCTTCTCGGGCTTGATGCGCCAGTCGGGATAGAGATGGGTCAGGATGCCGTGCGTGTCCTTGCCGCCCAGCAGCAGCGTATAGCCGTCGGCCTTGGCGTCGGCCACGGCCTCGGTGCCTATCTTGCCGCCGGCGCCCAGTTTGTTCTCGACCACGAAGGATTGGCCGGTCTGGCGCGACAACTGTTCGCTCACGACGCGCGCGATCAGGTCCGGCGCCGTGCCCGGCCCATAGGGCACGACCACGCGCACGGGCCGGTCGGGATAGGAAGGTTTCTGGGCCGCCGCGGACGCGCAGACGAACAGGGCGGCGAGCGCGCAACGCGCGATGGATCGGTGCATGGAAGTCTCCTCGTATACGCACGCCCGTGTCTTTCGAATGGAGGGTCCGGCATGCGCAGACTCGATGCTAAACCTCTAAAACTCAAAAATCTATACTTTTGATTTTTTGAGGTCTAGAATGGGCGCCGATGATCGAACCGCAGGAGCATCATGGCCCGCTTACCCATCACCATCGCCACCTGGGACTATGACCGGGTCCGTCCGCTGCTGGACGGCCGCGTCACCGTCGAAGGCTGCGAGGTCAACTACCTTCCCATGCCGGTGGAAGAGTGTTTCCATCGCGCCTATTTCCACGGAGAATTCGACGTCGCCGAGATCGGCTTCAGTCCGTTCCTGATCGCGCTGTCGCGCGGCATCGCGCCCTACGTCGCCCTGCCCGTCTTCCTGTCGCGCACCTTCCGCCACTCCGCCATCTACATCCGCAATGACCGCGCCATCGCCAGCGCGGCCGACCTGCGCGGCAAGCGCATCGGCCTGCCCGAGTACCAGATGTCCGCCGTGCTGTGGGTGCGGGGTTTCCTGAAGGACGAGTACGGCATCGAGGCCGCCGACATCGAATGGGTCCAGGGTGGCCTGGAACAGTACGGCCGCAAGGACAAGTTCCCGCTCAATCTTCCGCCGGGCTTCCCGCTGTCGAGCGCGCCCCAGGGCCGCTCGCTGTCCAGCCTCCTGGCCAACGGCGAACTCGATGCCGTCATCTCCGCCCGAGCGCCTTCCTGCCTGCTCGACGGCCACCCCCGGGTGCAGCGCCTGTACCCCGACTATCGCGCGGTCGAGCAGGCGTACTACGCCCGCACCGGCCTGTTCCCCATCATGCACGCGCTGGGCGTGCGCCAGGACCTCGCCCAGGCGCATCCGTGGCTGCCCTCCAGCCTGTACAAGGCGTTCGCCCAGGCCAAGGAAATCGCCGAGCGCGACCTGCGCGAAGTCACCGCGCTGAAGATCGGGCTGCCGTGGGTGACCGCCGAGCTGGAAGCGACCGAGGCGGTCATGGGCCGGGACTTCTGGCCCTATGGCGTGGAAGCCAACCGCAAGACGCTGGAAGCGATGACGCGCTATTCGTACGAACAGGGGCTGGCCGTCCGCCAACTGGGCGTGGACGAACTGTTCGCGGCCAGCACGCTCGACCCCGTCCACATCTAGGAGCCGTCCATGCCCGCGCAACTGATCTGCTGTTCGCACAGTCCGCTCATGCTGGCGGATATCGAGGCGTCCGACCCCGAGGGCCAGCGCGCCTTCTTCGACCAGATGGAAACGGTCTCGCGCGAGGTCCATGCCTTCGCGCCGGACCTGGTGGTGAGCTTCGGCCCCGACCATTTCAACGGCTTCTTCTACGACCTGATGCCGGCGTTCTGCCTGGGCCTGGCGGCACACGGCACGCGCGACTGGGGACTGCCCGGCGGCCCGCTGCGCGTGCCCACCGAGCTGGCGCTGGAGTGCGCCCGGGCGCTGCATCGGCAGGACCTGGATACCGCCATTTCCTACGACATGTGCGTGGACCACGGCAACGCCATCTCGCTGACGCAACTGACGGGCGCGCTGGCGCGCTACGACGTGCTGCCCATCTTCCTGAATTGCGCCGCCGATCCGCGGCCGTCCATGCGCCGATCGCGCCTGTTCGGCGAGGCCGTGGGCCGCTTCCTGGCCACGCGCGGCCTGCGCGTGACCATCATCGGCTCGGGCGGCCTGTCGCACGATCCTCCCACGCCGCGCCTGCGCCAGGTGCCGCACGACATCGCGCAACGGCTGGTCAAGCGGCATACCCCCACGGCCGAGGAACTGGCCGCGCGCGAGGCCCGCGTGATCCAGGCCGGCCGCGACCTGGTCGCCGGCAAGGGGCCGTGCATGCCGCCCGACCGCGACTGGGACGAGGCCTTCATGGCCAAGCTGTGCGCGTACGACGTCGATGCCCTGGATGCCATCGACGATGCCGAGATCGACCGCAAGGCCGGCTTCGGCGGGCACGAGATCCGGGCCTGGGTCGCGGCCGCGGCCGCCGCGCGCGCGATCGAGACCCATCCCATGCAGGTGCGCTACTACCGGATCATTCCCGAGTGGCTGACGGGCATGGGCATCGTCACCGCCGGCTGACCCACCGACCACGAACCGACCAGGACACACCATGGCCCCCATTGCCCATCGCACCGGCACCGCCCGCAGCGGCGACGTCGAGATCTTCTATCGCCGCTTCGGCGCCCCCGGTGCCACGCCCGTCCTCATCGCGCACGGCCTGTCCTACTTCTCGTACGACTGGACCGGCATCGCCGAGGCCCTGGCCACCGATCGCGAAGTGGTCGCCGTCGACCTGCGCGGCTTCGGCGACTCCACCCGCAGCCTCGAGCGGCACTACGACCTGCGCGACTTCGCCGGCGACCTCATCGCCGTGCTCGACCATCTGCAGTGGCCGCGCGCGGTGCTGGCCGGCCACTCCATGGGCGGGCGGATCTGCCTGTGCACCGCGCACTGGTATCCCGACCGCGTGGTGGCGCTGGCCTGCCTGGACTTCGCGCCCGACGTGGCCGCCGCGGGCCGCCGCAATGTCGCCCTGCGCATCGGCAACCAGCCAGACGTCTTCGTATCCGTGGACGAGGCACTGGCCTACCACGGCCTGCCCGCCGGCCTGCCCGCGGACGCTCCCGCCAGGAAACGCTACGAAGCTTTCCTGCGGCCCGTTCCCGGCGGCTACGAGCTCAAGCGCGACCTGCACTTCCGCGACAGTTTCCGCCAGACCCTGCAGGGCAAGCCCGCCGCGCCGGGACCGGACCTGTGGGCCATGGTCAGGGAACTGCGGATACCGGCACTGTTCGTGCGCGGCAGCCGGTCCGACATGTTCGAGGCGCCCACGCTGGACAAGCTGCGGCTGGCCAACCCGCGTTGCCGCGCGGAAGAAATAGACGGCAGCCACGACCTGGCCGGCGACAACCCCGGGGACCTGGCGCGCGTGCTGCGCGCCTTCCTGCCCGCCGGCTGAACCGGCCGCCGGCCCGATACGACACGACGACACCGAACCAGGAGGAAGACCATGTCCATCGAAAAACTGCTCCCCCGGCACCGCGACCTGTATTACGGCGGCGCCTGGCATCGCCCGGAAGGCGGCTATGCCGACTCCTTCAGCCCGTCCACCGGCGAGAACCTGGGCCCCTGCGCGGTGGCCAGCCGCGCCGACGTCGACGCCGCCGTGCGCGCCGCCCACGAGGCCTATCGCTCGTGGCGTCGCACCTCGCCCGGCGAACGCGCCACGGTGCTGCGCCGCATCGCCCAGGTCATGCGCGAGCATCGCGAGGAACTGGCCATGATCGACGCCATCGACTGCGGCAATCCCGTGTCCGCGCTGATGAACGACGTCGACATCGCCACCCAGCTCATCGACTATTTCGCGGGACTGGTCTATGAGCTGCGCGGCTCCACCATTCCCATGGGCGAAGGCGTCATCGACATGACGGTGCGCGAGCCCTACGGCGTCTGCGCCCGCATCGTCGCCTACAACCACCCCATGATGTTCACGGCCAGCCGGCTGGCGGCGGCAGTGGCGGCCGGCAATACCGTCATCATGAAACCGCCGGTGCAGGCGCCGCTGTCGGCCTACCGGCTGATGGAACTGATAGACGGCATCGCGCCGCCCGGGGTCATCAACGTGCTGTCGGGCGGGACCGAGTGCGGCCAGGCGCTGGTGGACCACCCGCTGGTGCCCAAGGTCACGCTGATCGGCAGCATCGCCACCGGCAAGGCCATCGCGCGCGGCGCGGCCGAGCACCTCAAGCACGTCAGCCTGGAACTGGGCGGCAAGAACGCGCTAGTTGTCTATCCCGACGCGGACCTGGAACGGGCGATCAAGGGCGCCGTGGCCGGCATGTGCTTCACCTGGTGCGGCCAGGCGTGCAGCTCGACCACGCGCCTGTTCGTGCACGAGTCGGTGTACGACCAGGTGGTCCAGGGCGTGCTGGAAGGCGTGCGCGCCTACCGCCCCGGCCTGCCCACCGACAAGGCCACGACCATGGGCGCCATCGTCTCGCGCGAGCAGTACGACAAGATCATGCACTACATCGAGCTGGGCAGGCAGGAAGGCGCCCGGCTGGCCGCGGGCGGCAGGCATCCCGACGGCGCCGAGCTGGCCAACGGGCACTTCATCGAACCCACCGTGTTCACCGACGTGACCATGGACATGCGCATCGCGCGCGAAGAGATCTTCGGCCCGGTGCTGTCCATTCTCAAGTGGTCGGACGAGGACGAGATGTTCGAACAGGTCAACTCGCTGGAGTACGGACTGGCCGCCGGCGTCTACACCACGCGCCTGGACACGGCCCACCGCGCCGCCGGCCGCTTCGAGGCGGGCTACGTCTGGGTCAACAACGCCGCCAAGCATTTCTTCCCCGCACCCTTCGGCGGCTACAAGCAGTCGGGCAACAACCGCGAGGAATCCTTCGAGGAACTGGTGTCCTACACGCAATTGAAGAACGTCTACATCACGCTTTGAACCAGGAAGAGACAAGCATGCAATTCGATCAGTTGAAGAACGTCAAAGTCGAGATCGCCAACGGCATAGGCTGGGTCACGCTGAACCGCCCCGACAAGCGCAACGCGATGAGCCCGGACCTGCACTTCGAGATGGTGGACGTGCTCAAGGAGCTGGCCGAGGAGCCGTCGGTGCGCGTGCTGGTGCTGACCGGCGCGGGCGACAGCTGGTGCGCCGGCCAGGACATAGGCCTGTTCTTCCGCGCGCTGGACGACAAGCCCAAGCAGCGCCACCTGGCCCGTCTGGCCAACCACGAATGGCGCTGGACCCTGCTCAGCAGCTTTCCCAAGCCCACCATCGCCATGGTGAACGGGCACTGCTACGGCGGCGCCTTCGTGCAGTTGTTCGCCTGCGATTTCGCCATCGCGGCGGACGAAGCGCAGTTCGGCCTGTCCGAGGTGAACTGGGGCATCCTGCCCGGCGGCCTGGTCGGCAAGGTCATCGTCGACGGCCTGGCCTACCGCGACGCGGTCTACTATGCGATGACGGGCGATCCCTTCAATGGCAAGGTGGCCGCGCAGATGCGGCTGGTGACCGAGTCCGTGCCGCTCGAGCGGCTGCGCGCGCGCACCGAGGAACTGGCTGCCACGCTGGCGCGCAAGAATCCGCAGACGCTGCGCACCATCAAGGAAAGCCTGCGCCTGGTGCGCGGCATGAGCGTGGACCAGGCCGCCGACTACCTGCTGGCCAAGGAACGCGAGATGCGCTTCATGGATACCGAGGGCGGGCGCGAACAGGCGATGACCCAGTTCCTGGACGAGAAGACCTATCGCCCCGGCTACGGCGAATACCGGCGGGACGCGCAATGAGCGCCGCGTCCGCGCCCGCCTCCGGCGACGTGCTGCAAGGCATCCGGGTGCTGGAGCTGGGCAACTTCATCACCGGCCCCTACGCCGGCCTGATGCTGGCCGACCTGGGCGCCGACGTGATCAAGGTCGAGCGGCCGGAAGGCGACCCCTTCCGCGCCTTCCGCGACGGCCAGTACAGTCCGAACTTCGTCGCCTTCAACCGCAACAAGCGCAGCGTCAGGCTGGACCTGGGCAGCGCGGCCGGGCGCGACGCCCTGCTGCGGCTGGTGGACACGGCGGACGTGCTGATCGAGAACTTCCGCCCCGGCGTCATGGACCGGATGGGACTGGGATGGGAAACGCTGCGCGCCCGGCGGCCGCAGCTGGTCTATTGCGCCATCGGCGGCTTCCTGCCCGGCAGCCGGCACGAGGGCCAGCCGGCCTTCGACACCATCGGGCAGGCCCTGAGCGGCATGCTGGACACCTTCCTGGATCCGTCCGATCCGCAGGTGCGCGGCCCCACCATCTCGGACCAGCTGGCGGGCATGTACGCGTGCCAGGGCATCCTGGGCGCGCTGTTCGCCCGCCAGGCCAGCGGGCGGGGCCGGCTGGTGGAGGTCAACATGATCGAAGCCTCCATGTCCTTCATGCCCGACTTCTTCGCCAGTTATACCCGCGACGGCACGCGCATGCAGTCGACCACGCGCGCGTCCTATTCGCACAGCCTGGCATTCGAGTGCGCCGATGGCGCGCGTATCGGCCTGCAGCTCTCGTCGCCGCCGAAATTCTGGGAAGGCCTGGTGCGGGCGGTGGACATGCCCGAACTGCGGGACGATCCGCGCTTCGCCACCCGCGGCGCGCGCATCGCCAACTTCGAGGCGCTGTCGGGCCTGCTGCGCGAGCGCTTCCGCACGCGGCCGCGGGAGCACTGGCTGGCCGCGCTGCGCGCCGCCGACGTCCCGCACGCGCCGGTCCTGACCGTGCCGGACATCCTGGACGACCCCGAGTTCGCGGCCGCCGGCAGTTTCCACCAGTTGCATCATCCGGAGATGGGCCCGGTGCGTGCGCTGAGCCGGCCCATCCGCTACGACGGCCAGCGTCCGCCCAGCCGCCATCCTCCTCCCACGCTGGGCGAACAGACCGCCGCGATCCTGGCCGAGGCCGGCCTGTCGGAACAGGAAATCGCCGCCGCCCGGGGACCGACCGCCTAGAGCCGTCCGTTTGCAAAAGAAAAGGAGACACCCCATGCCAGACCATCGCGACACTTCCATCACCCGCCGCGGCTTCATCGCCGCCGGCGCCGGCCTGGCCCTGGCCGCGGCCGGCGCCGCGCGCGGCCAAGGCGACACCTACCCGAGCCGCGCCATCCGCGTCATCGTGCCCTTCCCCGCCGGCGCCGGGGCCGACTCCAACGCCCGGCTGGTAGCCCAGCAATTGGCGGAAAGACTGGGCCAGCCGGTGGTGGTCGACAACCGGCCCGGCGCCAACGGCCTGATCGGCACCGAGGCCGTGGCCAAGGCCGCGCCCGACGGCTATACCCTGCTGTTCGTCGACCGCGGCGCGCTGGGCATCAACCCCAGCCTGTACAAGAAGCTGCCCTACGATCCGTTGAAGGATTTTTCCTACGTAGGCATCGCGGTCTGGGGCCCCTATGTGCTGGTGGCCGGCTCCAAGCAGCCCGCCAAGACCATCCAGGAGTTCGTCGCCGCCGCCCGCAAGCAGCCCGGCCGCCTGACCTATGCCAGCTTCGGCAACGGCAGCATGACCCAGCTGGGCACCGAGTCGCTGTGCTCGCTGCTGGGCATACAGCTGACCCACGTGCCCTACAAGGGCGGCGCCCCGGCGCTGACCGCGGCCATGGCCGGCGAGGTGGACATGGCCCTGGTCACGATCGGACCCGCCCTGGGCGCGATCCGCGAAGGCCGCGTGCGGCCGCTGCTGGTGGGCGGCGGCCGCCGCTTCCCGCTGCTGCCGGACGTGCCCGCCGTGAGCGAGATCGGCGGCGACGAGAACACCATCCCCAACACCTATTTCGGCTTCGCCCTGCCGGCCGGCACGCCCGCCGCGATCCGCGACCGCCTCTCGGGCACCATCCGCCAGGTGCTGGCCGATACGGCCATCCGGGCAAAACTGGCCGACAGCGGCTTCCAGCCTGCCCAGGGCACCCCGGAGGAGATGCGGTCCACGGTGGAACGCGACATCGCGGCCTTCGGCCGGCTCGCGCGCGAACTGAATATCCGGCCCGAATGATGGA
>NZ_JAOCLR010000035.1:0-49529 GCF_029845405.1 Pigmentiphaga sp. GD03639
ACTACGTCGGTCCACAGGTGGCGGCCGTCGGCGACCAGCGCCGGCGAGTGCCAGCGGCGCCCGTAGCGCATCAGCAGGGTGCCCCAGGCGCCGTTGATCAGGGTGGCGCCCAGGTTGATCGCCATGCCCAGCACCGGCGCGTCGAGCGGGCGGGGATTCATGAAGCCCTGGTAGGCCTCGCGCAGGATGGTCAGCGCGGCGAACACGATCAGCGTGCTTTCCAGGACCGCGGACAGGTACTCGGCCTTGTTGTGGCCGTAGGGGTGGTTGGCGTCGGCGGGCATGGCGCTGACCGACAGCGCGACCACGGTGATGACGGCCGTGGCCACGTTGATGATGCTTTCCAGCGCGTCGGAATACAGCGCGATGCTGCCGGTGAGCCGGTAGGCGAGGTATTTCAGGCCAAGGACGGCGATCCCGACGACGATGGTGATCACGCCGAATCTCGTGGCGCGTGTCATGGGGACTCCGTTTGCCCGTGGCGCGGGGCGGACAGGACGGGAGGGAGCATGGGCTCGGGCAGGCGTGCGGATCCCGGCATTCTAGCCGGGTCCGCGCGGTTTGCGTGCCCGCCGCTCAGCGGCCGCCCAGGCCGGGCAAGAGGCCCCGCAGGTCGGGTATCTGGAACGAGCCGCCGGGCATTTCGAAGCGCGAAGGCGGGGGCGCGCGGTCGTCCAGGGTCTCGACCCGGAAGCGGTCGCCGAAGCGCAGCAGGCCCAGCCGATCGGCCTGCAGGCGCCGCGCCAGGTCGTCGGCGCCGGGCGGAAGCAGCGTGCCCGACAGCGAGGCCAGGCTGCGGCCCAGTTTCAGCGCCGCGGCGGTCAGTTCGCTGGCCGCCGGCGCCGAGGTCAGGACCAGTTCTTCGGTGCGCCGCTGCCGGCGGCCGTCCTCGTAGGTCAGCACGTAGACGGTGCCGCCCAGTCCGGCCACGGTTTCGCTGCGCGTGGTCGGTTGCAGGGAGACGATGGCGCTGACCTGTTCAAGGGCGGCCGTCGGGCTGGGCATCAGGCCGCCCGCCATGCGCATCAGGTCGGCCGCTTCCATGACCACCTGCTGCCCGTTGACGCGGCTGACGGCGTAGATCTTGTCGCCGCGGGCCAGCAGGTAGTTGTTGGGGCTCTGGGGCGAGGCCGCCCGCAGATTGTTGCCGGCGTATTCGACCGAGGCGGAGAAAGGCTGCCCCCGGTCGTCCAGCCCGGCCAGCCGGGCGGTCCCGGCGGCGTGGGCGAGCAAGGGTAGGGACAGGGACAACAGCGCCGTGGCGGCGATACGTAACATCATGGTCCAGGCTCCATGCGCAGCGGCCGTGCGCGGTGCAAACCGCTTGGACCGCCGGCGCCGGATGACGTTGCGTAAAAATTGTTGCCCTAGTCCAGCGGCAGCGGGCTTTCGGAGACGGGATGGAACTCGCCGGTGGCCGGGTCGCGCACCATCAGCACGCCGGTGGCGACGCCGAAATAGGCCCCGTGCAGTTGCAACTGGCCTCGTTCCACCAGGATGCGCACGCAGGGGAAGGTCATCAGGTTGTTCAGGCTGTGTTCGACCGTGGCCAGTTCCAGCTGCCGGATGTACATGCCGGGGTTTTCGCCAGGCGGGACGGTGCGTTCGACCACCGGGGCGATCTGCTGCATCCACTTGCCGATGAAATCCCCGGGCGACAGCGGGTCGGCGCTGTTGGCGAAGGCCGAGACGCCGCCGCACAGCGCGTGGCCGAGCACGACGATGTGCTTGACGCGCAGCGACTGCACGGCGAACTCCAGCGCCGCGCTGGTGCCGTGGTAGTGCTGGGTGATGCCTTCGTAGGGAGGGACGAGGTTGGCGACGTTGCGGACCACGAAGATCTCGCCGGGGCCGGCGTCGAAGATGACTTCCGGGGCCACGCGGGAATCGCAGCAGCCTATGACCATGATTTCGGGCTTCTGGCCCTTTTCGGCGAGCGTCTTGTAGCGGGTGCGTTCGTCGTTGAAGCGGCCGCCCAGGAAAGAGCGGTAGCCGTCTGTGAGTCGTGCTGGGAACATGCTTCACCTGTTGCTGGCCCGCCCTGGAGGGGCGGGGAGCATCATGATACCAGCCGCCGCTTTTCCCGGATGCTGGGGGATGCCCGGGGCCGCGCTCAGCGCGCGGAGTCCTGGGCGGCGCGCAGGCTGACGACGGCTTGGGACAGCAGGTGCAGCGGGTCTTCCGACGCCACGACGGGAACGTCGTTCAGCGTCAGCACCAGGACGCCGGCGGGCAGTTCGATCAGCTTCAGGGAGCCGGGAGGGATGGCCAGCCCCGCCTTGGGCGCGATGATCTTGAGCGTGGTCAGCAGCGCCGCGATCTCGTCGTGTTCGTAGATGGGATGCCAGTGCGACAGGCGGTCCATCACCTCCTGATACAGGGATTCCCCGGGGCTTTGCAGCGACTGCTCGACGCCGAAGATCTGGGCGCTCCAGAGCCCGCGTTCGTCTGTTTCGATGGTGATGGCGCCGGCCGGGATGTCCGGACGCAGTGGGTGCACCACTGCCCTGAGGTGGGCTTCCGCAGTGGGGCGGGTCTCGCGCGTCGTGGGAGGAATGCGCATGGCGGAGTCCGTTCCGATTTGGGTCCAGCTTAGCCGCATGGCCGGTCGCGAGGGGTTACAGCGCCGTTGCGGTTTTTTCCGGGTTTAACAGCTTGGTTGCGTCGGCGGGCCGTGTCGCGCGCGGCGCAACGAGCGGCGCGGCGCTGTGGAGTTCGCGGCCGCGCTTCTATATGCTTGCCTGCTGGGCAGACAACGACAAATTACGAGGATTGCGGAATCCATGAGAACGGTGCTCGCGGGACTCGCGACCGCTGTGACGATGGGGTGCGCCATGACCGGTCACGACCGGGCAGGTGTCACGACTTCGGGGCAGGAGGAGTGCGTGACCAGTCGTGACGTGAAAGAGGTCATCGTCCGGCTCAGGGACATGGGATGGACCGCCCAGCGCACGATCGACGCCGTGCTTTCGAACTCTCGCCTGGACGATGCCGAGACCCGTACCTGGTTCATCGGGCTGGTCTCGGAAATCTACGAGGGCAGCACCTCGCTGGCCGAGGTCGACGCCGACTATGTCGCCTGCGTGAAATCCCTGTCTCCCCAGGCGCCGCCCGTGCAATCCGCATCGGCCGGAAAGGCGGCGCCCGCGGCCGGAGGGCCGCGCGGCGACTCTCCGGGCTAGGGGGAAGGGCCCAGGCTTATTCCGGCTGCACGCCCGCGGCCTGCGCCACGTTGCGCCAGCGCGCGACCTCGCTGCCGACGAAGGCGGCGAACTGTTCCCTGGACATGGGCTTGGCGACTTCGCTGCCGGTCTGCTCGATGCGCGCGATGTAGTCGCGATCGGCGGCGACCTTGGCGATCTCGGCGTTCAGGCGCGACGCGATGTCGGCGGGCAGGTTCGCGGGGCCGAACAGGCCGGTCCAGGTCGTGACGTCCAGCCCCTTCAGGCCGCTTTCCTTGAAGGTGGGCACGTCGGGCAGCGCGGCCGAACGCTTGTCGCTGCTGATGGCCAGCGCCCGCAGCTTGCCGGCGCGCACCGAGGCCAAGGTGTTGGGAATGGTTTCCAGCATGAGCTGGACCTGTCCGCCCAGCAGGTCCGGCATGGCGGCGCCGCCGCCCTTGTACGGAACGTGGACGATCTCCACCTTGGCTTCCGACTTGAACAGCTCGCCGGCCAGGTGCGAGATGGCGCCGATGCCCGCCGAGGCATACGACAGCTTGTCGGGGTTGGCGCGGGCGTAGTCGATCAGGCCCTGCAGGTTCTTGACCTGCAGCGAGGGGTTGACCACCAGGACCAGGGGGCCGTCCTGCAGGCGGCCGATGGCGGTGAAGCTCTTGGCGACGTCGAAGGGCAGGGTCTTCTTGAGCACCGGGTTGATGGCATGGGTACCGATGGTGCCGAACAGCAGCGTGTAGCCGTCCGGCTGCGCCCGCGCCACGTAGTCCGAGGCGATGATGCCGCCCGCGCCGGGCTTGTTCTCGATGATGACCGGTTGCCCCAGGCGCGCGGCCAGCGAGGCGCCGAAGGCGCGGGCCAGGATGTCGGAGGAGCCCCCCGCGGCGAAGGGCACCACCATGGTGACGGGGCGGGTCGGGTAACCCTGCGCGCTGGCGGCTCCCGACAGTCCGAGGGACGCGAAGGCCGCGGCAACACAGGTTCGCAGCACGTATTTTCTCAATGCCATGGTGAATGCTCTCTGGACGAAAAAAACGAAGGAAGAAAATATCCGGCCGGTTCCAGGCGGATAAAGGGTGATTATTCCGGCCCCATGGACGGGAATATTATTGATGTCTCTTCCGTTAATAATCCGCGCAATCCGGGGATGGTTTGCGCAGGCCATCGGATTCCCACGAAAAACAGTTTCGACACCTGGCCGTCAAACCGGATGTCGTGTTTCGTGTATGGTCCAATGGTTAATAGGTGACACACTATAAGCGCGCGTCGAACCGTGTCAAGACCTTCTTGCCAAATTACGGCCTTAGCTGGAAGATAGCAACAAGCTATGCGAATACTGCATTTCTGTTAGACCGAAAACCATGGATTTCAAGCAGCTCGAATACTTCGTCCGCGTGGCCGAGCATGGCAGTTTCAGCCGCGCTGCCGCGGCGCTCGGCCTTGGACAGCCTTTCCTGAGCAGGCAGATCCGCCAGCTCGAGGTGGACCTGCGCAAGACCCTGTTCCATCGCCATGGGCGCGGCATCGTGCTGACCGATTCGGGCGAGCAGTTCCTGTTGTTCGCCCGCAGCGTGCTGCAACAGCTGGATGCGGCCACCCAGGTGCTGTCGCGGTCGGAAACCGAAATCACCGGCAGGGTGGTCATCGGCATGCCGCCGTCCCTGGGCAGGGTGCTGACCGTGCCGCTGGTGCGCGCCTTCAGCGAGCGCTTCCCGCTGGCGCGGCTGACCATCGTCGAGGCGCTGAGCATGACGCTGTACGAACGCCTGATCTCCGACAAGCTGGATGCCGCGTTGATGTACGACCCGGCCGTCTCGACCCTGACCGAGATCGAGCCCCTGGTGCGCGAGCCGCTATGCCTGATCCTGCGCAAGACCGAGACGGCACAGGAGAGCCGGCCCCTGGCCTTTTCCCACCTGGCCGAGCACCGGCTGATCTTCCCGTCCGAGCCGCATCCGCTGCGGATGCTGGTCGAGGCCGAGGCCGCGCGGCAGGGCATCGCGCTGGATATCGCCTTCGAGATCGACGGGGTCGAGGCCATCGTGGCGCTGGTCGACAAGGGCTTCGGCGCGGCCGTGGTGCCCTACAACCTGGTGCGCGCGGGCATGCCGGGCACCGACCTGCGCATCTGCCCGCTGGTCGAGCCCGTGGTGGGCGGCGTGATTGGGTTGGTCACGCACAGCCGGCGGCCGCCCACGCTGCTGACGGCCAAGACCGTGGACCTGCTGCGGCAGACGGCGGCGGAAACCCTGGTGGGCAGCGAACCGGTTGCGTGAGTAATGCGAAAACTGCATAACAACTAGTCGAACTGAAGGCTAGCAGGATCGCGGCCCAAGAGGGATGATTTCACCCATGCCGACCGGGTCGCCGGTGGCCGCCGGGCGTGTCCGGTAGTTTGTCATTGCGGAATCAGGAAAACATCATGAAATATGAAGCCATCACGGTCAAACCCATATCCCCGCATATAGGCGCGGAAATCGGGAATATCGATCTGACCCGCCCGCTGTCCGACCAGGAGGTCAAGGAACTGCACGCGGCTTTCATCGAATACCAGGTCATTTTCTTTCGTGACCAGAAAATCAGTTTCGAGGACCAGATCCGCACGGCCGAATATTTCGGCACGCTGGGCAAGCACGTCGGCGTCAACACCATCAGCAAGACCACCGATAATCCCCTGGTGCGCAAGTTCCACTACGACGAGACCTCCAAGCAGATCTCGGGCGAGAACTTCCACAGCGACCAGTCCTGTGCGCCCATCCCGCCGCTGGGCAGCATGCTGTACAACCACACGGTGCCTCCGCACGGCGGCGGCGACACCATGTTCGCCAGCATGTACGCTGCCTACGACGCGCTGTCGCCCCGGATGAAGACCTACCTGGAAGGCCTGACCGCCACCCATGACGGCACGCGGGTCTTCGGTCCCGGCACGCCGATTTCCTCGCACCCGGTCATCGTGCGCCATCCCGAAAGCGGCAAGAAGCTGATTTTCGTCAACACCGATTTCACGTCGCACATCAACGAACTGCCCCGCCTGGAAGGCGACCGCATCCTGCAGTTTCTGATCGACCATTGCAACAAGCCCGAGTGGACCTGCCGCTTCCGCTGGGAACCGCATTCGATCGCATTCTGGGATAACCGCTGCACGCACCACAAGGCCATCTGGGACTACTGGCCCAACGTGCGTTCGGGTTTCCGCGTCCAGGTCGAGGGCAAGGAAGCCCCCGTGGCCGGCTGATTCTTTTTTCGTTGTCGTTGTTGTTGCCTGTGTTGGCGGCCTGCGTTGCAGGCCGCCTTTTTTCATTTCGGGCGGCTTGAAGCGGGCGCCATGCCGCGATAAATTTTTCCGCATGGCGGGCCGTGGCCGCATGCCGGCCCGCGTATCGAATCGGAGGCCTGATGAACGTCTTTGAAACGATTGCGGCCCAGGCGGCCGCCATGAAACTTCCCATCTATGCGGTTACCGCCGCGACCGTGCCCAGACGGGACGCGCCCATTCTCCTCATCATCCACTGGCATGGCTTCGCGCGCGAGACGCCGCTGCGGCTGGACGATTTGCCGCTGCCGCCGCGATCGGTGGCCGGTTCGGCCCTGCAGATCGATGCGCCGGGGGAGGGCATCGAGTCGGCCGAGCAGGCGCTGCTGGACGCCGCATGGCAACTGGGAGCCTGGGATCTCGAGCGCGTGGTGAAGCGCCCCTGGTGGCGGCTGGGGGCTCCCGCCAGTGAGGCCTTGGCGGGCCACCGGGCGTTCGGCGACTATCCCGACGCCGACAGCGCCGATCCCGGCGTCGTCATGGAGGCTCCCGACCGCGACGAGCTGATGCGGGCGGCCGCCCATCGCGGCTATGTGCGGTGGCTGTTCCGCCCTCGCAAGAGCGGGCTGTGGCAATGGGTAGAGGACGAGGACAGCACGCTGGACGGGACGGGGGGCCGCGAGCCGCCTTGCCCGGTGCTGCCGTATCCGCTGGAGGCGGGCCGCGCGGGGCGCGCCGTCTATCGGCTGGGCCGGGTGGATCGGTTGATCATTTGATGTAGCAATTTGATACAAACACCGTGCGCATCCCCCTCTTGAAGCGCACGCAGCCGCTCCTATTTTTCGATCCGCAGCGAGCCGCTGCCGGCACCGGCGACCTTGCACGGACGGTGCCGACATCCCCTTTCTGATGATTTGCAATCGCTTAGGAGATTGATCATGAAGATTCGTCCCCTTCACGACCGGGTTATCGTCAAGCGGATCGAACAACAACGCAAGACGGCCTCGGGCATCGTGATCCCGGACACGGCGGCGGAGAAGCCCGAGCAGGGCGAGGTCGTCGCGGTGGGGCCAGGCAAGTCCCTCGATGACGGCAGCGTGCGTCCGCTGACGCTCAAGGTCGGCGACCAGGTGCTGTTCGGCAAGTACGCCGGGCAGACCGTGAAGATCGACGGCGAGGAGATTCTCGTCATGCGCGAGGAGGACGTGCTGGGCGTGCTGGAAGGCGCCCGGGACGAACTGAAGAAGGCCGCCTGACGATCCGTCACCACGAGGAGAAAGACATGAGTGCGAAAGACGTCCAATTCCATGATGGCGCCCGTGCCCGCATCGTGCAGGGCGTGAACATACTGGCCAATGCCGTCAAGGTCACGCTGGGGCCCAAGGGACGCAACGTGCTGCTCGAACGCAGCTTCGGGGCGCCGGTGGTCACCAAGGACGGCGTGTCGGTGGCCAAGGAAATCGAACTCAAGGACAAGTTCGAGAACATGGGGGCCCAGATCGTCAAGCAGGTCGCCTCCAAGACCGCCGACGTCGCCGGCGACGGCACCACCACCGCCACCGTGCTGGCCCAGTCCATCGTGCAGGAGGGCATGAAATACGTGGCCTCGGGCATGAACCCGATGGACCTGAAGCGCGGGATCGACAAGGCCGTGGCCACCGTCGTCGAGGAACTGCGCAAGCTCTCCAAGCCCATCTCGACCAACAAGGAGATCGCCCAGGTGGCGGCGCTGTCGGCCAACTCCGACGAGGCCGTGGGCACGATCATCGCCCAGGCGATGGACAAGGTGGGCAAGGAAGGCGTCATCACCGTGGAAGACGGCAAGTCGCTGGAAAACGAACTGGACATCGTCGAGGGCATGCAGTTCGACCGCGGCTACCTGAGCCCGTACTTCATCAACGATCCCGAGAAGCAGGTCGCCCACCTGGAGGATCCGCTGATCCTGCTGCACGACAAGAAGATCTCCAGCATCCGGGATCTGCTGCCCGTGCTCGAGGCCACCGCGAAGGCCGGCAAGCCTCTGCTGATCGTGGCCGAGGACATCGATGGCGATGCGCTGGCGACGCTGGTGGTCAATGCCATGCGTGGCGTCCTGAAGGTCGCCGCGGTCAAGGCGCCCGGCTTCGGCGACCGCCGCAAGGCGATGCTGGAGGATATCGCCATCCTGACCGGCGCCACCGTCATCTCGGAAGAGACGGGCCGGCAGCTCGACAAGGCCACGCTGGAGGATCTGGGCAGCGCCAAGCGGGTCGAGGTCCAGAAGGAAAACACCATCATCATCGGCGGGGCCGGCGAGCAGTCGCGCATCGACGCCCGCGTCAAGTCCATCCAGGCGCAGATCGAACAGGCCACCAGCGACTATGACCGCGAGAAGCTGCAAGAGCGCGTGGCCAAGCTGGCCGGCGGCGTGGCGGTCATCAAGGTGGGCGCCGCGACCGAAGTCGAGATGAAGGAGAAGAAGGACCGCGTCGACGACGCCCTGCATGCCACCCGCGCCGCGGTGGAAGAGGGCATCGTGCCGGGCGGCGGCATCGCGCTGCTGCGTGCCCGGGCCGCCGTCGAGAAGCTCGAGGGCGCCAACGCCGACCAGCACGCCGGCATCCGCATCGTGCTGCGCGCGCTCGAGGCGCCGCTGCGCGCCATCGTGGCCAACGCCGGCGAAGAGCCCTCGGTGGTCGTGTCCAAGGTGCTGGAAGGCAAGGGCAACTTCGGCTACAACGCCGCGACGGGCGAATATGGCGACCTGGTCGCCATCGGCGTGGTCGATCCGACGAAGGTGACCCGTACGGCGCTGCAGAACGCGGCGTCCATCGCCGGCCTGATCCTGACCACGGACGCCACCGTGGCCGAGCTGCCCAAGGAAGAGAAAGCCCCGGCGCCCGCCGGAGGCGGCATGGACTTCTAAGCCGCCGCAGCGTTCCAACCCCTGTCGACCGCGCCGTATTCCGGCGCGGTTTTTTTGCGCATTAGGGTTTCTCCCGCTGTTCCCGAGCCGCGGCCGCCGTTGACATCCGATCGCGACATCGTCACTATTCACCAAATGGTGAATTAAGTGCAGACCCGCACACAGTCGACGACGGAGACACGCATGGCAACACAACGACTCGGCCTGATCATGCACGGGGTGACCGGCCGCATGGGCATGAACCAGCACCTGATCCGGTCCATCGTGGCCATACGCAAGCAGGGCGGCGTCACGCTGTCCAACGGCGACAAGGTCATGCCCGATCCCATCTTGGTCGGCCGCAATGCCGAGAAGATGGAAGCCCTGGCCAAGGCCCACGACATCCCGCGCTGGGGCACGGACCTGGACAAGGCCCTGGCCAATCCGGACGATTCCGTGTTCTTCGACGCCGGCACGACGCAGATGCGCCCCACGCTGCTGGCCAAGGCCATCCGCGCCGGCAAACACGTGTATTGCGAAAAACCCATCGCCACCAACCTGAACGAGGCGGTGGAGATCTGCCGCTTGGCCGAAGGCTCCGGCCTCAAGCACGGCGCGGTGCAGGACAAGCTGTTCCTGCCGGGCCTGCGCAAGCTGGACATGCTCAACAAGGCGGGCTTCTTCGGCAAGATCCTGTCGGTGCGCATCGAGTTCGGCTACTGGGTGTTCGAGGGCGACCTGCAGCCCATCCAGCGGCCCTCCTGGAACTACCGCACCGAGGACGGCGGCGGCATCATCCTCGACATGGTCTGCCACTGGCGCTACGTGCTGGACAACCTGTTCGGCGAAGTGCAGGCCGTGTCCTGCCTGGGCAAGACGCACATCCCCACGCGCTGGGACGAAGCCGGCAAGCCCTACCAGGCCACCGCTGACGACGCCTGCTACGCCACCTTCGAACTGGCCGACGGCGTGGTGGCCCAGGTGAACAGTTCGTGGACGACCCGCGTGCGGCGCGACGACCTGGTCACCTTCCACGTCGATGGCACGCATGGCTCGGCCGTGGCGGGGCTGACCGACTGCCGCACGCAGTCGCGCGTCAACACGCCCAAGCCGGTCTGGAACCCGGACGTGAAACAGACCATGCCGTTCTTCGAACAATGGCAGGAAGTGCCCGACACCCAGGTCTACGACAACGGCTTCAAGATCCAGTGGGAGCACTTCATCCGCCATGTGGTCGAGGATGCGCCGTACCGCTGGACGCTGCCCGAGGGCGCCAAGGGCGTGCAACTGGTCGAGGCCGCGCTGCAAAGCTGGAAGGAACGGCGCTGGGTGGACGTGCCCCGCCTGGACGTCGGAGCCCGGCGATGAGCCTGTCCATCAACCTGCCGTCGGCCGGTGGCCTGCGGCGATACGCGCTGCGCGACCGCGCGCCGTTCCAGGCGCCGCCCGCCGGCGCGCAGTTCGATCGCATCGCCTATTCGGCGGCGCACGTGGTGGCCGATCCCCTGGCGGCCATCGACCCGTGGCTGCAATGCGCCGTGGACTGGGACGCCACCATCGCCTACCGCCAGCGCCTGTGGGCGCTGGGCCTGGGCGTGGCCGAGGCCATGGACACCGCGCAGCGCGGCATGGGCCTGGACTGGCCGACTTCCCTTGAGTTGATCCGCCGCTCGCTGGACGCCGCCCGCGACGTGCCGGACGCGCGCGTGGCCTCCGGCTGCGGCACCGACCACCTGGCGCCCGAGGATGCGCGAAGCATCGACGACGTGATCCGCGCCTACGAAGAACAGATGGCCGCCATCGAAGGCCTGGGCGGCCGCCTGATCGTCATGGCCAGCCGCGCGCTGGCCCGCGTGGCCCGCGGCCCCGCCGACTACGAACGCGTCTACGACCGCATCCTGGGCCAGGCCCGCGAACCCGTCATCCTGCACTGGCTGGGCGACATGTTCGACCCCGCGCTGAAGGGCTACTGGGGCAGCGGCGACGTGGATGCCGCCATGCGGACGGCGCTGGGCGTGATCGCCGCGCACCCTGACAAGGTCGACGGCATCAAGATCTCGCTGCTGGACAAGGACAAGGAAATCGCCATGCGCCGCCGCCTGCCGGCCGGCGTGCGCATGTACACCGGCGACGACTTCAACTACGCCGAACTCATCGCCGGCGACGGCCAGGGCGAACTGCCCAACCACCGCCACAGCGACGCGCTGCTGGGCATCTTCGACGCCATCGCCCCGGCCGCCAGCGCGGCGCTGGCGGAACTGGCGGCCGGCAACGCGGACGCCTTCAACCGCATCCTGGCGCCCACCGTGCCGCTGTCGCGCCACATCTTCAGCGCGCCCACGCGCTTCTACAAGACCGGTGTCGTGTTCATGGCCTGGCTCAACGGCCACCAGGACCACTTCGCGATGGTGGGCGGGCAGCAGAGCGCGCGGTCGCTGCAGCATTTCGCCGAGCTGTTCAGGCTGGCGGATGGGGCGGGGTTGCTGGAGCAGCCTGAGCTGGCGGTGGGGCGGATGAAAACATTGCTGGCGATGCACGGCGTGGATGGAGACTAAGCCTCATGCGAGATTTTTCCCAGGATCATGATTGGATGTCCATCAACACGGCCACCGTGCGCAAATCGCGCGGCCAGGAAGTGCCGCTGCTGGACATCCTGGACGCCTGCGCACGCCACGGCGTGCGCGCCATTTCCCCGTGGCGCGACCAGGTCGCGGCGGCAGGGCTGGAACAGGTGTCGCGCGTCGTGCGCAGCCACGGACTGGCTTTATCCGGCTATTGCCGGGGCGGCATGTTCACGGCGTCGGATGATGCAGGCTTGACGCGGGCGCGCGACGACAACCGCCGGGCCGTGGACGAGGCCTGCGAACTGAACGCCGCATGTTTGGTGCTGGTGGTGGGCGGGCTGCCAGGCGGCTTGCAGGGCAAGGCCGAGTACCACGACATCGCTCGCGCTCGGGCGCAGGTCACCGAAGGGATCGCGCAATTGCTGGAGTATGCGCGTGAACGCAAGATGCCCATCGCCATCGAGCCGCTACATCCGATGTATGCGGCGGATCGGGCGTGCATCAATACGCTGGAGCAGGCGCTGGATGTGTGCGATCTGCTGGATCCTGCGGGTAGCGGGGATATTGGCGTGGCGGTGGATCTTTATCACGTCTGGTGGGATCCGAAGTTGCAGGCGCAGATCGAGCGGGCGGGGCGGAAAAGGCTATTGGCTTTTCACGTTTGCGATTGGCTTACGCCTACCACCGATCTGTTGAACGATCGGGGCATGATGGGAGATGGGGTGATCGAGATTCCCAAAGCGCGGGGGTGGGTCGAGGCGCAGGGGTTTTCGGGGTTTAGTGAAGTGGAGATATTTTCGTATCGGTGGTGGGAGCTTGATACCGATACGATTTTGAGGACTTGCATCGAGCGGCATCGGTCGGTGGTGTAGGGGCGAGGGGAGGGCAGTGTCGGTGGCTCTGATATGCTTGAGCGCGTCACGTGCTCAAGTTTTCGGAGTGCCGTGTTGCCCAAATCTCCTGCTGACAACGTCATTTCCCTGTATCGGGAGCATGCCGCTGCGTTCGAGAAAAATAGAAATCATGAATTCATCGAACGTGCGTGGCTGAACCGGTTTCTGGATCTGCTTCTTGGCTCTCGGCCGGCTGTCCTAGATATCGGTTGTGGCAACAGGGCACTGATGGCTCGTTATCTTATCCAGAAGGGATGCAGGATAACTGGGGTGCATACGTCGCTGCCCTTGCTCGCGCATGCGCGAGCTGGATCTACACCTTGTTACGAGCGTGAATGCTCTGTGACTGCGCATCCCACCCGCCTACCCGTAGGCTGACGATTATCCGAATAAAAAAGGCCAGCTATGGACGCCCCCCTCTGGACCCAAATCTGGACCGCCGCCTCCAGCGAATTCTCCGACATTCCCGACGTAGCCGAACTCACCCGCGTTTTCGTCCGCCTCCTAGTCGCCATGACCCTGGGCGGCCTCCTAGGCCTGGAGCGTGAACTACGCGGCACCTCCGCCGGCCTGCGCACCCACATGCTGGTCGCCGTGGGCGCCGCGCTGTTCGTCCTTGTTCCCCTGCAAGGCGGTATGGAGGTGGCAGACATGAGCCGCGTCCTGCAAGGCGTCATCGCCGGCATAGGCTTCCTCGGCGCCGGCGCCATCCTCAAATCCAACGGCCGCGAGATCCACGGTCTGACCACGGCGGCCAGCATCTGGCTGACAGCCGCCATCGGCATCGCGGCGGGCATGGGGCGCGAGGTGACCGCCATCGTCAGCACGTTGTTCGCGCTGTTCATCCTGGCGCTGCTGCGCAAGCTGACGCACGACCGAGGCCAGCCGAAGCACGAGGACCATCAATAGGGAACGGCTTTCAATGGAAATTCCGGCTCGACACCACCAGCCTGCCCAATAGCGGCGTCAGGTCCACCAGCCGCTTGGCCAGCAAATGCTGGACGCCCTGGTGCGACTGCCAGGTGCCGTACACCCCCAGCAGCGGCGCGCCGACCAGTTCCCGGCGCTGGCTTTCGACCAGTCCCGGCCAGACGATGACGTTGACCTGGCCGGTCTCGTCTTCCAGCGTGACGAAGACGGCGCCCTTGGCGGTGCCGGGACGCTGGCGCACGGTCACGATGCCGCAGGCGCGGGCCAGGCGGCGGTCGGGGTAGGTCTTCAATACCTCGGCCGGCATGAAGCCGCGACGGGCCAGGCGGTCGCGCAGCAGGGCCACGGGGTGGCGGCGCAGCGTCATCTTCAGGGATTCGTAGTCGGCGCGGATGTCGTCGGCTTCGTTGGGCGCGTCGAGCAGCGGCGCCTGTTCGTGCACCATGGCGTCGCGCAGCAGGTCGCGCTGGGGGACGCTGTCGATGGCTTCCCACAGGGCGGCGCGCCGGTGGCCGGACAGGGCACGCAGCGCATCGGCGGCCGCCAGGGCCTGCAAGGCGTGGCGGTCGAGATCGGCGCGCCGGCCCAGGTCGGTGGCGTCCTGGAAGGGCGCCTGTTCGCGCGCGGCCTGGATGCGCAGGCCGGTTTCTTCGGACAAGCCCTGCACCTGGTTCAGTCCAAGCCGCACGGCGGGGCGTTCGCCGCCGGTGTCTTCCAGGGTGGCGTCCCAATTACTGACCAGCACGTCGACGGGCAGGACGACCACGCCATGGCGCTGTGCGTCCTGGATGAGCTGGTAGGGCGAGTAGAAGCCCATGGGCTGGCTGTTGAGCAGCGCGGCCAGGAAGGCTTCGGGTTCGTGGCACTTGAGCCAGGAGCTGGCATAGGCCAGCAGTGCGAAGCTGGCTGCGTGCGATTCGGGAAAGCCGTATTCGCCGAAGCCCTGGATCTGGCGGCAGATGGCCTGGGCGAATTCGATGTCGTAGCCGCGCTCGAGCATGCCGGCTACGATTTTCTCGTAGTGTTTTTCCAGTCGGCCCTTGCGTTTCCACGCAGCCATGGAGCGTCTCAACTCATCGGCCTCGCCTTCGGTGTAGCCGGCCGCGCGCATGGCGATCTGCATGACCTGCTCCTGGAAGATGGGAACGCCGCAGGTGCGTTCCAGCACGTCCTTCACGTCGGGGCTGGGGTAGTCGATCTCTTCCGGTTTTTGGCGGCGGCGCAGGAAGGGATGCACCATGCCGCCCTGGATGGGGCCGGGCCGCACGATGGCGATCTGGATGGTCAGGTCGTACAGGTTGCGCGGCCGCAGGCGGGGCAGCATGCTCATCTGCGCGCGGGACTCGATCTGGAAGACGCCTATGGTGTCTGCCTTGCAGATCATGTCGTAGGTGGGTACGTCGCCATGCTTGATGGCATAAAGTTCCAGCGTGTGCCGCCGCCGCTGGCTGGCGAATTCAAGCGCGCGGCGCAGCGCCGTCAGCATGCCCAGGGCCAGCACGTCCACCTTGAGCAGGCCTACGGCATCGAGATCGTCCTTGTCCCATTGCACGACGCTGCGGTCCTTCATGGCCGCGTTCTCGATGGGGACCATGCGCGACAGGGTGCTGTGCGACATGACGAAGCCGCCGGGATGCTGGGACAGGTGGCGGGGAAAGTCCAGCAACTGCTCGGTCAGGTTCGCCCATAGTTTCGCTTCCAGCGATTCGGCCGCCAGACCGCATTCCTGGAAACGCAGCAGCAGGTTGTTCCTGCCGTCCCACCATTGATGGGCCTTGGCCACGCGATCGACCAGGGCCAGATCCATGCCCAGGGCGCGCCCTACGTCGCGCAGCGCGCTGCGCGAGCGGTAGGCGATGACGACGGCGGTCAGTGCTGCCCGGTCGCGGCCGTATTTTTCATAGATGTACTGGATGACTTCTTCGCGGCGCTGGTGCTCGAAATCGACGTCGATGTCAGGGGGCTCGTTGCGTTCTTTGCTGATGAAGCGACCAAACAGCAGATCTATGTTTTCCGGCGCGACCGCGGTGATGGCCAGGCAATAGCAGACGGCGGAATTGGCGGCCGAGCCGCGTCCCTGGCAGAGGATGCCGCGTCCGACGGCGAACTTGACGATGTCGTAGACCGTCAGGAAATAGGCCTCGTAACGCAAGTCGGCGATCAGCGCGAGTTCTTTTTCCAGGCGGTCCCGGACCCTGTCGGGAATGCCCTCGGGATAGCGCTTGTGCGCACCGGCATAGGTTTCGCTACGCAGGTAGGAGGTGGGCGTATGCCCGGCCGGCACGAGTTCCTCGGGGTACTCGTACCGCAGTTCATCGAGGTCGAAGGTGCACAGCCGAGCGATCCGCACGCTTTCCCGCAAGGCCTCCGGAGGATAGGTCCGAGCCAGGTGCACGCGTGCCCGCAGATGCTGTTCGGCATTGGCCGCCAGCGCGTATCCGCAGTCGGCCACGGACCGGCGCATCCGAATGCCGCACAGGACATCGTGCAGTGGCTTGCGCGAGCGCACGTGCATTTCCACCTGGCCTGTGGCGACCACCGGCAGGCCGTGCGCGCGAGCCACGCTTTCCACCGTGGCTCGGTGGCGGGGATCGTCCGCGCGATTGGGCAGGTTCAGCGCCAGCCAGCATCGGTCGGGGAAAGTAGCGGCCAGCCATGCGGCGTGCCCATCCAGGCGGGAGGGCTCGAGTCCATGGTCTGGAACGAGCAGGGCCAGGCAGTCCGGCATGCCGCGCAAATGCGCGTGCCGAGTATCAGGGTGGGCAAGATCGTCCGGTCGCAATTGGTAGCTGCCCTTGGCCGCGTGCGAGCGGGCCAGCGTGATCAGCTCGGACAGGTTGCCATAGCCGTCCTTGTTCATGGCCAGAAGTACCAGTTGCACGGGCAGGGGACCGGCATCGTCCTCCAGCCGGAACTGGCTGCCCAGGATCAGCGGCAGCTTCTGCTTTTTGGCCTGCACGTGCGCGCGGACGACGCCGGCCAGGGAACATTCGTCGGTGATGGCCAGCGCGCTATAGCCCAGGTCCACGGCGCGCGCCACCATTTCCTCGGGCCAGGACGCGCCCCGCAGGAAGGTGAAGTTGGTCAGGCATTGCAGCTCGGCATAGTCGGGAAGCTGGGTGCCGGGTAGGGAAGCGGGCAGGTCCATGGCGTCAGGCATACAGGCCGTGGAGATACCAGCGCGGTTCCTCCAGCGCCTGGTCGAGGTAGATCCAGTAGCGGATGCGGTCGGTGCTTTCGGCCACGAAGTAATCGCGGGCGACGGGCGCCCCGTCCCACCAGCCGCTTTCGATGCGCTCGGGGCCACGCACCAGGCGCAGCGGCGTGCCGTAGTAGGGGCGGTGCTGGCGCATGACGAGGGGGATGGGCTGGCGCAACAGCCACAAGGGCCGTTCGGCGGCGAAGCCGCAGGCTTCGGCATCGGGCCGGCCACGATCCAGGGCCGGCAGCCAACGGCTGGCGACCTCGGGGCGATGGTCGGCCAGGGGGCGGGCGGCCAGGACCCGGTCCGGGCCCAGGCGCGCCACCAGCAGTTCAAGCAGGCGGTCATGGTCGGCCGGTGTGCCGCCGGGATCGGTGAACAAGGTTTCGGAAGGGGTGGCGCGCGGCACGATGGCATCGGCGTGCAGGCCGATGGCGATGGCAGGCGCCTCCATCGCCAGCCGGTCCAGGTGTTCCTTGAGCAGGCGCAGCAGATGGTCGGCCTCCCAGCCCGGATTGGCCAGGGACACGGTCAGGCGGGTAGGAGGACGGGCGTATCGGCCGCGTTCATGTTCCAGGACCAGAACGATGGCATTGGTCGCGGTCTGGCTGGCGTGTAGCCAGCCCGCCAATTGCTGGACAAGGCGTCGAGCCACGACAAGGACTGCGGGAGCGTGGTCGATGCGAAAGAGCAATTCCACGCGGGCCGAGAACTCGGGTGGGGCCTGGACCCAGGTGAACAGCTCCGGCTTGCGGCCGCAGGCCTGGTCCAGCAAGTCGAGCAGTTCGCGGCCGCACCGGCGTTGCAGGCCGGATCGAGGCAGTTTCATCAGGGCCGCCACTGTGCGGCAGCCGATACCGTCCAGCCAGTCGCGATGCGGCCGTGCAGGAGGCAGCAGCAGGCAGGGCAGGTTCGCTATCCGGCGTATCAGGGGCGTCTCCCGCAGGACGCGTCGCGGTCCCGGCGTGGCGCGTGCCGCCAGCAACCAGGCGCCGTGTGCCGTGGGACCCATGCCGAGGCGAGCGTGGCAGCCGAGCTGGCGCAAGCTGTCGCGTATGCGTCGGCACAAGGCGGCAGGACCGCCGAAGACTCGCAGGCCGGCGCCCACGTCCAGCAGCAGGCTGGCATCGGGGCCCAGTGCCACCTCGGGGGTATATTGCAGCATGGCCAGCGCGGCGGCCTCCAGCAGCTGTGTCTCGCGCGCCGGATCGCGTTGGAGGAACTCGGCATGGGGTGCCAGCGCGCCGGCCCCTTTTTTGCGCATGCCGGGCCGTACGCCCAGCCGGCCAGCTGCGGGTGTCACGGCCACTACCGCTTCGTGGTCCAGCACCACGATCACGGCTGCCGGATCATCCTGCCAGAGCGGGTTCAGGGCGTCGAGGCTGGGCTGCGTCAGGTAGACGCTGATCCACAAACGCATGGCGAGGCTCGGAGGAAGGCTGGCCGCTGCCGAAGGCGGGCGCCGGCGGCGCGAGCGGCAGCAGCAGCGGCGTTTCGTGATGGGGGCCGCGGCGCTTCAGGATGGTCACGCTGAGATGGTCGCCCGCGGGCCGCAGCAGCAGGCGTAGCGGCGACGGCGACGAGGCGCGCGCGGCATCGGCATGGCGGAACATGAAGAAGGCGGTGTCGCCCGCCTGCGCCGCAAGGTGCAGCCGACGCAGGGCACTGGCCGGTGGCCGGGCGGACCAGTACAGCAGGGCGCCGCAACTGCCGTGCTGCAGGATGCGTTCGGCGGCCCACAGGGCATCGGCAGCCTGACTGGGATCGATCCACAGCAACTGGCTGGCGGGAAAACGATGCGCCAGCCAGGCTTGCGCGCAGGGCGCGTGAGGCGGATGCAGCAGCACGATGCTGCGCCGGGCGGGCAGTTGCCGCAGGGCGGGCAGGAGCAGCCGCATTTCGCCCAGACCGGGTTGTGCCAGCAGCAGTTCGGTCAGACTGCCCAGGGGCCAGCCTCCGCCGGGCAGGTGGCGGGACAGGTCGGGATGGCCGGTTTCCAGGCCCGGACGGTTGGCGCGCGCGAGTTGCGAGCCGCGCCAAAGGAGCGGGTGGATGGCGGCATGGGCCGTGGCGGACGAGATTCCGAAGGCGGACATGAGCCGGCAAACATGAATGATTACTGTATAAATATACAGTATTTGAGGGAAGTGGCGGCGGCATCCCTGTCTTTCGGCATGCCGTGTCCCGGTTCTGGTATCGTGGCTTGGCCGAGTTGTTGCTGTAATCCCTAGGAAAGACCGTTCATTCATGAAACCCATCAACAAATCGAACAAACTAGCCCACGTCCTGTACGACATCCGCGGCCCCATCATGGACAGGGCCAAGCAGATGGAAGACGAAGGCCAGAAGCTCATCAAGCTCAACATCGGCAACCTGGCCGTGTTCGGTTTCGACGCTCCCGAGGAAATCCAGCTCGACATGATCCGCAACCTGCCCAACTCGGCGGGCTATTCGGACAGCAAGGGCATCTTCGCCGCGCGCAAGGCGGTCATGCACTACACCCAGGCGCAGGGCGTGCAGGGCGTGACACTGGAAGACATCTACCTGGGCAACGGCGCCTCCGACCTGATCGCGATGGCCACCAACGCGCTGCTGGACGACGGCGACGAGTTGCTGCTGCCCGCGCCGGACTACCCGCTGTGGACGGCGGTCGTGAGCCTGTCGGGCGGCACGCCCGTGCACTACCTGTGCGACGAGGCCAAGGGCTGGATTCCCGACCTGGACGACATCCGGGCCAAGATCACCCCGCGCACCAAGGGGATCGTGGTCATCAACCCGAACAACCCGACCGGCGTGGTCTATCCCGACCACGTGCTGCAGGAGATCGTCGCCATCGCGCGCGAGCACGGGCTGGTCATCCTGGCCGACGAGGTCTACGACAAGGTGCTGTACGACGACGCCCGCCACACCGCGCTGGCGAGCCTGTCCACCGACGTGCTGACGCTGACCTTCAACTCGCTGTCCAAGAGCTACCGCGCCTGCGGCTACCGCGCGGGCTGGCTGGTGGTCTCGGGCGACAAGCGCGCCGCGCGCGATTACATCGACGGCCTGAACATGCTCGCCAACATGAGGCTGTGCGCGAACGTGCCGGGCCAGTGGGCGATCCAGACCGCGCTGGGCGGCTACCAGAGCATCAACGACCTGGTGGCCCCGGGGGGCCGGCTGCGCCAGCAGCGCGACCTGGCCTATGAATTGATCACCGCCATTCCCGGCGTGACCTGCGTCAAGCCGCAGGCCGCGCTCTACATGTTCCCGCGGCTGGATCCCGAGGTGTATCCCATCGAGGACGACCGCCAGTTCTTCCTGCAGATGCTGGAAGCCACGCGGGTGATGCTGGTGCAGGGAACGGGGTTCAACTGGCCGCATCCCGACCACTTCCGCATCGTGTTCCTGCCGCACGAGGCGGATCTGCGCGAGGCCATCGGCCGCATCGCCAAGTTCCTCGAGGACTACCGCCTCAAGCACGCCAGGAAGGCGCCGGCGTCGCCCGAGGCCGGCGCGGACGATCGTGCCGTCGTCGTGCCGGCCAAGTTCGGGGCGAAGGCCGGCTAGCGCGGGCGTCGATCCTGCGGGCGCTGCCCAAGCTCCCGCATGGTTGCGCCGATCCAGTCAGCGATGGCGTCCACGCCCAGCGCCAGGTTGTCGACGCTGCAATGCTCGGCGCCGCCATCGCGCAGCGTATGGACGAACAGCTCCGCCTTGGGGCTGTTCACGCATTCGGCGACCAGGCGTTCGGCCTGGACCAGCTTGATCTGCCGGTCGTTCTCGCCGTGCGTGACCAGGATGGGGCAGCGTATGCGATGCAGCACGCCCTCCAGCGTCATGCGGTCCGCCGTGGCCAGCAGGCCTTCCATGGTGGTCTGGCCGAACACCCACATCACATGTTCCCAGTAATGCGGAACGGGTAGCCGCGGGTCCTGGCTCTGGTGGCGGTAGCGCTGGGTCGCGCCCCAGTCGTAGTTGGCGCCCCAGGCCACGCAGCAGCGCAGGCGGGGTTCGAAGGCGGCGGCGCGCGGCGCGTGATAGCCGCCCAGCGACAATGCCATGATGCCGATGCGCGAGGCATCGACGTCGTCGCGTCCCTCCAGGTAGTCGACGCAGGCCGAGGCGGGCACCTCGGCCTCGGGGAAATTGGTCAGGCCCTGCAGGCGCAAGGCCTCGCCCACGCCGGGGTTGTCCACCAGCAGCACGGACACGCCGCGCTCGCGCAAGGCCTCGCCCATGCCCATCAGGTACAGGATCTCCTTGGTCACGTCCAGTCCGTCGAAATGCACCATGCAGGGCGCGCCGCCGGGCGGTATCTCGCGCGCCGGGACGTACAGGGCCGGCAGGGTGGTGCCCTGGTAGGGCACGTCCACCCATTCGACGGGCTGGCCGGTCAGCTCGGCGTAGCGCCGAAAGCACTCGAGCATGTTGCGGAAGGCCGCGTCCCGGCCAGGGAAGCGCGGCGCCTGCATGCGTTCGGCCTGCACGTAGTAGATGGCGGCGCGCTTGAACTTGCGGCCCGCGCTGTAGGTGCGATCGTGCTGGAGGTCCTGCTGCGCCAGCGCCTTCACGCGGTCGGCCAGCCCGGTCCAGGCGGCGAACAGGATCTCGGCCGCATGCGGGTCGCCGCGGCGCGACGCTTCCTTGACGGGGCCGGAGGCGTCGTCGAGCTCGCCGATCTCGGCGCCCATGCCGAGCGCCAGGTTGACGGCCATATTCCAGGTGTAGTTGTCGCCGAAGTATTCAAACATGGTCGATGTCCATTCGTGGTTGCGTGGAAAGTGCGGTGGCGCCGGCGAAGGTCAGTCGGCCTTGATATTCTTCTCGGCGATCAGCCTGGCCCACATCGATTGCTCGGCGACCAGGTCCCTGGCGAATTGGTCGGGCGGCTGGAGCACGAGGTCGTAGCCGTCTTTTTGCAGGCGGGCCTGCATCTCGGGCATGCGCATGACCCGGGCGATCTCCGCCGCCAGCTTGTCCCGTATGCCGGCGGGCAATCCCTTGGGCGCGAAGACGCCTTGCCAGACGTAGGCCTCCACCGGGACGCCTTCCTCGCGCATGGTCGGGATGTCGGGGATGGCGGGCGAGCGCTGCGCGGCGGCCAGCGCCAGTCCCCGCATCTTGCCCGCGCGGACCATGGACTGCGAATTGCCGACGGAGTCGCACAGGAAGTCCACCTCTCCGGCGATGACCGAGGTCTGTGCCGGCCCCGCGCCCGAATAGGGCACGTGCAGGGCCTTGATGCCCGCCGCATCCAGCATCTGTTCGCAGGCGAGGTGGCTGCCGCCGCCGGTGCCCGCGCTGGCGTAGCTCAACGCGCCTTGCCGGGACTTGGCCAGGGCGAGGAATTCCTTGAAGGTCCTGGCCGGCAGCTTGGCCGAGGCCACCAGGTAGGCGGGAAAGCGCAGCGCCTCGGTGATGGGCGTGAAATCGGCGGCCGGGTCGAAGGTGTGCTGCCTGTGCAGCAGCGGGCCGATGACGTGGGCGCTGTTGGTGGTGTAGAGCAGCGTGTAGCCGTCGGCTGGCGCATCCTTGACCAATCGGCTGCCGATCAGGCCGGTGGCGCCGGCGCGGTTGTCCACGATCACGGGCTGGCCCAGCGCCTCGCCCAGCAGCTTGCCGGCCAGGCGGGCATAGGTATCCGTGGAACCGCCCACGGGGAAGGGCACGATCAGCCGGATCGGCCGGGTGGGATAGGCCTGCGCGCCCGCCGTGGCCGCGATCAGCAGCGACGCGGCGGCAAGGACAAGGCGCGGCGCGATGAGATGGCGTTGCATGGTGTCTCCGTCTTGTTCATGTGCCAGGACATTCTGGACGGACTCGCGGCGCAGGAGAAATGCCGTTTTTCGGGGCGAGCTATAAAATAATTCGATAGCGAAAACGCATGGCGAGGCAGCGATGGATCTGGTTCAACTCCGGTATTTCGTGCGCGTCGCGCAGTTGAAGAGCTTCACGAAGGCCTCGGTGGCGCTGCACATCGCACAGCCCGCGCTGACGCGGCAGGTGCTGCTGCTGGAGGACGAACTGGGCGTGCAGCTCCTGTTCCGCCACAGCCGCGGCGTCGAACCGACCGAGGCCGGCATGCGGCTGCTGTCGGGAGCCGAGGCCATCTTCCGATTGGTGCGCGAAGTCCGCGCCAACGTCATCGCGTCCAGCACCACTGTCGCCGGCACGCTGCGGATCGGCTTTCCGCCTTCGTTGGGCGGCTTCGTGATCGGCACGGTCGCGGCCGCGTTCCAGAAGATGTACCCGCAGGCCACGTTCGACCTGTACGAGGGCCTGAGCAACGAATTGCGCGACCGGCTGCTGGCCGACAGGCTCGACCTCGCGGTATTGGCCGGGGGCGCCAATCCGCTGCTCGTCAGCACGCACCTGTGCGACGAGGAGTTCTGGGTGATGATGCCCCGCCGCCGCAAAAGCCGGCATGCGCTCAGGACCTACTCGCTGAAGGAGTTGGCCGGGCTGCCGCTGATCCAGCCCGGACGCGCGCAACTGGCGCGCCAGCACATCGAGAGCGAGGCCGCGCGCCTGGGCGTGGCGCTGAACGTGACGGTGGAGACCGATGCCTTCCAGGTCATCAAGGATCTCGTGCGCCGCGGGGTAGGGGCCCACATTTCGCCGTACTCCGGCATAGGCGCCGACATCAAGCGCGGGGACTTCGACGGCGGCCCGGTGAAGGGCCTGTTTCTGTCGCGCTATCTCGTGCGGCGCATCGATCGGCCCATCAGCCTGGGCATCACGAAGTTCCAGGAGATCCTGGTCGACACGCTCAGGGACCTGGGGGCTTCTGACCGGGCGATCCGGCTGCCTGCCTGAGGTCCGCCGATAGCCGGCCGTTATCCTGCGGCGCCGTGCTCGGCCACGATGCGCACCACCACTTCGCCGCGGCCGGTACGCTTGGCGTGGTCCAGCCCTTCGTTGGCCAGCGCATCCGCGCGTTCGTTGCCGCGATGCCCGCTATGTCCGCGCACCCACCGGAAGGTTGCGCGATGCCGGTCGGCCTCGGCGATCAGCGTCTTCCACAGCTCGACGTTCTTGACGTCCTTCCAGTTCTTGCGTACCCAGCCGTGGCGCCATTGCGTCATGCCGTTCACGACGTATTGCGAGTCGGTGTAGACGACCACCTCGCAGGCCTGCGGCAGCCAGCGCAGCGCCTCGATGGCGGCGGTCAGTTCCATGCGGTTGTTGGTGGTGTCGGGCGAGCCGCCGAAGATTTCCACGGTGGCCTCGGTGGTGCGGATCCACGCGCCCCAGCCTCCTGGGCCGCCGGGGTTGCCGCGGCAGGCGCCGTCGCAGTAGACGATGGCGCCGCCGGCCGGGGGCGTTTCGTCCCCCGTGGGCTGCGGCGCGGGGGGCGCCTGAGCTGGCGAGGGCGCGTCGGCATCCAGCCAGCGCTGGAAGGGCGCGGCATCGGCGCCGTCCTTGACGTACCACTTCTTCTGCGCTGGCGACCATCTGGCCCCGAGCGCCTTGGCTTCGTCTTTCTCGGCAAAGGGCACTTTCAGCCAGACAACCATGGAGTCACCAATTCGATGCAAGGGGCGAGACCTTAATCGGCGCGGCAAGCGGTTGTCAAGGCGGCTCGCCGGGAACGGGCCTTGCTCATTTCGTGGGCGGGGAACCTCGGAGCCTGCTGTGATGCGGGTCGCTTCGTCCTGTTCCAGGGCTGTCCCCAACGTTGTCCACAGGATGCGGGGATAACTGGTTACACGTTGTCCAGCCGTGCGGCCGGCCCGGTCCGGAACTCGCGATAGAGCGTGCGCGGCGCGGCCAGGTGCAGCGTCAGGCCGCGCAGGGCATTGAAAGCAAGGAAGGACAGCCACAGTCCATGGTTGCCCAGCCGCGGCAGCAAGCCCAGCGACAGCGCCAGGAACGCCGCGCCGCAGACCAGCATGGCCCGCATCAGCGCGCGGGTCTGGGTGGCGCCGATGAAGATGCCGTCGTACAGGTAGGCCGCGACCGAGGCGATGGGCGCCAGCGCCAGCCAGGGCAGGAAGCGGCCGGCGGTCTCGCGCAGCGCCGCCTGGTCGGTCAGCAGGCTCACTATCCATGGACCCACGGCCAGGTAGACCAGGGCATAGGCGAGCGCGCCGGCGAAGGCCCAGCCCATGCACAGCCGCACGGCGCGCCGCAGGCCCGGGCGGTCGCCCGCACCCACGGCGGCGCCCACCAGCGCCTCGGCCGCATGGGCGAAGCCGTCCAGGCCGAAGGCCATGAAGGTCAGGAAATTCAGCAGCAGCGCGTTGGCGGCCAGGACCATGTCGCCCTGGGTGGCGCCCAGGTGGGCGAACCATCCCATGCTGGCCAGCAGGCAGGCCGTGCGTACGAAGATGTGGAAATTGATGCCGACCAGGCGCCGCATCGCGGCGGCGTCGCGCAAGACCGCCAGGCGCAGTCGCGGCCAGGCGGCGCGGTGCGAGCGCCACAGCAGGATGCCGCCCGTCAGCGTGCCGGCGCCGTCGGCCACCGCGGTCGCCGCGCCTATGCCCGCCACGCCCAGGCCGAAGCCATGCACGAACAGCAGCACGGCGCCCAGGTTGACCACGTTGATCAGGATCTGCAGGGCCAGCGCCAGCCGCACGCGCTGGCACCCCAGCAGCCAGCCCAGCACCACGTAGTTGACCAGCGCCAGCGGCGCCGCCCAGATCCGGCCCGAGCAATACGCGATGGCCTGGCGCGTGGCCTCGGCGCTGCCGCCCAGCAGGCCCAGCACCAGCGAGATCAGGGGCCGCTGCAACACCAGCAGCGCCAGGCCGATGGCCAGCGCAAGGGATACCGCCCGCACCACGCTGGCGGCCAGCGCCTGTTCGTCGCCCTTGCCCCAGGCCTGGGCGACGAGCCCGGTCGTGCCCATGCGCAGGAAGCCGAAGCCCCAGAACAGGAAGCTGAAGAGCAGGCCCCCCAGCGCCACGCCAGCCAGGTATTCGGGGCCGGGCAGGTGGCCCGCCACGGCGGTGTCCACCGCGGACATCAGGGGTTGGGTCAGGTTGGCGAGGACGATGGGCAGGGCCATCGCAAGCACGCGCCGATGGGTGAGGGGGGAAGCGTTGGCTGGCACGTGTTGTCTCTGACGTGTTGTCTCTGTTTATTGGTCCCTGTTTTTTTATTGGTCCCCGCATTATCCCTGCCGAGCGACCGGACCGCACAAATGAAAACGGACGCCCGGGGGCGTCCGTTTTCATTTTTAATCTTGGCTCCCCGAACTGGGTTCGAACCAGTGACCTGCGGATTAACAGTCCGTCGCTCTACCGACTGAGCTATCGGGGAAAGTAGCCCGCAAATATAGCAGAAAAATGACGTTCGTCAAAGCAAGGCGCAAGGGGCGCGGTAAACTCGCCGCATGAGTTCCCTCTTCACGCTCGAGGCGCCTTGCAGCTACCGCGAGGAAGTTCGCAAGAGCCGGTTCGTCGCCCACGCGGCGCCCGTGGCCAGCGCCGACGAGGCGCTGGCTTTCTTCGCCCGGCATGCCGACCCCACGGCCACGCATAACTGCTGGGCCTATCGCATCGGCGCCGCGTACCGTTTCAACGACGACGGCGAGCCGGGCGGGACGGCCGGCCGCCCCATCCTGCAGGCCATAGACGGGCAGTCCTGCGATCGCGTGGCGGTGCTGGTGGTGCGCTGGTTCGGCGGCACGCTGCTGGGCGCGGGCGGCCTGGCGCGCGCCTATGGCGGCTGCGCGGCCAACTGCCTGCGGCTGGGGCGCCGGGTGCCGCTGCTGGACCTGGCCGAGGCCGAGGTCGCCTGCACCTTCGCCGAGCTGCCGCTGTTCAAGGCGCGGCTGAAGGAGCACGGCGCCGAGGTCCTCGGCGAGCTTTTCGACGAACAGGGCGCGACGCTGGCATTGAGCGTGCCGCGGCCGCGCCTGGAGGCGCTGCGAACGATGCTGTCCGACCTGAGCCGGGGCCGCGCCGTCCTGGCCGTGCGGGACGAGGCGTGAGGGGGGGGCCGTTCCTACAACCCCGCCAGGCGGCACGCGCGCTGGGTCAGGATGCCTTCGGGCGAGGCCAGGTCGTTCAGGATGGTGAAGTGGTTGCGATCGGGCAGCCGCAGCAGTTCGCCGGGCAAGCCCGCCCGCGCGGCGGCGAAGGTCTCGGACTGGCGTTGCAGCTCGGGCAGTTCGGAGGCGCCGTAGGCCAGGACCAGCTCGCGCTGGCTGAGCGGGCGATGCAGGGGGCTGAGCCGCCGGACGTCGGGCGGACACAGGCGCAGCTTGTCGTTCAGGTAACTCAGGCGTATGGGCTCGAGATCGTAGACGCCGCTGATGGCCAGGCCGCCGCATACCCCCGGCTCGTCCAGGACCATGGCCGCCAGGTGGGCGCCAGCGGACCATCCGCTGACGATCATCCGTTCGGGATCGGTGCCCCATTGTGGGGCCTGCCGTGCCAGCCATCCCAAGGCAGCGCGTATTTCGCCGACGATGCCGTCCAGGGACTGCTCGGGCGCCAGGGTATAGCCCACCAGCGCGACGTGCAGCCCATGGGCCAGCGGCCCGGCGGTCAGGAAACTGAAGTTTTCCTTGGAGCGCGTCTGCCAGTAGCCGCCATGGATGAAGACCATGAGCGGTCCCGGACGGGCCGCGGGGAAGTAGTCGATGCGGTTGCGGGGAGCCGGGCCGTAGCGCAGGTCCAGGTATTGGGGATGGGCGGCCCGCAGCTTGGCGCTGCGTTCGTCGAATTCCGCCATCAGCACCGCGCTGTTGAGCACGGCGGCGGAATTGTTGTAGGAAGCGTCCAGCGCTTCCCGGGTCATTCCGTTGTACAGCGCAGTCATGCGGCGGTTCCGGTCCGGGCAGGGGGCAGGGCTATCGAGGGCACGGTTTGCAACCAAAAGTGTCCGAAATAGAAGAATTCATCCTTTCTCGTTCGATTGCAAGACCCGTGCCGGCCTTCCCGGCACGGACCGCCGCGTCAGTGGCGATGGCCGCCCGCTTCGTGACCGCCCGAACCTGCCCCGGCGCCGGCGGGCTCGACCTTGAAGTCCACCTTGACCTCGCCCGCCTTCTCGAAGACCAGGGTGGCGGGGAAGCTGGTGCCTTCCTTGAGCGGCGCTTTCAGGCGCATGAACATGATGTGGTAGCCGCCGGGCCTGAGCTCGACGGTCTGGCCCGTGGGCAGGGCGATGCCGTCGACCTGGCGCATGCGCATGATGTCGCCGTCCATCTGCATGGTGTGCAGTTCGGCGGTGGCCGAGACGTCGGCGCGGACGGCGATCAGCTTGTCGTCGGCCCCTTTGTTGGTCAGCTTCAGGAAACCGCCTCCGGCGGGCTGGCCGGTGACGGTGGCCCGGCTCCAGGGGTGGTTGATCTGGATCGCGCCGGCCGTATAGTCGTGGGCGACGGCCTGGCCGGCGGCCAGCATGGAAAACAGCAGCGACAGGGTGAACGTACGAATCTGCATGAGGGTCTCGTCTTGGAAATATGGCCGGCAAAGCCTGCCGGCGTGGCGCGTCGAGGAGAGCATGGGCTCAGGCCGGCGGCGCGCGGGACGAGAAATGCAGGTGGGGCGGGATGGGCAGGGACGGCAGGGCCCGGGTGGGCCGGCAGGCCTGGCCGAGGTCGCGCGCGGGCGCGATCTGCGCCTGCACGGCGGGCGGGGGCAGGGCGGCATGGGCGCCGGCCAGGCATAGCGGGCATTGCAGGGCGGCCAGCGCATGCGGATCGCCGTCGCGCGGATCCTGGGGCGCGGGAACGCTGCCCTGCGCCGTGCACAGCACGGACAGCCATGGCGGCGGGCCCGCCGATGCGTGCGCGACGGGCATGGCCGTGTGCCAGAGCACGCACAGCAGTGCCAGCCAGACGAAGCGCGGGGAAGCATGAACGGCCATGGGCGGGATGATACCCCAGTCCCGCTCCGGGGCCTGCCGCGCTACTCGGGCTTGATGCCCGCCTTGCGCGCGACGTCGCCGAACAGTTTCACCTCGCGTTCGATGCGGGCTTTCATCTGGGGCGCGGTCTCTCGCATCGGTTCGAAGCCGGCGGCGCGCAGCCTGTCGGCATACTCGGGGTTGGCGACGACCTTGCCGACCGCCTCGGCCAGCCGCGCGCGGACGGCCGGCTCGACCCCCATGGGCAGCATGATGCCGAACCAGATGCTCATGATCACTTCGGGATAGCGCTCGGCCGCGGCCGGCACCTCGGGCAGGGCGGGCAGGCGCCTGGGTTCCATCACCGTCAGCGGCAGCAGCCGGTTGCTGCGTATGTATTCGGCCGACGGCGCATAGGTGGCCGAGGCCAGGTTGATCTGCCCGCCGACGGCGTCGGCCACCACGGCGGCCGCACCTTTGTAGGGCACGTGCACCAGATCGATGCCCGCGGCCGACTTCAAGAGCTCCACGGCGAAGTGCTGCGGCGTGCCGTTGCCCGAACTGCCGTAGGTCAGCCTGCCCGGATTGGCCTTGGCGTACTTGACCAGCTCGTCCAGGGTCTTGACCGGTGCCTGGGGATGGGCAAGCAGCAGCAGGGGCGTACCGCCGATCAGGCCGATGGAATCGAGGTCGCGCGCGATGTCGAACGGCAGGTCCTTCTGCATGGACGGCGCGATCGTGCGCGCGCTGTCGGCGAACAGGATGGTGTAGCCGTCGGCGGGGCCCTTGGCCACCATGTTGGAGCCGATCACGCCGCCCGCGCCGGGACGGTTCTCGACCACCACCTGCTGGCCGAGTTCGGCCGACAGGTAGGGAGCGATGAGCCGCGCGACGATGTCGGTGCCGCCGCCGGGGCCGAAGGGCACGACGAAGCGGATGGGGCGGGAAGGGAACGTATCGGCCCTGACGGGCGCGGCGGCCGCGCAGGCCAGGCCCGCCAGCGCGGCCGACAGCAAGGCGCGTCTCTGCATGGTGTCTTCTCCGGTGGTGCGGGCGCGATGGATGCTCGCCGCCTCGTCATGGGAACGGCCAAGGTTCCGGCCTGCGGCGGAAACGGGCGCCGGACCGGCCGTGCTGCGGCAAATTACCGGACGGTCCGGTGTTGATCAAGATTGAATGTTGAATGAAGTTTCAGGCGGGAACCGCCCGCGCCAGCGCGGTTCCAGGCGTGGTGGCAGCCGTGGCTTTAGATATCGAACCCACCTTGGTCGGCGATGGCTCCAAGGTCGCGCATGCCGTGCAAAACGCGCACGATCACGACTGCGGTTTCGCTTGCCTGATAGTAGATGGCGTAGGCCCCGTGGAAGACCACACGCAGGTCCCGCCCGAGTTGTCGCCGTTCCGGATGTCCCAGAGGGTATGCCAGCAATCGCTCGCACGTTCCGTACAGCTTGTTCAGGAACCGGGTAGCAGTCGCCTCCGAAGCTCCCTCGGCAATATACGACCAGATTTCCGCCAGATCCTGTTCGGCGCTGTCGGTTATTTGGAGCGTGCGGCTAATAGCTGCTTCCCCCGGGCGATGATGCGGTCCGCGTCAAAGGTCTTGACTCGGCCTGCGGCTACGTCGACCAAGCCCTGGTCGATATCCGCCTTGAGGGCGGATAGTTCATTGAGCATCAGTTGGCGGCGTGTCTTCCATTCGCGCAAGGCCTCACGTACGACCTCGCTGGTCGAGGCGTATTCGCCGTCATCCACGGCTTGCTTGATGGAGGCGGCCATTTCCGATGGCATGGTGATTGTCAGGCGTTCCAGCGTAGTGGGCATGAATCACTCCCGATAACATCTTCATAAATCATACTTTTTCATACTGAAGCGCTCAAGTCCTCCGCCGCGAGAGGCCGGTCGGACGCGAGAAGGCCAAATGGCAAGGGAAAAGCAAAAAGCCCTTACGGCGAAACCGTAAGGGCTTTTTGCTTGAATCTGTGGCTCCCCGAACTGGGTTCGAACCAGTGACCTGCGGATTAACAGTCCGTCGCTCTACCGACTGAGCTATCGGGGAATCGAGCCCAAAACTATAGCATGCCCCAACGCTAGAGCGCAACCAGGGCGTCCCGGATCCGGCTCTGCCGGTCCGCCAGTGCCGCCCCGCGGGGTCCGGCGCCGGGCCGCCCCAAGACGGGCCCCGGCCCCCTCGGGGGGCTGCCGCGTAGCGGCTGGGGGCTCACCATGCCGGGCGCGCGTAAGCGCGTAGGGGGGTTACTTCAACACAGCGGCGATGCCGTCGGCGACGGCATCGATGTTGCGGCTGTTGAGCGCGGCCACGCAGATGCGGCCGGTCGAGACGGCATAGATGCCGTGCTTTTCGCGCAGGCGGTCCACTTGCGCGGCCGTCAGGCCCGAATACGAGAACATGCCGCGCTGCTGCAGCACGAAGCCGAAGTCCCGCGCAACGCCGCGTTCCTTGAGCTTGGCGACCAGGGCGGCGCGCATGGCACGGATGCGTTCGCGCATCTCGCCCAGCTCGGCTTCCCATTCGGCCCGCAGTTCGGGCGAGGTCAATACGTGGGCGACCACCGTGCCGCCATGGGTGGGCGGGTTGGAGTAGTTGGTGCGGATCACGCGCTTGAGCTGGCTCAGCACGCGGCCGCTTTCTTCCTTGTCGGCGGCGACCAGGGACAGGGCGCCCACGCGCTCGCCATACAGCGAGAAGGACTTCGAGAAAGACGAGCTGATCAGGAAGGTCAGTTCGGCGTCGGCGAACTGGCGCACGGCCGTGGCATCGGCGTCGATGCCGTCGCCGAAGCCCTGGTAGGCGATATCCAGGAAGGGAATGAGCTGGCGCGCCTTGACCACCTCGACCACCTTGGTCCACTGGTCGGCGGTCAGGTCCACGCCCGTCGGGTTGTGGCAGCAGGCATGCAGCACGACCACCGTGCCGGCGGGGTAGCTTTCCAGCGCGGCGATCATGCCGGCGAAGTTCACGCCGTGGGTGGCTGCGTCGTAGTAGGGATAGTTGACGACCTCAAAGCCGGCGTACTCGAACAGCGCGCGATGGTTTTCCCAGCTCGGGTCGCTGATGGCGACCTTGGCCTGGGGAACCAGGCGCTTGAGGAAGTCGGCGCCGATCTTGAGCGCGCCCGTGCCGCCCAGGCTCTGGGCCGTCAGGACCCGGCCCGCGGCGATCAGCGGGGAGTCGGCGCCCAGCAGCAGCTCCTGCACCGCGCGGTTATAGCCCGCCAGCCCTTCGATGGGCAGGTAGCCGCGCGCGGCGGCCGCGTCGATGCGCGCCTGCTCGGCCTTGCGAACCGCCTTCAGAAGGGGAATCCGGCCTTCGTCGTTGTAGTACACGCCCACGCCGAGATTGACCTTGTTGCTGCGGGTGTCGGCGTTGAATTGTTCGGTAAGGCCCAGGATGGGGTCGCGAGGGGCCAGTTCTACGGCGGCGAAGAGCGAAGTCATGAAAAGCGTCCGTTAAGCGCGCGGGGTTGAAGGGAGAAGTGGTGCAGGGGATAATGGCAGGTTGGTTTTTACAATACGAAACGCATCGGGGTCCGGAACTCTGGGACCCTTTCGCTGCCGAAGTTTTCCTGATGAAACAAGAGTCTAGCATGCAGACTACGCCTTCCGATGGGTTGAACGACGCCGCCGCGGTGGTGGCGGCAGCCGCCGGCGAGCAAGGCTTCGAGCCCCGTTTCGTCACCTACGACGGCAGCCCTTTCCAGCTCTACCAGCCCTATCCGCCGGCCGGGGACCAGCCGACGGCCATCGCGCAACTGTGCGAAGGCATCGAGGACGGCCTGATGTACCAGACCCTGCTGGGCGTGACCGGCTCGGGCAAGACCTACACCATGGCCAACGTGATCGCCCGCATGGGGCGTCCGGCCATCGTGCTGGCGCCCAACAAGACGCTGGCCGCCCAGCTCTACGCCGAGATGCGGGAATTCTTCCCGCGCAACGCGGTCGAGTATTTCGTCTCGTACTACGACTACTACCAGCCCGAAGCCTACGTGCCGACCCGCGATCTCTTCATCGAGAAGGATTCGTCCATCAACGAGCACATCGAGCAGATGCGCCTGTCGGCCACCAAGAGCCTGCTCGAGCGCCGCGATACCATCATCGTGGCCAGCGTTTCGTGCATCTACGGTATCGGCAATCCCGACGACTATCACGACATGGTGATGCTGCTGCGCACCGGCGACCGCATGGGGCAGCGCGACATCATCGCGCGGCTGGTGGCCATGCAGTACACGCGCAACGATACGGAGTTCATGCGCGGCACGTTCCGGGTCCGGGGCGAGCTGATCGACGTCTTCCCGGCCGAACACGCCGAGCTGGCCCTGCGCATCACGCTGTTCGACGACGAGGTCGAGACGCTGGAGCTGTTCGATCCGCTGACCGGCAAGGTGAGGCAGAAGATCCTGCGCTTCGCGGTCTACCCGGGCTCGCATTACGTGACGCCCCGCGCCACCGTGCTGCGCGCGATCGAGACCATCAAGGAAGAGCTGCGCGAGCGTACCCGCTACTTCGTCGACAACGGCCAGTTGGTCGAGGCCCAGCGCCTGGAACAGCGCACCCGTTTCGACCTCGAGATGCTGCAGGAGCTGGGATTCTGCAAGGGCATCGAGAACTACTCGCGGCACCTGTCGGGCGCCAAGCCGGGCGATCCGCCGCCGACGCTGGTGGACTACCTGCCGCACGACGCCCTGATGATCATCGACGAGAGCCACGTCACGGTGGGGCAGGTCGGCGCCATGTACAAGGGCGACCGCTCGCGCAAGGAAACCCTGGTGAACTACGGCTTTCGCCTGCCGTCCGCGATGGACAACCGGCCGCTGAAGTTCGAGGAATTCGAGTCCAAGATGCGCCAGACCATCTTCGTCTCGGCCACCCCGGCGGACTACGAAAAGAAGCACGCCGACGCCGTGGTCGAGCAGGTGGTGCGGCCGACCGGCCTGGTCGACCCCGTGGTCGAGATCCGGCCCGCGCTGAACCAGGTGGACGACGTGCTGGGCGAGATCCACGAGCGGGTGGCGCGCAACGACCGGGTGCTGATCACCACGCTGACCAAGCGCATGGCCGAGGACCTGACGGACTTCCTGACCGACCACGGCGTGAAGGTGCGCTACCTGCACTCGGACATCGATACGGTCGAGCGCGTGGAAATCCTGCGCGACCTGCGCCTGGGCACCTTCGACGTGCTGGTGGGCATCAACCTGCTGCGCGAGGGGCTGGACATTCCCGAGGTGTCGCTGGTGGCCATCCTGGACGCGGACAAGGAAGGCTTCCTGCGGTCCGAGCGCAGCCTGATCCAGACCATAGGGCGGGCGGCGCGCAACCTGAACGGCAAGGCCATCCTGTATGCCGACAACATGACCGACTCGATGCGGCGCGCGCTGGACGAGACGACCCGCCGCCGCGAGAAACAGTTGCTCTTCAACGAGGAACGCGGCATCGTTCCGCAAGGGGTCAAGAAGGAAGTGCGCGACCTGATCGACGGCGTCTACGCGCCTTCGGACGGAATGGACGGCGACGATTCGCTCGAGGCCGCCCGCTTCGAGGCCATGGGCGAGAAGCAGATCGCCAAGGAGATCAAGAAGCTGGAGAAGGCCATGCTGGAGTACGCGCGCAACCTGGAGTTCGAAAAGGCGGCGCAGGCCCGCGACCAGTTGCTGGCGCTCAAGCAGAAGGTATTCGGCGCGGGCGGGCAGCAGGCCGACGAGGACGCCCTGAACGCGGCCGGGCCGGCGCGGGGGTGAGTGGAGCCGCCGCGGGGCGCGGCAAACTTGTGCATCGCGAGATAGTTGTGCACCGAATTGGTGCTTCAAGGGGAGCGGAAGGGGATGCACCCGTGGAACCGCTCTTGTGCGCAACGCATCCCGATGGTGTCCATTCTCTAACGTGTAGAAGGTAACGCCCTGATTCTAAAGAGGTTTTTAAAGCACTACATTTTCATGTGCTTATAAAAAAAGCTTGAACTATCCGGGGTTTTCCCGCACACTTCTGGACATGATGACCAAGGTACTGTTTGTGTGCATGGGCAACATCTGTCGCTCGCCGAGCGCAGAGGGCGTGTTTCGCCGCTTGGTGAAGGACGCCGGTCTTTCCGACGTTGTCCGTATAGAATCGGCCGGGACGCACGCCTTCCATATTGGCGAGCCGCCCGACGCCCGTATGCAGGCTGCCGCCCGCAAGCGTGGCTATGACATCAGCGAAATCCGCGCGCGCCAGATTCGCGTCGACGATTTCCGCGAATTCGACATGATCCTCGCGATGGACTGGGACAACCTGTCCTTGCTGCAGCAGCAGGCGCCCAAGCAGTACCAGCACAAGCTGATGCTGTTGATGCGCTTCGCCAACGAGTACGAGGAAGCCACCGTTCCCGATCCGTACTACGGCGGGCCGGAAGGGTTCGCCAAGGTGCTCGACTATATCGAGGACGCCTGCCAGGGCCTGCTGGAAGTCGTGCGCAAGCGCGCCACCCAGTACCAGGCGGCCTGATCCCCACGGTCATTTCATTCTGCTCTCCTTGCAGGCCCGGATAGCGTCCGGGCCTTGTTTTGCCGGCGGCGGCCTCGTCGTCCGGCCTGGGCGGGGGATTCCGCCCAATATTTTTGCGTCGCAGCAACCCCTCTCCGTAATTTCCCGAACTAATCCCTAGAAAAACATTCGGGAATTGGCTATACTTGAGCAAATCGTTAAGGATTTGCTCCCGCCGGTACACCTCAGGGGTTTCGAATGCGACTCACCACGAAAGGACGCTTCGCCGTCACTGCCATGATCGATCTGGCGCTGCGCCAGCACAGCGGCCCGGTCACGCTGTCCGCCATCAGCCAGCGCCAGAACATTTCGCTGTCCTATCTGGAGCAGTTGTTCGGCAAGCTGCGCCGGCACGAACTGGTCGACAGCATGCGCGGTCCGGGCGGCGGTTATTCGCTGGCCAAGCTGGCGCGGCACGTCACGGTGGCCGACATCATCTTCGCGGTCGACGAGCCGCTGGACGCCACCGATTGCGGCGGCAAGCAGGACTGCTCGCGCGGCAACGACGGCAAGGCCGGCAAGTGCATGACGCACGAACTGTGGTCCACGCTCAATCGCAAGATGGTCGAGTACCTGGATTCCGTCTCCCTGCAGGATCTGGTCGACCAGCAGCGCATGCGCGAGTTGCAGGAAGCCAACGCCGCCAAGTCGGTGCTGGTGGACCGCCGCTCGGGCGCTCCCGAATCCACCGCGACGGCCTGAGCGCCGGCGCAGCAACACAAGGGTTGGATGTCATGATCAAAACGCCGGTTTATCTCGATTACTCGGCGACCACGCCGGTGGACCCGCGCGTGGTCGACGCCATGGTGCCCTGGTTGTACGAGAAATTCGGCAACCCGGCCTCGCGCAGTCACGCCTACGGCTGGGATGCCGAACGGGCCGTCGAAATCGCCCGCGAACAGGTGGCCGCCCTGGTGAACGCCGATCCGCGCGAAATCGTGTGGACTTCGGGCGCCACCGAATCCGACAACCTCGCGATCAAGGGCGCGGCGCATTTCTACGCCGAACGCGGCAAGCACATCATCACGGTCAAGACCGAACACAAGGCGGTGCTGGACACCTGCCGCGAACTCGAGCGGGAAGGCTTCGAGGTCACCTACCTGGACGTGCAGGAAAACGGCCTGCTGGACCTGGAGGCCTTCAAGGCGGCGATCCGCCCCGACACCATCCTGGCCTCGGTCATGTACGTCAACAACGAGATCGGCGTCATCCAGGACATCGAGAGGCTGGGCGAGATCTGCCGCGAGAAGCGCGTGATCTTCCACGTCGACGCGGCCCAGGCCACCGGCAAGGTCGTCATCGACCTGGCCACGCTCAAGGTCGACCTGATGTCCTTCTGCGCGCACAAGATGTGCGGTCCCAAGGGCATAGGCGCCCTGTACGTGCGGCGCAAGCCGCGCGTGCGGATCGAGGCGCAGATGCACGGCGGCGGCCACGAGCGCGGCATGCGCTCGGGCACGCTGGCCACGCACCAGATCGTCGGCATGGGCGAGGCCTTCCGCCTGGCCAGGGAAGAGATGGCGACCGAGAACGAGCGCGTGCGCATGCTGCGCGACCGCCTGTGGGCGGGGCTCTCGACCATGGACGAGGTCTACCTGAACGGCGACATGGAGCAGCGCATCCCGCACAACCTGAACGTCAGCTTCAACTACGTCGAGGGCGAGTCCCTGATCATGGCGGTCAAGGAACTGGCGGTGTCCAGCGGCTCGGCCTGCACCTCGGCCAGCCTGGAGCCCTCGTACGTGCTGCGCGCCCTGGGCCGCAGCGACGAGCTGGCGCACAGCTCCATCCGCTTCACCCTCGGCCGTTTCACGACGGAAGAGGAAATCGACTTCACCGTCCAGCTGATCCGCGGCAAGGTCGACAAGCTGCGCGAAATGTCCCCGCTGTGGGAAATGGTCAAGGACGGCATCGACATCAACACGGTGCAGTGGGCTGCACACTGAACCAGGAGAAAAAACATGGCCTATAGCGAAAAAGTCATCGATCACTACGAGAACCCCCGCAACGTCGGCTCCTTCGAGAAGGGCGACGACTCCGTGGGAACGGGCATGGTGGGCGCGCCCGCCTGTGGCGACGTGATGAAGCTGCAGATCAAGGTCAACGAGCAGGGCGTCATCGAGGACGCGCGCTTCAAGACCTACGGCTGCGGTTCGGCCATCGCCTCCAGCTCGCTGGTGACCGAATGGGTCAAGGGCAAGACCCTGGACCAGGCGCTCGATATCCGCAACACGCAGATCGCCCAGGAACTGGCGCTGCCTCCGGTCAAGATCCACTGCTCGATCCTGGCCGAGGACGCCATCAAGGCGGCCGTGAACGACTATCGTGCCAAGCACGGAAACAGCTAAGAGGAAACCATGTCGGTAACGTTGACCGAACGCGCCGCGCGCCACGTCAGCCGCTACCTCCAGAAACGGGGGAAGGGCATAGGCCTGAGGCTGGGCGTGCGCACCACCGGGTGCTCGGGCCTGGCCTACAAGCTCGAGTACGTGGATGAAGCCCAGGCCGAGGACCAGGTGTTCGAAAGCCAGGGCGTGAAGGTGTATGTCGATCCCAAGAGCCTGCCGTACCTGGCCGGCACGGAACTCGACTATGCGCGCGAGGGGCTCAACGAGGGCTTCAAGTTCAACAACCCGAACGAAAAGGCGTCCTGCGGCTGCGGTGAGTCTTTCACCGTCTGATGCAACACGATCCCGATCACTTCGAGCTGCTGGGCCTCGCGCCCGGTTTCGCCATCGACCGCGATGCGCTGGACCGGGCCTGGCGCGAGGTCCAGGCGCGGGTCCATCCGGACCGCCACGCGGCGGGTTCGGCCCAGGAGCGGCGCGTGGCCATGCAGTGGGCCTCGCGCGCGAACGAGGCCTACCGGGTGCTGCGCGCGCCGCTGTCCCGGGCGCGCTACCTGTGCGAGCGGGCGGGCGTCGACCTGCAGGTCGAGACCAACACGGCCATGACCCCGGCCTTCCTGATGCAGCAGATGGAATGGCGGGAAGCGCTGGACGATGCCCGGTCGGGCCGCGACGCGGCCGCGCTGGAGGCGCTGGCGGGCGAACTGGCCGCCGCGCGCCGCCGCATGACGGCCGAGGTGGGCCAACTGCTGGACGAGAAGCACGACTATGCCGCTGCCGCCGCGCGCGTGCGGGAGTGGATGTTCATTGAAAAATTCTCCGAAGAGATCGACCTGGCCGTCGATGCTCTGGCGGAACAAGACTGAGAACGACAGGAACGCATGGCGCTTTTGCAGATAGCCGAACCCGGCATGTCCGAAGCCCCCCACCAGCGTCGTCTGGCGGTGGGCATCGATCTGGGCACGACCAATTCGCTGGTGGCGTCGGTACGCAGCGGCGCGGCCGAGGTCCTGCGCGACGAAGAGGGCCATGCGCTGCTGCCCTCGGCGGTGCGCTACCTGCCGGGCGGCGACGTCCGGATCGGGCGCAAGGCGCTGGCGGCCCAGGCGCAGGATCCCCACAACACGCTGGTGTCGGTCAAGCGCTTCATGGGCCGCGGGCTGGCCGACGCCGAGCGGCTGCACGTTCCGTATGAATTCGTCGATGCCCCGGGCATGGTGCGCATCCGCACCGTGCAGGGCGACAAGAGCCCGGTCGAGGTCTCGGCGCAGATCCTGGCCACGCTGCGCCAGCAGGCCGAGGACGCCCTGGGCGACGATCTGGTGGGCGCGGTGATCACCGTGCCGGCGTATTTCGACGACGCCCAGCGGCAGGCGACCAAGGACGCGGCCCGGCTGGCCGGGCTGAACGTGCTGCGGCTGCTGAACGAGCCGACGGCGGCGGCGATCGCCTACGGCCTGGACAACGCGGCCGAAGGCATCTACGCGGTCTATGACCTGGGCGGCGGCACGTTCGACATCTCCATCCTGCGCCTGTCCAAGGGCGTGTTCGAAGTCATTGCCACGGGCGGCGACACCGCGCTGGGCGGCGACGATTTCGACGCGGCCATCGTGGCGTGGGCCGTGAACGACCGCAAGCTCTCGGAACTGCGGCCGGAAGACCAGCGTGCCTTGCTGGTGGCGGCGCGCCAGGCGCGCGAGGCCCTGACCGACGCGCCGCAGGCCGAACTGGCCGCCACGCTGTCGGGCGGACGCACGCTGGCGCTCGCGCTGACGCGCGACCATTTCGAGACCCTGGCGCGTCCGCTGGTGGCCCGTACGCTGTCCAGCGCCCGCCGGGCGCTGCGCGACGCCAGCCTGGCGGCGGACGAGGTCAAGGGCGTGGTCATGGTGGGCGGCGCGACGCGCATGCCCATCGTCCGGCGCATGGTGGCCGACCTGTTCGGCACCGAACCGCTGATCAACCTCGACCCGGACCAGGTCGTGGCGCTGGGCGCGGCCATGCAGGCCAATCTGCTGGCGGGCAACCGCACGGCCGACGACGAGTGGCTGCTGCTGGACGTGATCCCGCTGTCCCTGGGCCTGGAGACCATGGGCGGGCTGGTCGAACGCGTGATCGGGCGCAACAGCACCATTCCGGTGGCGCGCGCCCAGGAGTTCACGACCTTCAAAGACGGCCAGACGGCCATGGCCATCCACGTGGTCCAGGGCGAACGCGAACTGGTGTCCGACTGCCGCTCGCTGGCCCGTTTCGAGCTGCGGGGCATTCCCCCCATGGTGGCCGGCGCCGCCCGCATCCGCGTGACCTTCCAGGTCGATGCCGACGGGCTGCTGAGCGTGACAGCGCGCGAGCAAAGCTCGGGCGTGGAGGCCTCGATCTCGGTCAAGCCCTCGTACGGGCTGTCGGACGACGAAGTGGCGGCCATGCTGGCGGACGGCATGAACAGCGCCGACGTGGACATGAAGCTGCGCGCCCTGCGCGAACAGCAGGTCGAGGCCCGGCGCCTGGTCGAGTCGGTCGAGGCGGCGCTGCAGGCCGACGCCGACCTGCTGGACCCGGACGAGCTGGCCGCGATCCGGGCCCAGCTGGCGCGCACCGCCGACGCGGCGGCCAGCGACGACAGCGAGACGGTGCGGACCCAGGTCGAAGCGCTGGCGCAGGCCACCGAGGACTTCGCCGCGCGCCGGATGGACCGCAGCATACGCCAGGCGCTGTCGGGGCGCCGCGTCGACGAAATCGTGTAAGGAAGCGCCCGGCGCTTCCGTTCGCATCATCATCAGGTTGCCATCATGCCCAAACTCACCGTGCTTCCGCACGCCGAACTCTGCCCGGAAGGCGCGGTCATCGAAGACGCGCCCTCGGGCGTGTCCATCTGCCGGGTGCTGCTCGACAATCACATCGAGATCGAGCACGCCTGCGAACTGTCGTGTGCCTGCACCACCTGCCACGTGGTCGTGCGCGAGGGTTTTTCCTCGCTCGAGTCGGCCACCGACAACGAGGAAGATCTGCTGGACAAGGCCTGGGGCCTGACGTCCACGTCGCGCCTGTCCTGCCAGGCCGTGATCGAGGATACCGACCTGACGATCGAGATCCCCAAGTACACCATCAACCACGCCGCCGAGAATCACTGACCCACGCAGGCGCCGGCGAGGAGAACCTCGATGAAGTGGACCGACATCTACGAAATCGCCACGGCGCTGGCCGACGCGCATCCCGGCGTGGATCCGGAGCAGGTGCGTTTCACCGACCTGCACAACTGGGTGCTGGAACTTCCGGGCTTCGACGACGATCCGAAACGTTCCGGGGAGAAAATTCTCGAAGCCATACAGATGGCGTGGATAGCCGAGGCCTAGGCCCGGCCGGTGGTGCCGGCGTGCGCCGTGGAAGCCGGCCGCGATCCGGGCCATGGCGATACGGACGAGCATGCGAGTGACGTTTCTGCATTTCCTGACGCGGGCCGTGCCCATCCTGGGGCCGGCGGCGGCGCTGCTGGCGCTGGGTGCGTGCGCGCCCGCGGTTTCCCTGCAAGAACCCGCCACCGCCTCGGTGGTGCCCGCGGGCCCGGCCATGCCGCCGGAGCCGGCCGCGCCCGAGCCCGAGCTGCCCTATACGCCGGTGCCCATCGTCTATGCCGTCACGGACGAGGGCACGGTCAGGGTGCCGACCGCGCCTGCCTGGAATCCCGGGGCGGACATGTCGGTGGACACCCGTACCGGCACCCAGGCCTACGACCAGGCAAACCGGAAACAGTCCAGCTACGAGTTCGAGCAGAAGCTGGACGACACCTGGGTGGTCAGGCAGAACGTCCGCTACGGCCGGCCCGATAACCAGCCGGCCGTGGATTGGATCAACGGTTCGCCGGCGCCGCAGGATGCGCTGGGGCCGGGGCTGGGCACCTTCAACGTCGGCTCGCAGGCGCAGGCCCGGTTCACGACGCTGGGATTCCAGCATACGTTCAAGTTCGGCTTCGACTACGTCAAGTCGCGCGACATCTATGAAAGCCGGCTCGCGCCGTCGCCGTCGCTGGACATCTTCGACGCGGCCTACGGTACGGCCATCGGCCAGCCGCGCATCGCCGCGCGTTCGTTCGCGGAGGAAAGCAAGCTGGGATTCTTCGTGCAGGACCAGGTGCAGTACCGGCGCTGGGTCCTGTCCATGGTCGGGCGGCGCGACCAGAATACCCACCGCACCATCGACCTGAACGCCGCCGGGAACGACGGCACCGGCCTGCGCGAGGACGACGTCTACAGCGGCCGCCTGGGGCTGCGCTACCAGTTCGACATCGGCCTGGCGCCGTACGTGAACTATTCGCAAAGCTACGCGCCCCAGGCCGGCACCGCGGCGTCGGCCACCAGCCAGCAGTACGAGACCGGCGTGCGCTACCAGCCGCCCGCGCTCGGCCAGTTGATGACCATCACGGCGTTCAACCAGATCCAGAACAATGCCCAGACCTCCGAGGCGCAGGAAGGCTGCGCCGTGGCCGGGTGCAGCGCCTGGGCCGAACTGCGCATACGCGGCGCCACGGTCGAGAGCCGGATGCAGCCGCTGCAGGGCCTGAACCTCGTGGCCACCTACGCGGTCACCAACTCGACCGTGACCGGCGCGAGCGAGGACGCCTACGCGGCCATGCTCGGCAACCGCTATGCGGACGTGTCCGAGCAGCGCGTTTCCGTGGGGGCCAGGTACGCCGTCACGCGAGGCAGTTTCGCCGGCCTGAGCCTGGACGGCAGGGTGGGGCGCGCGGGCGCGGTCTACAGCAACGTGGCCCAGCCGGGCCTGGCCGTTGCCTATACCCTGGTGGACGCGGGCATCAACTACGACTTCGCCCACCTGAGCCCCGACCTGAAGGGCCTGAAGCTGCGCGCCAGCGCGAACAACATGTTCGATACCAGCTACGCGTCGTACTGCTACACCGATTCGTGCACCGCCGGCGGCCGCCGCTCGGTGTCGGCCATCCTGAACTATCAGGTGCCCTGGCCCTGAGGCGCGGCCTGCGCCTCGTTCACTTTCTTCAACAGCCGCAGCAGTTCCCGCCGTTCGGCGGGCGTCAGCATGGCCGTGGCCTCCTGGTCCAGGTCCAGCGCGGTCGCGGCCGCCTTGCGGTAGAGGCGGGTGCCCGCCGGGGTCAGCAGCAGGATCTGCATGCGCTGGTCCGAGGGCTGGCGCTCGCGGCGGATCAGGCCGCGTTCGAGCAGCCGCGTAAGCACCGCCGCCATGTTGGGCGGCGAGACGTTGATGGCGTCGGCCAGTCGCTTCTGGCTGATGCCCGGGTTGGCGTCCAGCAGCGATAGCACGGCGAATTCCGCCTGGCGCAGGTCGTGGCCGGCCATGCGCTGGGCGAACAGCGGGCGGATGCCGGACGACGCCAGGCGCGCGCTGTGGCCGACCAGGCCCAGCAGGAAGGTCTGGTCCAGGGAATCCTGTTCCATCAGGCGAAGCCCAGCAGCCTGGCCGCGTTGTCTTTCAGGATCAGCGGATGGACTTCGGGGCGAAAGCCCGCGGCCTCGAAATCCTGCATCCAGCGCTCGGGGGTGATCAGCGGGAAGTCGGAACCGAACAGCATCTTGTGCTTGAGCTGGGTATTGGCGTAGTGCACCAGTTCCTTGGGGAAATATTTCGGCGACCAGCCCGACAGGTCGATGTAGACGTTGGGCTTGTGCAGGCAGACCGACAGCGCCTCGTCCTGCCAGGGCCAGGAAGGATGGGCGATGATGATCTTCATGCCGGGGAAGTCCGCCGCCACGTCGTCCAAGTGGATGGGGTTGGAATACTTCAACCTGAGCCCGCCGCCCCCGGGCATGCCGGTGCCTATGCCCGAATGGCCGCTGTGGAAGATGGCGGGCAGGCCGGCTTCGGCAATGGCCTCGTACAGGGGGTAGGCCAGCTTGTCGTTCGGGTAGAAGCCCTGGACCGTGGGGTGGAACTTGAAGCCGGCGACCTGGTAGTCATCGATCAGGCGGCGCGCCTCGCGCACGCCCATCTTGCCCTTGTGCGGGTCGATGCTGGCGAAGGCCAGCATCATGTCGCGGTTTTCCAGCGCCGCCTCGGCGATCTCTTCGTTGGGAATGCGCCGCCGGCCCAGGTTGGCCTCGGCGTCGACGGTGAACATGACTAGGCCGATGCGTTTTTCGCGATAGCGGGCGATGGTCTCGGGTATGGTCGGCCGATGGGTGAACTTGAAGTATTTCTCGGCCGCCTCGTCGAATTCCCTGCCGAAGGCGTCGGGCGCGCAGCGGCAGGAGACTTCGGCATGGACGTGGATGTCGATGGCGATGAGGTCGTCGATGTTCATGATTAGTTATAAAACATAATAGATATTTTTCATAACTATACGGAGACGGCGGGCAGGCGTCAGGAGGGGAAACCCTGGGGCGGGACCGCGAAGGGGACTTGCGCTATCCTTGCCGGAATGCCATGTGGCGTGATTTTCGATGGAACCGGCCTATGGCTACCGACAAAGACAACGATCCCGACCTGCAAGCCCTCATCCAGTGGTGCACCGAAGTCGAGGGCTTCCTGGTGGCAGCGGGCGCCAGCCGTGAAGAGGCCCAGGACTACATCGAGCAGGAAGCCGAGTGGTTCACCGACCAGTTCTACGACGGCCTGACGCCCGAGGAAGCCGCCAAGGCCAGCCTGAACGACCAGTAGGCCCGGGGGATGGTCACGACCGTCCGCGCCGTGGCCGCGCCGGCCGGATCAGGGTAATCAACTGATCCGTGACGGGTTGCAGCGCCTGCCTGGGCCAGACCACGTGGATGGGGCGCTCGGGCAGGGCGTGCACGATTTTCAATATCCGCAGGCTGCCGTTGCCGGCATGGCGCTGCGCGACCTGGCGGGGCATGACGGCCAGCATGGGTGTGCCGGGCAGCACGCTGGCGATGGCGTCGTAGGTCCGCGCCGCCACCCGGCAGGCGGGCGGCGGCACGTCGTGGCGCTGCCAATAGCGGTCGAACTCCAACCGCGAGGGCGTGCCGGGCGCGGGTGCGGCGAACGGATGCCGCGCCAGGGCCTCGGGCGCCAGCGGCCCGTCGGGGATCTCCGGGCCGGGCACGCCGCACACGAACACGTTGCGGTCTAGGTAGAGCTGGCGCGAGAGCAGATTCGCCGGCATTTCGCCGAACAGCGACAGGATCGCCAGATCCAGTTCCCCCCGCGCCAGCGCGGCCAGCAAGGTCAGGCTGTCGTCTTCCCGCAGATCGATCTCGATCTCGTCGGCCAGCGCGCCGGCGGGGCGATGCAGCAGGCCGGGCACGACCAGGTCCAGCGCGCGGGGAATGCAGCCCACGCGCAGGTGCCAGCGGCCGTCCCGCGCCATGTCCTGCAGGCGCCGCACGTCGGCCGCGACGCGGCGCGCCACCTGCTCGGCCAGGGCGCCGGCCGCCGTGGCGCGGCTGCCTTGCGACGATCGCTCGAACAGGCGCACGCCCATGCGTTCCTCGGCCTCGCGCAGCAGCCGCGACAGCGCCGGCTGGGAGGTTTCCAGGGCGATGGCGGCCTGGTGCAGCGATCCGGTCTCGGCGGTGGCCAGCACGGCGCGCAGGTGGCGCAGTTCCAGGGATTTGCTCATGATGGGCTGAGGTCGAATGGGATACGAATCTGATATCGGTATATCTCATATACATATCATTTTCAAATAGCCCAGGCTTGCGTACGCTGGCGACATTCCAACCCATGCAAGGGGTATGTCGTGAAAGTGCGAAACGCGGAGTGCCTGGCCGTTCATCCCGGCTGGCGCAAGAACCTGATCTTCATCCGGCTGGAGCTGGAGGACGGCACGGTCGGCTGGGGCGAAAGCTACAGCCAGTACGACCGCGACGAGGCCGTGGCGGCGCAGGCCCGCGAACTGTTGCGCTACCTGGTGGGGCGCGACGTTTTCAACATCCGGTATTTCTGCCAGGTGGCGTTCGACGACTACGCGCAGCGCCGATCGTCCCTGGAATTCTGGAGCGCGCTGTCGGGCATCGAAATGGCGATGTGGGATGCCGTGGGCAAGCTGCTCGGCCAGCCCGTGCACCGTCTGCTGGGCGGCCGCTGCCGCGAGCGCGTGCGCGTCTACGCGAACGGCTGGGGGTACAAGCTCAAGACGCCCGATGACTATGCCCGCGCGGCCGAGCAGGTGGTGGCGGCCGGCTTCGACGCGCTGAAGTTCGACCCGCTGCCGCGGCCCTGGCGTACCTATATTCCGCGCGAGCACATACTGCACGCCGTCGCGGTGGTGCGCGCCGTGCGGGACGCGGTCGGCCCGAGCGTCGAGCTGCTGCTCGACCTGCACCGCCGGCTGGCGCCGGTGCATGCCATCGAGCTGGCGCGACAACTGGAGCCGCTGAATCCGTACTGGATAGAAGAGCCGTGCCAGAAGGAGAACATGGAGGCGATCCAGGAAGTGCGCCAGGCCACGACCATCCCGGTGGTGACGGGCGAGGCGCTGTATGGCCGCGCGGATTTCCGCAGCGTGTTCCGCAGCCGGGCCGCCGACATCATCAACCCGGACGTGTCCAACTGCGGCGGCATCCTGGAACTGCTGTTCATCGCCGCGCAGGCCGAGACCGAGATGATCGCGGTGTCCCCGCACAACTACAACTCGACGCTGCTGTCGCTGTCGGCCACGGTGCACGCGGCGGCCTGCATGCCCAACTTCACGATCACCGAGTACTTCGTTCCTTTCGAGGAGTTCTCGCAGCGTATCTCGCGCCAGGCGCTCAAGCCCGTGGATGGATATATCCAGGTGCCGGAACTGCCGGGCCTGGGGCTGGACATCGACGAGGCCGCGCTGCGGTCCATGCCTTCGCAGCCTTATCCGACGCGCAGCCTGCGGCACAGCGAGGACGATCTCGAAGCCACGTTCTGACGGCCGGGCCCACGACGAAAACCAAGGAGACAACCATGAAATACTCAGTCCGATGGTGGGGCGCATGCGCCCTGGCGGGATCGCTGCTGGCGGCGCTGTCGCCGGCACGGGCCGCCGAATGGCCCGAGCGCCCATTGCACTTCATCACGACGTCCGCCGCGGGCTCGCCGCTCGACACCATGATGCGTTCGCTGGGCAAGGAGCTGGGCGATGTCCTGGGACAGACGGTGGTGGTGGAGAACCGCCCGGGCGGCACCGGCGCGGTGGGGATGAACATGGCCTTGAACGCGCCGGCCGACGGCTACACGGTCGTGTCGGCCACCGGGTCCACCTCGTTCCTGATGGCCGAGAAGGACAGCCGTTTCCAGCCGTCCGATTTCATCTTCCTGCGGGCTTTGCAGACCGAGCCGTCCAGCGTGGCGGTGCGCAAGGACAGCCCGTACCGCAGCCTGAAGGATCTGGTCGAGGCACTGAAGCGCCAGCCCGACAAGGTCAACGTCGGCGGCTATGCCACCGCCGGCTTCCACCAGTACGTGATGTACCGCCTGGAGCAGAAGGCGGGCTTCAAGTCGACCTGGATTCCCTACCAGGGCGGCAACCAGGCGCTGCTGGCGCTGATGGGCGGGCACCTGCACGCCGCGGTGATCACGCCCAGCACGGCCATGGCCCAGATCCGCAACGGCGACGTGCGCCTGCTGGGCATCAGCAGCGAGTCGCGCAGCGAATTCTTTCCCGACGTGCCGACCTTTCGCGAGCAGGGGTACGATGTGGTGGAGACGCTGTGGCGCGGCGTGATGGTGGCCAAGGGCACGCCGCCCGCGGTCACGGCACGGCTGGTGCGAGGCATGGAGGACGTCGAGAAGCGGCCCTCGTGGAAGACGTTCATGCGCGAGAACATGCAGGACAGCATGCCCCTGTCGCAACCGGACCTGCAGCGCTTCGTCGCCGGCGAAGTCGCCGACCGGCGGCAGTTCCTGATGTCGCTGCAGAAGAAATAAGGCAATGAATATTCTTTGTTCGGAACGCGGCGCGCGGGAACTGGCCGACGCCGGCCTCCTGGCACGCTGGCCCGGCCGGGTCGACCTGGTCGGCATCGGGCAGGCCGACCAGGCCGACGTGGTCTTCCTGACGCGCGACATCGTCTGGCCGTCCACCGACGACTGGCTGGCGCCGGCCACCGCGGCGTTCTACGACGCGATGCTTGCCGCCCCCAGGCTGCGCTGGGTCCACACCTATGCCTCGGGCGCCGACCGGCGCATCTACCACGACCTGCGCGCGCGCGGCGTGCAGGTCACCAACTCCGCCGGCGCCAATGCCGGCGCGGTGGCGCAGACGGCGCTGGCGGGGTTCCTGTATTTCGCCCGCCGGCTGCACGCGGCGCACCGCCAGCAACTGGAGAAGCGCTGGCAGCCGATGGCGCACGACGAGGTGCGCGCGTTGCGCAGCACCGAGGCCATGGTGGTGGGGTGGGGCGAGATCGGCAGCCGCATCGGGCAATACCTGTCCACCCTCGGCATGCCGCTGCGGGTGCTGCGCCAGAGCGCGGAACCCGTGGCCGGCGTGGTCGCCACCGGCGGCTACGAGCGCTTCCACGAATGGGTGGGGCAGGTGGACTGGGTGTTCTTCGCCTGCCCGCTGTCGCCGGCCACGCGGGGGTTGTTCAACATGGGCACGCTGGAGGCGCTGCGGGCCGGGCGGCCGCTGGGCGTGGTCAACGTGGCGCGCGGCCCCCTGATCGACACGCAGGCGCTGCTGGCTGCCCATGCGCGCGGCCTGGTGCGCCACGCCCACCTGGACGTCTTCGATACCGAGCCGCTGCCGCCGGACCATCCCCTGTGGGATTGCGAGGATTTCCTCGTGACGCCCCACATGGCCGGGACCTCGGACGGCAACCGCGAAGAGGTCGTCGACCGTTTCCTGGGGCTGCTCGCCCGCTTCCTGGAGGCCGGCGGCAACTGACGCCGGCGGCCCGGTTCAGGAGAAGAACTGGCGCCGTGCCTCGGCCGACACGTCCACGCCGGCGGCATGGGCACGCCGCAGCACGTCCCAGTAGTAGCGGTAGCTGGCGCGGTCGTGCAGCCGGCCGGCTTGCGGATCCCCGTCGCGGATGGGGCCCCAGTCGGCGCGGGCGGCGGCCAGCAGGATGCGCTCGGCGTCCGCGACGTCGGCCGCGGTGGGCGACAGGGCTTCGACGATGGGGTCGATCTGCGAGGGGTGGATGCTCCACATGCGCGTATAGCCGAATTCCTGTCCGGCGCGCCGGGCGGCGCGCGAGATCACGTCGGGTGCGTTCAGTTCGGTGACGACGTTGTGCGAGGGCACCTTGCCGTAGGCGTGGCAGGCGGCCGAGATCTCGAGCTTGGCGCGCGCGATCAGCGGATGGTCGAACTGGCCTTCGGCGGTCAGCGCGTGCGCGGGAATGGCGCCGTGGTGCGAGGACACGAAGTCCATCAGCCCGAAGGACAGGCATTCGATGGCGGGATGGGCGGCGATGCGGAAGACTTCGCGCAGTGCGCCGTGGGTCTCGATCAGCACGTGGACGGGGATCTTGCGGTCCAGTCCCATTTCCATGCCTATGCGTTCGATGGATTCGGCGGCGTTGAGGGCGTCGTTGGCGGAGTTGACCTTGGGGACGGTGATGTAGGCGAGCCGGGGGCCGGCGATGCCGATGAGGATGTCGAGGTCGCTGATGAAGGAGGGGTGGTTGACGTCGTGCACGCGCACGCCGACGCGCCCGTGGCGGTTGGCATCGCTGGCGGCCAGGCGGGCGGCCATTTCGGCGTGCTCGGCCTCGCGGCCGACGGCGGCGCCGTCCTCGCAGTCCAGGGTGACGTCGAACACGGGGCCGGCCTGGGCCTGGCGTTCCAGGCTTTTCTGCATCAGCTTTTCGGAGCCGGCGTAGTGGTCGCAGACGGGGAGGACTGCGGGGGGCTTGGCTGACTGGTGGAGGACTTCGGAGGGGTGTTTCATGGGGTCTGGTCCGGGTTCTTGAGACGGCCGTGTCCGGGGCGATGGGCTGGCGGGGCGCAGCGACGCCGGTCCCGCTGCGCGGGACTTCCCGGTTTTGTCAGGCTTGGCGGGGCGGGCGCAGAACTCGCGCGGGG
>NZ_JAOCLR010000036.1:0-49185 GCF_029845405.1 Pigmentiphaga sp. GD03639
GTTCGTACTATGGGTCGAAACCCATGGCACGATCGCTTGCGTACTCAAAGAAATTGCAGATAAATGATTTACCTACAAACTTCTTCATATGAGCACTTGATTTCTTTTGCGTCGATCGACTGGTCCGGTTACCCGACCCAACCGTCTCGCGCCCAACCAAGCGCCCACACTTATCGGCTGTTTATTTGTTAAAGAGCGGTACTGCCTACTGCTTCACTTCCCTGCCGTTCGCTGCGCTGTCTTGCTAGCGCTGCGTCATCAGCAGAGAAACGAGATTATGAAGAAGTTTTTTACGTCTGTCAAATCGTCGTTAGCGCTGCCAATTTCGATTCGCCAGACCCTTGCCGCGCTACCACCCTGCCGCAAGGCTCCTTCTTTCGGTCGGCTGATTCGCTGCGCCCGCTTAACGCGTAACCGCTGCCAAAACTGCCTTCCTCACTCTTCGCACTTCCCGCTGCGCTGTTCGCGTTGCGTTGTTTGCGTCGAGAAAGTGACTATAGCACGGTTTTTCTGGCGCGTGCAACTCGCCCCGGGGAACGGGGAAGAAAGCCGCTCCCGCAGCTTCCTTCCCTATATATAGCGACTATGCGGGCGCGTGATCCAGCCCGATGTCCAGCACGCCCACGCTGTGCGTCAGCCAGCCGATCGAGATCAGGTCCACGCCGGTACGGGCCACGGCCGGCGCGGTCTGGGGGGTGATGCGCCCCGAGGCCTCGGTCACCGCGCGGCCGTCCACGCGGCGCACCGCCTCGGCCATGGTCTCGACGCTCATGTTGTCCAGCAGGATGGCGTCCACCTTCAATTCCAGCGCCTCGTCCAGCTGTTCCAGCGTATCGACTTCCAGTTCTATCTTCACCAGGTGCCCCACGCCGGCGCGCGCACGCCGCACGGCTTCGGCGACGCTGCCGGCGATCGCCACATGGTTGTCCTTGATCAGCACCGCGTCGTCCAGGCCGAAGCGATGGTTGGAGCCGCCACCCACGCGGACCGCGTATTTCTGCACGATGCGCATCCCCGGCATGGTCTTGCGCGTGCACACCACGCGCGACCGCGCATCGCCGATGGCATCGACCACCGAGGCCGTCGCCGATGCGATGCCACTCATGTGGCACAGGAAATTGAGCGCGGTGCGCTCGGCCGTCAGCATGGCGCGCGAGTTGCCCTCCACCACCGCGATGACGTCCCCCGGCTGGATACGGCTGCCGTCCGGCTTGCGCACGTCGACACGGATGTCGGGATCGATCAGGCCGAACGCCACGCGCGCCACGTCCATGCCGGCGACCACGCCGGGCTGGCGCGCCACCATGGCCGTACGGCCGCGATGGCCGGCGGGCACGATGGCATTCGTGGTGACGTCGCCGGCGCGGCCCAGGTCTTCCAACAGGGTGGCGCGCACCAGGGGCTCGATCATGACCGAGGGCAGCGGCGCGATGTCCCAGGCCTCGTGGGCACCCCGGGCATGGGCGCTGAGGTTATTTATGCTCATTATGAGTATTTTCCGTTGAAAAAAATCGCGGCTCTAGCCGTGATCCTTATGCTAGATATGAGCATAAGGGCTGTCAATACGTGGAAACCTGAAAGAGACGATCCAGTGGCTTAGGGCCGGTTCCCGCCAAAAGGAGGCGGGCACAGGCCGGGAATGGGCCCTAGTTGCCGCGAACCAGCGGGAGCTTGCTGCCGCTCAGGGCACGCTCCAGCATCACGTCGCCGCGGAAGCGGAAGAGCTTGGCCGGGCGCCCCGGCGTCTCGGTGGACAGCGCGCCGGTTTCCTCGACCAGCTGCTGCTGCTCGATGAAACGGCGGAAGTTCTGCTTGTGCAGCGACCGCCCGGCCAGCGCCTCGACGGCCTGCTGCAATTGCAGCAGCGTGAAGGACGGCGGCATCAGCTCGAACACCACCGGGCGGTATTTGATCTTGGCCCGCAGGCGCGCGATGCCCGTGGCCAGGATGCGGCGGTGGTCGTGTCGCATGGGCTCGCCCAGGTGGGGCAGCCCGGTCCTGCCGGCGCGGCGGATGGCTTCGTGCACCAGCCCCGCCTCGAACAGGAGTTCGTAGCGCTGCAGGACCAGTTCCTCGTTCCAGGCACGGCCGTCCAGGCCGAAACAGACCTCGGCCCGTTGCAGCCGGGCCCGGCGCTGCGCGGCATCGGCGCCCGCCCGGCACCATGCGCGCAGCGCGCCATCGATCAGTTCTCCCAGTTCGGCCGACGGCGCGCGCCTGTCCTCCCAGGGGAAATAGCGGTACCACCCGTGCCAGGCGGCATCGGCGCCGGAAACCGGCCCCTGCCGGGTCAGGGCCAGATAGCTGATGGAAATGACGCGCTGCTCGGTGTTCTGTTCGGTGCGGTCGCGGTCGGCGAAGGTATAGAGCTGCTCGACGTAGCCTAGCGGATGGTGCGTCTGCTCCTCCACCCAGGCCCGCAGGCCAGCCTGCAGCGAGCGGTGGCCGGACTCGAAGGGTCCGGACGGCAGCATGCGTCCATCGTGCGTGGTCAGGACCAGCGGCTCGGCGTCGGTGGCGGCGACGAGCACCGCGACCAGCTCGGCCGCCAGGGGGTGTTGGCTGGCGACAGTCAAGGGCGTCTCATTTCCTGCGCAAGTCGCTCCAGTCCGCGGTGGTGATGGCCAGCACGGCCGCCACCCAGGTCACCATCATCGCCAGCCAGCCGGTATAGCTGGGGTAGCCCCTGGACAGCACATAGGCGCTGCAGCCGATCGCCACCAGCACCAGCCATGGCGCGCGGCGGCGCGCGTAGCTGCTGCGCGTGTCCTCGGGCTGCCGGCGGGGGTCCATGAAGAGTCCCATTACATCCTCCATCAAACAGCGCCGCATTTTAGAAGATATGGCGCCGTCCCCGCCGATCTCTTTCGTGACCGCGCCCGCGCGCGGTGCACGGGGCTAGCGATCGAGCAGCGACATCCCCAGCTGGGCCCGGCGCTGCAGCCACAGGCTGGGCCGATAGCGCATGTCGCCGGTCACGCGCACGATGTTGCGCAGGATCTCGACGATGCGCGGAGCGCCCAGCGCGTCGCCCATGGCCAGCGGCCCCTTGGGATAGCCCAGGCCCAGCGTGACGGCGCGATCGATGTCCTCGGGCGTGGCGATGCCCTGCTGGGCGATCTCGCAGGCGATGTTGACGATGGTGGCGACGATGCGCTGGGCGACGAAGCCGGGCGAATCCTGCACCAGCGTCACCGGCGCGCCGTCGGAGGAGAAGCGGGCCACGGCGGCATCCCGCCACGCCTGCGCGGTCAGCGGCGTGGCCATGAGCGTGCGGCGGCGCCCTTCCGGCAGGCCATGCAGGACGTCCACGGCCACCGTGCGGCGGGCATCCAGACCCTGGTCGCAGGCCGCCGTGGTGGCGTCCTCGCCCAGGGGCGTGACCACGATCAGGGCATCGTCGCCGGGGCGGTCGCCCTGCTGCACCCGCGCGCCCAGGCGCTCCAGCAGTTCGACCACCACCGCCCGGCCCTCGGGGCGCGCCGGCGACACCCAGACCTCGGGCATAGGCGCGACCGAAGGCGGCGGCGCCTCGGGCGCGACCTGCTTCTTGCCATCGACATAGGCGTAGAAGCCCTGGCCCGTCTTGCGGCCCAGCAGTCCGCCGGCCAGGCGCACGGTGGTCAGCGGCGAGGGGCGGAAACGCGGCTCGTCGAAGAACTGGCGGTAGATGGACTCCATGACAGGATGGGAGACGTCCAGGCCGGTCAGATCCATCAGTTCGAAGGGCCCCATGCGGAATCCCGCCTGCCCGGTCATGATGGCATCGACCTGTGCGCAATCAGCCACGCCCTCCTGCAGCACCCGCAGCCCCTCGGTGTTCAGGCCCCGGCCGGCGTGGTTGACGATGAAGCCGGGCATGTCCTTGGCGCGCACGGGCGTGTGTCCCATGCGGCGGGCCAGTTCGGCCAGCGCGTCGCCCACCTCCGGATCGCTGCGCAGGCCGTCGATGACCTCCACCACCTTCATCAGCGGGACGGGGTTGAAGAAATGGTAGCCCGCCACGCGCGCGGGCAGCCGGCATGCCGCGGCGATCGCGGTGATGGACAGGGACGAGGTGTTCGAGGCCAGGATGCACGTTTCTGCAACGATGTCCTCGAGCTGCCGGAACAGCCCCTGCTTGGCATCCAGCCGTTCGACGATGGCCTCGACCACGAGCTCGCAGTCGCGCAACCGCCCCAGGTCCTCGCACAGGGTGAGCGCCTGCAGTGCCGCCTCGGCCCGGGGCGCTTCCAGCTTGCCCTTCTGCACCAGCTTGTCCCAGGTGTCGCGCAGGCTGTCGCGCGCCGACGCGAGCGCCGCCTGGGCGGTGTCGTACAGGTAGACGCGCAGCCCGGCCTGGGCCGCGATCTGGGCGATGCCCCGTCCCATGGCGCCCGCGCCGACTATCCCCACGCTATTGATCCGTGCCATTTATTCCTGCCTCCCTTGGCGGCCCTCAGGCCGTGTGCGCCTTGATGGTTTCGCGCGCGATGACGAGTTGCTGTATTTGCGAGGTTCCCTCGTACAGGCGGAACAGGCGGACGTCGCGATAGAAGCGTTCGACCGCGTATTCGGCAATGTAGCCCGATCCGCCGTGGATCTGCACGGCGCGGTCGGCTGTCCGCCCGACCATTTCGGTGGCGAACAGCTTGCAGCAGGAAGCCTCCAGGGTCGTCGGTTCGCCCCGGTCGCGCTTGCGGGCCGCGTCCAGCACCATGGTCCGGGCGGCATAGGCTTCGGTCTGGCTGTCGGCGATCATGGCCTGGATCAACTGGAAATCGGCGATGGGCTGGCCGAATTGCTTGCGTTCGGTGGCGTAGCGCACGGATTCGGCGATCAACCGTTCGGCCATGCCGACGCAGACGGCCGAGATGTGCAGGCGGCCCTTGTCCAGCACGCGCATGGCGGTGCGAAAGCCGTTGCCCTCTTCCCCGCCCAGCAGGGCACTGGCGGGCACGCGGCAATCGTCGAATACGATGTCGCAGGTCAGCGAGCCGGCCTGGCCCATCTTGCGATCCGGCTTGCCCAGGGTGATGCCGGGCGTGCCGGCCTCGACCAGGAAGCACGAGATCGCACCCGCCCCGCGCCCCTCTCCCGTGCGGGCCATGACGGTATACAGGCCGGCGATGGGGGCGTTGGTGATGAAACGCTTGGTGCCGTTCAGGACGTAATGGTCGCCGTCCCGGCGCGCCGAGGTCCGCAGCGACAGCGCATCCGACCCCGCGTCCGGCTCGGTCAGCGCGAACGAGCCGATCAGTTCGCCGCTGGCCAGGCGCGGCAGGTAGTGCTTGCGCTGCTCGTCGGTACCCGCCAGCACGATGGCCTGCGAACCGATGCCGATATTGGTGCCCGCCAGCGACCGGAAGGCCGGCGACGTGCGGCCCAGCTCCATCGCGATCAACACCTCTTCTTCCATGTTCAGGCCCAGCCCGCCGTATTCGGGCGCGATGGACAGGCCGAACAGGCCCAGCGCCTGCATCTCTTCGCGCACCTGCGGCGGAATCACGCCGGTTTCGGCCACTTCGGCCTCGAGCGGAACCAGGCGCTCGGCCACGAACGTGCGCGTGGCCTCGATCAGCAAATTCAAGGTATCGGCATCCAACGACATGACAGTCCCCATCAGGAAGTGGCCGCCGGCCTGACGCACAGGCCGGCGGATAGAAGTTCGAAATAGTCGAGCGCGATCTGTTCGGCCGTGCTGCCGTGGCCGGGCTTGAACCAGCGCGCCATCCAGTTGAGCAGGGACAGCACGGCGCGTCCCGAGGTCACGATCTGTCCCGGCCGGAATACGCCTTCGCGCGCGCCCTGCTCCAGGATCTGGCGCAGCAGGCGCTCGTAGGCATCGCGCAGCCGCGAGGCGTCGTCGCGGTAGCTGGGGCTCATGCCGCTGAAGCCCACCAGCATGGCGACGAAACTCCAGTAGTTGCGTTCGAGATAGGCCGCATGCGCCGTCATGAAGACGCGCAGCTTGTCCAGCGGGGCGGGCTGTTCGTTGACCGCCGGCACGACGGCTTCGGTCAGGCCTTGCAGCGCCTGCAGGATGATGGCGTCGTAGATGTCCTGCTTGGTGGCGAAATAGTGGTAGATGGCCGGCTTGGAAACGCCGATGGCGGCGGCCAGTTCGCCGATGGAGCTGCTTTCGTAGCCGCTTTGCGCGAACAGCTTGGCAGCCTCCAGCAGGATGCGTTCGCGCGCGTCGGCCACCACGGGCGGACGGCCCTGGCGGCGCCGGGGAGCGGGGTGGGAAGCGGGTGCGGACATGGCAGGCTTATTTACTTACCGAACGGTAGGTAAATAATACCAGCGGCATGCGAGGCCGCAACTCTCGCAAACCCGGAGCCGGCCCCGGCTACTTCAGCGACTTGGGCGCGGGGAACAGGTCTTCCAGCTCGATCCCGCGTTCTTTCAGCACGGCCTCCAGCAGGGGCTGGAGCTTGCCCAGGCTTTCCTGCACGGTCTCGCGCACGGTATCGACCACCACCTGCGTGCCGCGTTCGATCTCGATATTGAGCCGGTCGCCCACCTGCTTTTCCTCGAACGTGGTCATGCGCCGCGTCTCGGGAATCAGCCAGACCTCGAACCAGCCCTCGGCCCGGTTGACCTCGGCCACCGTCAGGCTGGCGCCGTTGATGGCGATGTAGCCCTTGGCGAAGACGTATTTGCGAAAGGCCTCGGGAATGGTGAAGCGCATGACGCGGTTCGTGTCCGAGCTGCGGATGCTGGCGATGGTGGTGGTGAAGTCGACGTGGCCGGACAACGGGTGGCCGCCGATCTCGGCCCCGTCCTTGGCGGCGCGTTCGACGTTGATGCGCGACCCCACGCCGTACTCGGACAACGTGGTGATGTTCAGGCTTTGCAGCATGACATCGAACGAGGCGGCGGTGGGACTGGCGATCTCGGTGACCGTCAGGCAGACGCCGTCCACCGAGACGCTGGCGCCTATGGCCAGGTCCTGGCAGAAACCCGGCGGAAACTCGATCGTGAAGGTGCGCAGGCCCTCGCGGTCGTTCATGGCGGCGATCTGGGCGGTGCCCTGGATGATTCCGGTAAACACGATATTCCTCGGCACGTGGGGAACGCGCACGGCGGTCCCCGCATTGGTCATGGGCGATAGCTTAACGCGCCGCCGACCGCCGCGATTTTTACGCCATTTTTATACCCGTCCGCCCAAGCTATACCCCGTTTTTACGCCCGTCTCCTTACGCTGGCAGGCGTCGGGCATGGGGACGAACAAACCGCCCCCGCCCATCGTGGAGTCCGCATCGGCGGGAAAAAATGGATCTCATCTACCTGTTGGGCCTGGTCGTCATCGCGCGCGCGACCATCGGGCTGATTCAGTTCTGCGCGGCGCTGTCGCAAGGAGAAACGCCATGACCTGGCTGCACCTGGCCGGGGCGGTGGCGGCCGCGGCCCTGTTCGTCTATCTGCTCGTCGCCCTGTTCAAGGCGGAGAAATTCTGATGGATACCAAGCTGCTCCTTCTGCTGGCGCTCTACCTTGCGGTCCTCCTGGCGATCGCCCCCTTCCTGGGCCGCTACATCCGCCTCGCCATGGACGCAGGCCCGTCGCGGTGGACCGCCTGGGGCCGCCCCGCCGAACGGGTCATCTACCGGCTTGCCGGCATCGATCCGGCCTTGGAAACCGGCTGGAAGGCCTATGCGGTGGCCGCCGTGGCCTTCAATCTGGTCGGCCTGGCCGCGCTGTATGCGCTGCAACGCGTACAGGGATGGCTGCCGCTGAACCCCGCCGGCCTTGGGGCGGTGGCGCCGGACTCGGCCTTGAACACGGCGGTGAGCTTCGTCACCAACACGAACTGGCAGGGCTACGCGGGCGAGACGACCATGAGCTACCTGACCCAGATGCTGGGTTTGGGCGTGCAGAACTTCGTGTCGGCGGCCACCGGCATCGCCGTGCTGTTCGCGCTGATGCGCGGACTGGCGCGGCACGGCGCGGGCACGGTCGGCAACTTCTGGGCCGACCTGGTGCGCTCGACGCTGTACGTGCTGCTGCCCCTGTCGCTGCTGCTCGCGCTGTTCCTGGTCAGCCAGGGCGTGATCCAGAACTTCGGCGCCTACCAGACCGTGCATACGCTGGAGGGCGCGGCGCAGACCCTGCCCATGGGGCCGGTCGCCTCGCAGGAAGCCATCAAGCTGCTGGGCACGAACGGCGGCGGCTTCTTCAACGCGAATTCGGCGCACCCTTTCGAGAACCCCACGGCGGCCAGCAACTTCCTGGAGATGCTGGCGATCTTCCTGATTCCCGCCGCGCTGTGCATGGCGTTCGGGGAACTGGTGGGCAGCCGCGCCCAGGGAGCGGCGATCCTGGCCGCGATGACGGTGCTGTTCGTGCTGTCCGTGCTCGCCACCGGCTACTTCGAACAACAGGCCAACCCCATGCTGGCGCAGCCGGGCATCGACGCCGCGCCCTCCGCGCTGTCGGCCGGCGGGAACATGGAGGGCAAGGAAAGCCGCTTCGGCATCGCCGCCAGCGCCCTGTTCGCGGTGGTCACCACGGCGGCCTCGTGCGGCGCGGTCAACGCCATGCACGATTCGCTGACGGCGATGGGCGGCTTCCCGCCCCTGCTGCTGATGCAACTGGGCGAAGTGGTGTTCGGCGGCGTCGGCTCCGGCCTGTACGGCATGCTGGTCTTCGCCATCACCGGCGTGTTCATCGCCGGCCTGATGATAGGCCGCACGCCCGAATACCTGGGCAAGAAGATCGAAAGCCACGACATGAAGATGGTGGCCATCGTGCTGCTGGCCACGCCGCTGCTGGTGCTGCTGGGCACGGCGGCAGCCGTGTCGCTGCCGGGCGGACAGGCGGGGATATTCAATCCGGGCGCCCACGGCTTCTCGGAAGTGCTGTACGCGCTGTCCTCGGCCGCCAACAACAACGGCAGCGCCTTCGCCGGCCTGTCGGCCAACACCCCCTTCTACAACGTGCTGCTGGCCCTGGCGATGTGGTGCGGCCGCTTCGGGATCATCGTGCCGGTCCTGGCCCTGGCCGGATCGCTGGCCGCCAAGCGGCGCATCCCCGCCGGCCCGGGCACCATGCCCACCACGGGGCCGCTGTTCGTCGTGCTGCTCATGGGCGCCGTGCTGATGGTGGGCGCGCTGACCTACATCCCCGCGCTGGCCCTGGGGCCGGTGGCGGAACACCTGCAACCCTGAACGCCTGGACGGGCATCCTCATGTCTACGCACCTGGAACCTTCCCTTCCCCACCCCGCCGCCGCGGCGCCCGCCCGGCGCGCCCTGTCGGGCATCCCGCTCGGCGCCGCCCTGAAAGAGAGCCTGCTCAAGCTGCGGCCCTCGACCCAGGTCCGCAATCCGGTGATGTTCACCGTGTACGTGGGCAGCATGCTGACCACCCTGCTGTGGATCGCCGGCCTGTTCGGCCACGCGGATGCCGACACCGGCTTCATGTTCGCCGTCTCCGCCTGGCTGTGGTTCACCGTCCTGTTCGCCAACTTCGCCGAGGCGCTGGCCGAAGGACGCGGCAAGCAGCAGGCGGCCGCGCTGCGCGGACTGCGCACCACCGTGATCGCGCGGGTCGTGCAGGGCGTGCCGGCCGGCACGCCCGCCACGGCCCAGGCCTATCGCGGCCACGTGACGGAACGTCCATCCGGCAGCCTGCGCAAGGGCGACATCGTGCTGGTCGAGGCCGGCGGCACCATCCCGGGCGACGGCGAGATCATCGCCGGCATCGCCTCGGTGGACGAAAGCGCCATCACCGGAGAATCGGCGCCGGTCATCCGCGAGGCCGGCGGCGACTTCTCGTCGGTAACGGGCGGCACGCGCGTGCTGTCTGACTGGATCATCGTGCAGGTCGCGGCCAACCCCGGCGAAAGCTTCCTGGACCGCATGATCGCGATGGTGGAAAGCGCGCGGCGCCAGAAGACGCCGAACGAGATCGCGCTGAACATCCTGCTGGTGGGCCTGACGTTGGTCTTCCTGCTGGTCGTCGTCACGCTGCTTCCCTTCTCGTTCTTCGCCATTTCCGCCGCCGGCCAGGGAACGGTCATCGCGATCACCGCGCTGGTCGCGCTGCTGGTCTGCCTGATCCCGACCACCATCGGCGGCCTGCTCTCGGCGATAGGCGTGGCCGGCATGAGCCGCATGATGCGCGCCAACGTGATCGCCACCTCGGGCCGGGCCGTGGAGGCGGCCGGCGACGTGGACGTGCTGCTGCTGGACAAGACCGGCACCATCACCTTCGGCAACCGCCAGGCCAGCGCCTTCCATCCGGCGCCCGGCGTGGCGGCCGACGTGCTGGCGCGCGCCGCCTGCCTGGCATCGCAGGCCGACGAGACGCCCGAAGGACGCAGCATCGCCGCGCTGGCGGCCCGCCAGTTGGGGCACATGCCAGAAGCGGCCGCCGGCGCCGCATTCGTACCGTTCTCGGCCCATACCCGCATGAGCGGCGTGGACCTGGCGGACCGCCGCATACGCAAGGGCGCGGTCGACGCGATGCAGGACTGGCTGGCCGGCCAGGGCGCCATGCTGCCCGAGGCCGTCGCGCGCGCGGCGGACGATGCGGGCCGGCGCGGCAGCACGCCGCTGGTGGTGTGCGACGGCCGCGCCGCGCTGGGCGTGGTCGAGCTCAAGGACATCGTCAAGCCCGGCATGCGGGAACGGTTCGGAGAACTGCGCCGCATGGGCATCAAGACGGTGATGATCACCGGTGACAACAAGCTCACGGCGGCGGCCATCGCGGCAGAGGCGGGCGTGGACGATTTCCTGGCGCAGGCCACGCCCGAGGCCAAGCTGGCGCTGATCCGCCGCTACCAGGCCGACGGCCGGCTGGTGGCCATGACCGGGGACGGTACCAACGACGCCCCCGCGCTGGCGCAGGCCGACGTGGCGGTGGCGATGAATTCCGGCACCCAGGCCGCCAAGGAAGCCGGCAACATGGTCGACCTGGACTCCGACCCGACCAAGCTGATCGAGGTGGTCGAGACCGGCAAGCAGATGCTGATGACGCGCGGCGCGCTGACCACCTTCAGCATCGCCAACGACGTGGCCAAGTATTTCGCGATCATTCCGGCGGCCTTCGCCGGCGTCTACCCGCAACTGGCCGCGCTGAACGTCATGCGGCTGGCCTCGCCGTCGTCGGCCATCCTGTCGGCCGTGGTCTTCAACGCGCTCATCATCATCGTGCTGATCCCGCTGGCCCTGAAGGGCGTGCGCTACCGGCCGCTGGGCGCGGCCGCGCTGTTGCGCCGCAACCTGCTGGTCTACGGACTGGGCGGCCTGCTGGTGCCCTTCGCCGGCATCAAGCTGATCGACATGATCCTGGCCGCCACCGGACTGGCCTGACCCACCCGCTTTCGGAGACTCCCATGCCCCCTGATTCCTCTCTCGCCCGGCAACGCGTGCTGCGGCCCGCGCTGGCGGTATTCGCCGCGCTCTCCCTCGTCACCGGCCTGCTCTATCCGCTGGCCACCACCGCCCTCGCCCGGCTGGCCTTTGCGCACCAGGCGGCTGGATCGCCCGTCCAGTCAGGCGAAACGACGGTCGGATCGGCGCTGATCGGGCAGTCGTTCACCTCGCCCCGCTATTTCTGGGGCCGCCCTTCGGCCACCGCCGAACGTCCGTACAACGCGCAAGCCTCGGGCGGTTCCAACCTGGGGCCGCGCAACCCCGACCTGGCGCGCCTGGCGGGCGAACGCGCCGTGGCGCTGCGACAGGCCGACCCCGGCAACGCGGCGCCCATCCCGGTCGACCTGGTCGCCGCCTCGGGCAGCGGCCTGGACCCCCACATCAGCGTGGCGGGCGCCCGCTACCAGGCGCCCCGGGTCGCGCGCGAGCGCGGCCTGCCGGCGGACGAGGTAGAGCAACTGATCGCCGCGCATACGGAGCGGCCATTCATCGGCATACTGGGCGAACCCGTGGTAAACGTACTCCAGCTCAACCTGGCGCTGGACCGGCTGCCCCGCCCCTGACCCGCCGATCACGCCCCGATCCCATACATGGCATCCGCCGCCCCTGGACGTCCCGATCCCGATACCCTGCTCAGGAACCTCGATGCCGCCGGGCAGCCGGCCGCGCGCGGCCGGCTGCGCATCTATTTCGGCGCCTCGGCCGGCGTCGGCAAGACCTACGCCATGCTGGAAGCCGCGCGTCACCGGATGGAGCAAGGCGCGGACGTGGTGGCCGGCGTCGTCGAAACGCACGGGCGCAAGGAAACCATGGCCCTGCTGGCCGGCATCCCCACGCTGCCCCAGGCCGAGATCCGTTACCGCGAACGGGCGCTGAAGGAATTCGACCTGGACGGCGCCCTGGCCCGGCGGCCCGCCCTGGTGCTGGTGGACGAACTGGCCCACTCGAACGTTCCAGGGTCGCGCCACGACAAGCGCTGGCAGGACGTGCACGAATTGCTCGCGGCCGGCATCGACGTCTGGACCACGCTGAACGTGCAGCACCTGGACAGCCTGAACGAGGCGGTGGGCGGCATCACCGGCGTGCGGATACGGGAGACCGTGCCCGACGCCGTGTTCGACGACGCCGACGAGATCATCCTGGTCGACACCTCGGCCGACGAACTGCTGCGCCGCCTGCGCCAGGGCAAGGTCTACCTGCCCGAGCAGGCCCGGCACGCGGCCAGCCACTTCTTCCGCAAGGGCAACCTGATCGCGCTGCGCGAACTGGCCTTGCGGCGCACCGCGGAGCACGTGGACGACGACGTGCAGGCCTACCGGCTGGATCGGTCCATCACCGACATCTGGCGCACGCGCGAAGCGGTCCTGGCCTGCGTCGCCGCCGACGATGCCGGCCACGTGGTGCGCAATGCGCATCGGCTCGCCCAGCAGCTCGATTGCGAACTGCACGTGGTCACCGTAGAAAGCCTGAGCGTCCAGCCCCAGCCGGCCGCCCGGCACGACTACCTGCGGCGCGTGCTGGCGCATGCCGAGTCGCTGGGCGCGCGCACCGAGGTCCTGGGCGGCACCGACCTGGTCGAGGCCGTGGTGCGCTATGCGCGGCGCCACAACATCACCAAGGTCGTGCTGGGCCGCTCCGCGCCGGGCGGCTTGCGGCGCCTGCGCCTGTCGTTGTCGGGCCTGCTGTCGCGCCTGCTGGCGCCGGGCTGGATCTGGCATCGCCACAGCTTCGCCGACCTGCTGGCGGCCGCCTGCCCGGAAATCGACGTGATCCGCATCGCCGCCCCGCCCCTGCCCGCGCAGGCGCGCGTGGCGGCGCCGCCTGCAGGCGAGCGCGAGCCGCGCGGCGCTTCCCGCCTGCCCGCCTATCTCTGGGCGCTGGCGTATTGCGGCGCCGCGGCCGCGCTGTCCTCGCTGGCCTTCCCGGTGCTGCACCAGACCAACATCGTCATGCTGTTCCTGCTGGCGGTGATCGGAGTGGCGCTTCGCCACGGCCGCGGGCCGGCCGCCCTGGCCTCGCTGGTCAGCGTCGCGCTGTTCGACTTCCTGTTCGTCCAGCCGCTGTGGTCCTTTGCCATTTCCGACATCCAGTACGCGCTGACCTTCCTCGTCCTGCTGGCGGCGGGCCTCGTGGTCGGCCAGTTGACCGCGGGACTGCGCCTGCAGGCCGAGACCTCCGTCCGCCGCGAGGCCGAGGCCCACGGGCTGTACGAATTCGCGCGCGAGCTGTCGTCGGCGCTGCAGCCGGAACAGATCGTCGAGGCCACGTCCTCGTATGTCCGCGCGGCCTTCGACACGCATTGCGTGCTGTACGTCCTGGACACCACCGACCACCTGCGGCCCGCGGCCCCGGCCGATGTCCCGACGGGCCTGGAGCCGGCCCTGGCGCAGTGGGCCTACGACCACGGGCAGCCCGCTGGCGCCGGCACCGCCACGCTGTCCACCAGCGCCTTCTACTACCTGCCCCTGCAGGCATCGATGCGCACGCGCGGCGTGCTGGCGATCGCCTGCGGCGGCCGCCCCGGCCTGGACGACGCGGAAAGCCGCCGGCAGATGGCGGCCTACGGCACGCTGGTGGCCATCGCGCTGGAGCGCCTGCACTATGTGGAAGTCGCCCAGCACGCGCTGTTGAGCGTCGAGTCCGAGAAACTGCGCAACTCGCTGCTGGCGGCCGTCTCGCACGATCTGCGCACGCCCCTGACCAGCCTGGTCGGCACCTCTCAGACTTTGCAGCGCCAGCATCCGGAACTGCCGCAGGCGGTGCTCGAAGCGCTGCACGGGCTGACGGTGCAGGCCCGCCGCATGCACGCGATGGTGGACAACATCCTGGACATGGCCCGGCTGCAAAGCGGCGATGCCCCGCTGCACCGCGAGTGGCAATCCATCGAGGAACTGGTCGGATCGGCGCTGGCCTACATGCGCGATGCGCTCGGCCAGCGGCGCGTGATCGTAGGCAGCCTGTCCGACCTGCCGCTGGTGGAATGCGACGGCGTCCTGATCGAACGCGTACTGTGCAATCTGCTCGAGAACGCCATCAAGTACACCCCCGAGTCCAGCATCATCCGCATCGACACCGAAATCCGCGGTGGCCAGCTTGCCACCCTGGTGACCGACGACGGCCCCGGCGTGCCGCCGGACACCGCCGGACGCATCTTCGACAAATTCGCTCGCGGCGAGCGTGAATCATCCACGCCGGGCGTGGGCCTGGGCCTGGCCGTCTGCCAGGCCATCGTCCGCGCCCATGGCGGCGACATCCGGCTGGAGGCCGCTCCGGACGGGCACGGCGCGCGCTTCGCGTTCACCCTGCCCCTGGGCACGCCGCCGGACATCCATCCTGAACCGGACGTTCCATGTTCGACTACCGACCCAACATCCTGATCATCGAGGACGATGCGGCCATCCGCCGCTTCGTGCGCACCGCCCTGGAAGGCGAAGGCGCCGCGATCTTCGAGGCCGAGACGGTGCAGCGCGGGCTGATCGAGGCCGGAACCCGGCACCCGGACCTCGTCATCCTGGACCTGGGCCTGCCCGATGCCGACGGCATGACCCTGATCCGGGAACTGCGTGGCTGGACCGAGGTGCCGGTGCTGGTGCTGTCCGCCCGCGACGCCGAAGGCGACAAGATCGGCGCGCTGGACGCCGGGGCCGACGACTATCTGAGCAAGCCCTTCGGCGTGGGCGAGCTCCTGGCACGGGTGCGCGTGCTGCTGCGCAGACATGGCCGGGGGGGAGCCGGCCAGCCCGCGGAAATCCACTTCGGCGAGATCACCCTGGACTTCGCCCGGCGTGCCGTGACCCGCGGCGGCAAGGCCGTCCACCTGACCAACCGCGAGTACCGCCTGCTCGCCACCCTGGCGGCGCACCGCGGCAAGGTCATGACGCACCGCGAGCTTCTGCGCGAGGTCTGGGGACCGGCCTACGTCGGCAACAATCACTACCTGCGCATCTACATGGGCCACCTCAGGCAGAAGCTCGAGGCCGATCCCGCCCAGCCCGTCTATCTGCTGACGGAGGTCGGCGTCGGCTACCGTTTCGCGGGTTGAACCTCACGGCCACGACGCGCGCGCAAAGGTGAACGATTCTTTACAAGCAGTTTCATTCCTGGGCGGCCCTTTCTAAGATACGGCTACCTGTTCCCGGCAAGGCTTCATGGCCGGGTCGTTCAGGAGTATCAAATTGGACTCATCCCTGCCTCTTACCGCCAGCCAGGCCCTGGCGCTGGGCAATCCCGCCATGTGCCTGCTGTTCGCGCTGGGCTTCGCCTGCCTGTGGGCCCACGAGCGGGCGCGCGCCTATCTGCTGCTGTACGCGGCCGCTTTCGCCGTCTACGCCGCCGGTACCCTGTTGCGCATCTTCGACCAGGCCGACGTGACGGGCGACGACCTGGCCGCCGCTGTCCTCTACGTGGGCAGCGCGCTGCTGCTCGCCCGCGGCCTGCTTTCGCGCTGCGGCATCGATGCCGAAGGCTCGCCGCTGGGCGCGCTGGGCATCGCCGTCCTGGTCCTGCTGCTGCATTTCCACATCATGCAGAACGATGTCCCCGCGTTCGCCTATACGCTGGGCGTCGGCCTGGGCGCGCTGCTGCTCCTGGCATGGATGCGGCTGGGTGCGCTGCGCCGCGGCGGCACCGCCGACCAGGTCCTGTACTGGGTGCTTCCGCTCGTTTCCGCCTGCCTGTTCCTGGGCATTTCCTGGGCCGCCGGCTCGGTCGCGCCCCGGGCCGGGGAATTCGTGCAACCGAATGCCTGGCTGCGGGCGCTTCCGCCCGCCGGCCTCGTCCTGGTGCTGGGCGGCTCGCTCTTCGCCAGCGCGCTGTCCGACGTCATCACGCCGCTCAAGCACGAACGCATCACCGACCCGCTCACCCAGTTGAAGAACCGCCGCAATTTCGAAGACCTGAGTCTCGAGCGCCTGCAGCGGCATCCGGAGTATCCGTTCAGCCTGGTGCTGCTGGACCTGGACACCTTCAAGGCCATCAACGACACCTATGGCCACGCCGCCGGCGACGCGACGCTGGCCGAAATCGGCCGGATCATCCGCGACTGCACCCGCACCGGCGACATGGCCTGGCGCCTGGGCGGCGACGAATTCGCGATATTGATGCCCGGCACGCCGGCGGCCGGCGCGGTCCAGGTTGCCGAGCGCATACGCGCGCAACTGGCCCTGACGCGCCTGGAAATGCCGAGAGGCGACTTCGCCGTGACGGCCAGCTTCGGCATCGCCCAGTCCCGGGTGGACGAGCCGCTGTACGAGCTTTTCGCCCGCACCGACGTCCTGCTGTATGCCGCCAAGCGGCAGGGACGCGATCGGATCGCCTGTGCCCCCGGACAGGAACGGGGCGACGCCCGCGACGCCATGGCGCGCGAGGGCGAGGAAATGCTCTCGCTCTAGTCTGCGCTTCGCCAGCCTGCGGACCATCCGATTGTTGGCGGAACTGGAAAAGTCATTTCCAGATCTTCGATATTTAAAAGGATTCTTGCGCGCCCATCTTCAAAGCACGGCGGTTGACACGATGTCCAGCCGCCCGACACACCTACTTTGGAGATATGCCATGAAAGCCATTGCCTACACCGCCGTGATCGCCGCCTCTCTGTTCGGCGCCGCCGCCCATGCCGACCAGGGCAACAACTACGGTAACGACTTCCCGCCTCCCGCCATCTCGACCACGTCCCAGCTGACCCGCGCCCAGGTCCTTGAGGAACTGGCGCAGGCCAAGACCAACGGCGGCATCGTCTACGGCCAGGAAGGCTTCCCCGACCAGACTCTCCAACAAGCCGGCAAGCCGGTCGACCGCGCGCAAGTCCGGCAGGAAGTCAGGAACTACGAGGCGTCCAACCGCGCCGGCGGCCCCGGCGAATACCCCGCCAACATGTAAGCAGTCCTGCGCGTGAACCGTGCCGGGGCGAGCCCCCGGCACGCGCATTCACCCGGCCCAAAGACCGGCCGGCGCGCCCAGCAGGCGTGACAAGGCCCGGCCCTTTTCCCTGAGCGCGCGAACCTGCGCGCTGTCGGCGCTCGTATCCAGCAAGGCCATGGGCGACGTGATCGTCAAGCCATAGGCCACCTCGGCATGCACGTTCCAGACCGGGACGCTGACGGCCAGATAGGTGGGCAAGGCCCGCAGTTCCACCACCGAATATCCCCGCTCCAACACCGCCGCGCGTATGGCCGCCAGCCGGGCCTGGGCATCTTGCGCCGTGGGCGCCAGCCCGTCCGCCTCCAGCTCCCGCTTGAGCACGGGCAGCACCGCTTCGGCCGGCAGATACGCCGCGAACACGTGGCCGGCCGCCGTGTGCAGCATCTCCACGGGACCATTACGCAATTCGAACACCCGGCCGCGCACCGCCGACTGATTGACCAGGATGACGGGCCCGTTGCTCCAGATGACCACCGCCACGCCCAGGCCGGTTTCCTCGCTCAGCGCGACGGCCGCCTCGCGCACCAGTTCGAAATGGTCGACGTCGCGGGCGGCGGTCATGCCGAGCGCGGCCAGGCTGGGACCCAGCCGGTACAGGCCGCGGCCATCGCTCTTGACCATGCCGGTGCGCACGAAGCTGGCCAGGTAGTTGTGCGCCGCGCTGGGCGCGATGCCGGCCCGGGCGGCAACGACCTTCAGGGCCACGGCGCCCGGCCCCATCTGGATCGCGACCAGGATGCGGTAGCCGATCTCGATGGACTGGATGCCGCGCGGTCCGGGGCCCGGCACGGGTGCGCTAGCCGTCTTGCTTGATGTCATGGAGCCGATACGCGAGCAGGGGCACGAAGCCGGAAGAGTGCCGCATTGTACCCAGGGGCACCTTGACAGCCTGGCCGCCTGCCCCTACGATTAATTAAACTATATCAAACAATTCAATATTATTGAATTAAAGAGACGAATCGGCATGATTCCGAGCGCGGACTCGTTCAAGGCGGCCATGCGCCGCGTCCCCAGCGCGGTCGCCATCGTCGGCGCGGCCCACCAGGGCGAACGCCGGGGCCTGACCGCGACCGCCGTCTGCAGCGTCAGCGCCGAACCGCCGCAACTGCTGGTCTGCGTGAACAAGCGCGTGCGCGCGCACGACCACATCCGCCTTGCCGGCCATTTCGGCGTGAGCTATCTCAGCCAGGACCAGGGCGACATCGCCCAGGCCTTCGCCGCGCCGGCCGGCGCGCCGGAAGACCGCTTCCGCACCGGCGACTGGACATCGGGCAGCACCGGCGCGCCCCTGCTGCGCCAGGCGCTCGCGGCCTTCGAATGCCGCGTGGCCCAGGCCATCGACTGCGGCACACACACCATCTACATCGGGGAAATCGTCGCCCTCGCCCAGAAGGACGACCTGTCCCTGCTCTACAAGAGCGGCCTGTTCAGCGCAGCCTGAACGCCCGCCCCGTTTCCCTTCACTTCCCTAGCAAGAGCAGCCCATGAAATTCGCCGTCTTCGACCACATGGACCGCGGCACGGTCTCCCTGGCCCAGCAGTACGAGGACCGGCTCGCGCTGGTGCAGGCCTACGACCGCGCCGGCTTCCACGCCTACCACGTGGCCGAGCATCATTCCACGCCGCTGGGCATCTCGCCCTCGCCCGGCGTCTACCTGTCGGCCGTCGCCCAGCGCACGCGCCGCCTGCGCTTCGGACCGCTGGTCTACACATTGGGCATGCACCACCCGCTGCGGGTGCTGGAAGAAATCTGCATGCTCGACCAGATGAGCGGCGGCCGCCTGGAGGTCGGTTTCGGACGCGGCATCTCGCCCTACGAGCTGGGCTACTACGGCGTCGATCCGGCCCAGGCCCAGGACATCTACCACGAGTCCTACCAGATCATCATGCAGGGGCTGACCGGGTCCGTCGTCGATTTCCAGGGCAAGCACTTCGACCTGCGCAAGGTACCGGTCGAACTGCAATGCGTGCAGCGCCCCACCCCGCCGATCTGGTACGGCGCGGGCACGCCGGCTTCCACCCAGTGGACCGCCGCCCAGCGCATCAACATCGTCTGCAACGGACTGGCCGCCCAGGTGCGCGCCATCACCGACCAGTACCGCAGGCATTGGGCGGAACTGGGCCACGACGCCAGCGCCATTCCGTTCATGGGCATGAGCCGGCACGTGGTCGTGGCCGATACCGAGGCCGAGGCGCGGGACGCGGCCCGGCGCGCCTACCGGCGCTGGCACGGCCACCTGATGCATCTGTGGGTCAAGCACGGCACCCGCCCCCAGACGCTGGCCTTCCCGGACGAGTTCGACGACGCCCAGCGCGCCGGCCTGGGCATTGCCGGCACCCCCGACCAGGTGCGCGACTGGATCGCCGACCAGTCGGCCCAGGCCGGCATCAACTATTTCGTCTGCCGCCTGGCCTTCGGCGACCTGAGCCGCGACGAATCCCTGCACTCGACCCGCCTGTTCGCCGAACAGGTCATGCCCGCGCTGGAGACTGCCGCCGCGCCCGCATGAGGCCTGTCCGGTCCCTGCTTTCCCCCGGCTTCCCCGATACGTACAAGACACCCCGACAAGGAGACACCCGAATGAAGCCCCGCCTGTTCCCTCTGCTGTGGGCATGCGCCCTCGCCGCCGCCAGCGCGACCGCGGCCGCCCAGTCCTGGCCGGAAAAATCCGTGCGCATCGTGCTGCCCGGCCCGCCCGGCAGCAGCCCCGACCGCATCACGCGGCTCCTGGCCGAGCATCTGAGCAAGAAGTGGAAGCAGCCGGTGGTGATCGAGAACCGTCCCGGCGGCACGACCCGCATCGGCGCCGAAATCGTCGCGCGCGCCGCGCCGGACGGCTATACGCTGCTGTCGACCTTCGTCTCGCACGGCATGGTGAAACTGCTCTACCCCGAGACGCCCTACGATCCCATCAACGACTTCGCGCCCGTCGTGCAGCTCGTCGATACCGAGACCGTGCTGGTCGTGCGCTCGGACTCGCCCTACAAGACGTTCGCACAACTGGTCGAAGGCGTGAAGACGCGCGGCAAGCCCCTGGGGGTCGGCAACTTCGGCAACGGTTCGAGCTTCCACTTCTACAGCCTGATCATGGGCCAGGGCGCCGGCATCGACGTACTGCCGGTGCCCTACAAGGGCGAGGCGCTGTCCCTGACCGACATGATGGGCGGCCACGTGGAAGCCAGCTTCAACTCGGTGGGTACCGCCCTTCCGCATATCCGCGACGGCCGTGTGCGCGCCCTGGCCGTACTGGCACCCAAGCGGTCCCGGGTCCTGACCGACGTCCCCACCTTCATCGAGCTGGGCTTCCCCCGACTGCGCGCGGGGGGCTGGTTCGGCATCCTGGCGCCCGCCGGCACGCCCAGGCCCATCGTCGACCGGATACGCACCGACGTCCAGGCCATCCTGAAAGAGGCCGACGTGACGAAGTGGCTGCGCGACCAGGGACTGGAGCCGGCCTTCGAAAGCTCCGAAGCCTTCGGGCAGTCGATGAAGCGCGAGGCCGGCGAATGGGAAAAACTGATCAAGGAGTTCAACGTCTCGGTGAACTGACGCCGCCAGCCGCCCGGCGAGTCAGCTCGCCGGCGTGGCGCGCGGCACCATCAGCGTCGCGCGCCGGGGCAGGCGCATGGACAGCAGCGCGGCCGCCACCAGCAGCGTGCCGGCCGCGCCGAACGACACCCAGTGCGTGCCGAAGGTCTCGTAGCCCCAGCCTCCCAGCCACGAACTGATCATGCCGCCGAACTGGTGTCCCAGATAGGCCCAGCCGTACAGGATGCCCACCAGCTTCACGCCGTAGACATCGGCCAGCAAGGCCGACGACAGGGCGATGCTGCCCGACCAGACGATGCCGCCCAGCGTGGCGGCGGTATACAGCTCCCAGTGCGTGCCCACCACGACCAGCGCGAAGAACCCCAGGCCGCGCACGAGATAGATGGTGGCCAGGATGTCGCGCCTGGGCAGCACGTCGGCCAGGCGTCCCAGCACCAGTGTGCTGAACACGGCCACCGCGCCGATCAGGCCGATGCCCAGCGCGCTGGTCATCGCATCGAAGCCGTGGTCCATCAGCATGGGCACGCCGTGCGACCCCAGCAGGTTCATGCTGAAGCCACAGGCGAAAAGGCCCAGCGCGATCTGCCAGAAAGGCGCGGAGCGCAGCGCATCGCCCACGCGCAAGGTGGCGGCGGCCGGCCCGGGGTGCGAGGACCTGGCAGCGGCGCGCGCCGCCAGGTCCTCGGGACGCAGGTCCGCTTCGGGCGGCGCATTGTCGCGGAAGATCAGCAGCGCGGCAGGCACCGTGAACAGGGCGAAGGCCGCCGCGAAGACCAGCATGGTCGCGCGCCAGCCCAGCCAGGCGATGAACGACGTGAACACCGGCGTCATCAGCGCGATGCCGGCCATCGATCCGGTGGAAAGAAAAAACAGCGCCATGCCGCGCTGTCGCGTGAACCAGCGGGTCAGGATGGGCGTGAGCGCCACCGGACTGGTCAGCCCCAGCCCCACCGACTGCCCCACCCCGAACGCCAGGAAGAACGCCAGCGGATGACGTGCCAGTACCGTGGCGATGGACGAAGCCACGACCACCGCCATGCCGGTCAGCAACACGAAGCGCGTGCCGCGCGCGGCCACGAGATAGCCGGCCAGCGGCATGGCCAGGCCATAGCACAGCATGCCGATCGCGACCATGCCGGCCAGCATGCTGCGGCTGAAGCCCAGGTCTTCGGTGATGGGAAGGAAGAACGGGCCGATACCCATGCGCATGCCGACGGTCAGCAGCGTCAGCACCGTGGCCGCCGCCACGATGGTCCAGCCGAAATACCAGTTGCCGATGCGTTGCCCTGCCAATTGTGTCCCCTTGCCTTGATTCGAGCCGCCACGGCGCGCTGCCTGGCCTGCCGCAAGGATACCCTCAACCGCCGGGCGCCGCCGTCCGCTGTCCGGTCGGTCCGTGCTTTCCTAAGGATGCACCAGCTTATCAGCCACGGCGGCCAGGGATATCTGGCCGCTGTCGACGATCTGGCCCAGCGGCGCAGGACGGCCGAGCAGATAACCCTGCGCTTCGTCGCAGCCTTCCTTGCGCAGCAGCGACAATTGCCCCTGGGTCTCGATGCCTTCGGCCAGCACGGGAATGTCCAGGCTCTTGCCCAGGGCCAGGACCGCGCGCACGATGGCCCGCGCCTGCGGGCTGGACTCCACCTCGCTGACGAACGAGCAGTCCAGCTTGATCTTGTCGAACGGGAAGGCGCGCAGCGTCTCGAGCGAGGAATAGCCGGTGCCGAAATCGTCCAGCGCGATACTCACGCCCAGGGCCTTGATCTCGCGCAGCATGCGCAGCGAACGTTCGCGGTCGGCGAACAGCGTGGACTCGGTCAGCTCGAGTTCCAGCCGCGCCGGCGGTAGTCCGGTGTCCGCCAGCACGTCCTGGATGAGCGCCGGCAGGTCCGAATGGGCGAACTGTGCGCGCGACAGGTTGACCGCGACCTTGTAGGGCGGATCCCAGGACACGGCCCGGGCGCATGCATGCCTGAGCACCCATTCTCCCAGCTGCAGGATGAGGCCGTTCTCCTCGGCCAGCGGAATGAACTCGGCGGGCGGAACGTAGCCGCGCCGGGGATGCTGCCAGCGAAGCAGCGCCTCGTAGCCGCGGATCTCGCGCGTCTCGACAGAGGTCTGCACCTGGTAGTGAATGTCGAGCTGGCCGCTCTCGAGCGCCTCGCGCAGCTCGCTGGCCAGGGTGCGCCGGGCGCGCACCGCCTCGTCCATCGACGGTTCGTAGAAGCAGACGTTCTTCAGCATGTCCGACTTGGCCCGGTACATCGCCAGGTCGGTGTTGCCGATCAGCATGCTCTTGTCGCGGGCGTCGTCCGGATAGATGGCCACTCCCAGGCTGGCGCCCGGCACCGCTTCCCAGTCGTCGACCTGGATCGGGGCGAACAGCGAGGTTTCCAGCCGCGACAGGAAGTCGAGCAGGCTGCCCTCGCGCAGGCGGTGGATGGCGACGAACTCGTCTCCGCCCAGCCGCGCGACGAATTCGCCTTCCTGCAGCAGGCTTCTCATGCGCTGGGCAAGGATCACCAGGACCCTGTCTCCCGCGGCATGGCCGTGCAGGTCGTTGATTTCCTTGAAGCGGTTGAGGTCGATACCCACCAGCGCCACCTTGCCGCCCATCTGATCGGCAAGATAGAGCTCGTTGTCCAGGCGCTCGTTGAAACTGCTGCGGTTGGGCAGGTTCGTCAGGCTGTCCGTCATCGCCATGTGGCGCAATTGCTCCAGCGACTCGGAACGCACGCTGTCGTCGATCAGATAACTGGCCACGCCCGCCGCCGCGATGACCAGCGCCACGCCGGTAACCGCCAGGGCCAGTGCCTGCAGCGCCTGCGGCTGGGAAAACACCCCCTCCACCAACATGGGGGACACCTGGAAAGCCGTCATGCCCGTGAAATGCAGGCCGGCGATGCCCAGTCCCAACAGGCAGCCGCCGGCATAGCGGTACGCGGGCCGGTCATCGCTGACGACCAGGTGCAGGGCCAGGCCGGAGAATACGACGGCGATCGCGATGGACGCCGCGAGATAGCCCATGTGCCAGGACACGATGCCCTGGACCCGATAGGCCATCATGCCGGTATAGTGCATCAGGACGATGGCCAGCCCCACCGCGGCCCCGCCCAGGGCGGGCGCGAACCGCCACCGGCGGCTGCTCGCCAGCGCGAAGCCGGGCACCGCGCCGACGATGGCGGCCAGCAGCGACAGCACGGTCACCGTAGGATCGAACGCGATGGGCACCCCGGGATCGAAGCCGATCATCGCCACGAAATGCATGCACCAGATCGCCGAGCCGGCCGCCACGACCGTCAACACGTTCCAGCCCAGGCGCTGGACGCCGGCCGTACGCGCGGCGCGCAGAAACAGGCGGATGGCCACCCAGGACCCCGCGCAACCGATCAGGACGGCAAGTAACACCAGCCAGGGATTGTGGCTGTCGACGATACATCCCAATACGGTCATCATCTGATCGCGCTTCCTACGCGTGGGCTGCCGCGCCCAATAAAAAAGCCCATGCGATCACGGGCTGGAACGGCTTGCGGGCCGGGCATGGCGGAAACGCCACCGGGCTCGCATGACCGGCGATTGTAAGTGATTTTGTCTGCCGGACTGCATCGGTTCGCGCCAAATGTCAATAGTTGCAGTTCAGATGACTATTTGTAAAAACGGTAGGCCGCCAGCTCGGCCGGGAATCGTGGCACCGCGAAAGAAAAGGCCTGCGCAGCCACTAAAATGGTGCCTCCTCGCCAACGACGGCACCTTGCGCAGCCCTTCATGAGTACCCACGCCTCCCCACGCTCCGCCCCCCACCCCGCCTGGGCCATCGCGGTGTTCGCGCTGATAGCGATCGCCGGCCTGTTCTACGTGAAATGGTCGCCCTATTACGACCGCGCCTTCGTCGCGGCCGACACGCACTCCATCGGCCGGTCCATCCTGATGGGCGGGCAGTCCGCCCCGCCCGCGCCATCGATGCAGGCGGCGCTGGACTATGCAGTGGCCTACGGCCTGGCCATCTGGAAGGCCATGGTGCTGGGCCTGTTGCTGGGATCGGGCGTGCAGGCCCTGCTGCCGCGCGCATGGATATTGCGCCTGCTGGGCGGCACCGGCCTGGGCAGCGTCGTGGCCGGCGGCCTGCTTTCGCTGCCCGGCATGATGTGCACCTGCTGCGCCGCGCCGGTCGTGGCCGGCCTGCGCAAATGCCAGGCGGCGCCCGGCAGCGCCGCCGCGTTCTGGCTGGGCAACACGGTGCTCAACCCCGCCACGCTGATCTTCATGGGCTTCGTGCTGGGCTGGCACTGGATGGGGCTGCGCCTGGGACTGGGCCTCGTGATGGTGCTGGGCCTGGGCTGGCTGCTCAACCGCATGAGCCAGGGCCGCACCGGCACCTTCGACGTCGCGCAGATGCAAGCCATGCAGGCCGCGGGCGAGACGGGCCCGGAAGACCCGAACGTATTCCGGCGCTGGATGCGCATCCTGGCCCGCATGACGCTGCGCCTGCTGCCCGAATACATCGTGCTGGTCCTGCTGCTGGGCGCCGCGCGCGCCTGGCTGTTCCCGGAAGTCGGCGCCGGCGTGGACAACAGCGTGCTCTGGATCGTCGGCCTGGCCGTGGCCGGCATGCTGTTCGTCATCCCCACCGCCGGCGAAGTTCCCATCGTGCAGGCGATGCTGTCGCTGGGCATGGCCGCAGGCCCCGCCGCCGCGCTGATCATGACCCTGCCGCCCATCAGCCTGCCCTCGCTGGCGATGGTGGCGAAGTCGTTCAGGCCGGTGGAACTGGCCGTGCTGGTGGCGGGCGTGGTCGGGATCGGCGTGGTGGGCGGGGGGCTGGCGGTGGCGCTGGGGTTCTAGAAGCGCCAGCGACGGCGGCCAGGCCGGGGCCATGGGCCGTCTTCAAGTGTGAGGAGGCGCGGAAAAACGCTCGCGCATCTGCCTGGCCCTGGACGCCGCCCCTGTGGCCAGGAACGACAGGTCCGTACCCGTCGATACGTAGCGGGCACCCAGCTCGACGAACTCGGCCGCGAGCGCGGGGTGCGCGTTCAGTCCGCCTATGCCCAGGTGCTTGCCATTCACCTCGCAGGCACGCATGCATGCGGCATAGGCCTGGCGAATCAGCGGATGGTCCAGTTGCCCGGGGATACCCAGTTCCGCGCAGAGATCGTTGGTGCCGATGAACAGCATGTCCACCCCGTCGACGGCGGCGATGGCATCCACCGCCTCCAGCAACGACTACGGCTTCCGAGCTAGCCTGCCGTCCGCAATTGCGCGCCCTGCTCCAGGAACAAGTCCGCGAAGACGCCGCGCAGCCAGCGAGTGCCGGCATCCTGGTGGCTGCGTTCATGCCAGAACTGCTTGACCTCGAATTCCGGCACCTCGAAAGGCAACGGCAGCATCTTGACGTGACGCCAGGGCATCATGAGACGCGCCACGGTACCGGGGATGACCACCAGCAGTTCGGTAGCGGCCAGGATCTCGGGCACGATGGTGAAATGCGGCACACGCAACGCGATGTGGCGGCGCAACCCGCTCTTCTCCAGGTACTGCTCGATCAGCGTCGTGGTCGAGGAATGCAGGGAGGCGCGGCTATACCGCGTCCCCGCCGGCTCGATCATGATATGAAATTCCTCGCTGAAGCTCTGGAGGCCGAGCGATGCGCCGATGCGCGGGTGATCCGACCTCAGCAGGCAGACATGGCGGTCGCTGAACAGACGCTGCTGGTAGAACCCCGCACTCAATCCGGGCAGGAAACCCACCGCGAGGTCGGCGTCCCCGCATTCGAGCGCTTCGCGGTAGCTTTCGCGCGGCAATTGCAGTATGCGCAGCCCGACGCCCGGCGCCACGCTCTTCAGGTGCTGCATCAGGCGAGGCAGGTAGACCACTTCGCCGATGTCGCTCAGCAGTATCTGGAAAATCCGCTCCGACCGCGCCGGATCGAACGCCACGGCTTCCTCCAGTCCCGCGCGCATGATGGCCAGCCCGGCCCGCACGCTGGGAGCGATACGCTGCGCGAACGGCGTGGGCTCCATTCCCGTCTTCACCCGAACGAACAGCGGATCGCCGCACAGATGGCGCAAGCGGGTCAGGGCATGGCTCATCGAAGGCTGGGACAGGCCTACGCGCAATCCGGCCCGCGTGACGTTGCGCTCCTGCATCATTGCGTCGAAAGCCACCAACAGATTCAGATCGATGCTCTCGATGTTCATTGCCGCCCTCCGTGGAATGCGATCGGTCGCCGGCGGCAATGCCTACTGCCTGTTCAAGTTTCGAAGCGATTGGTTCCGTACCGGCCGGACAGCGCCCCCGACGCAATGATCATCCGCTGCATTTCGGAAGAACCTTCGGTAATGGTGCGGCTGCGCGCATCTCGATACATGAGTTCCAGCGGCAATTCGCGAGACACCCCCACGCCGCCGTGGATCTGGATGGCCCGGTCGACGACGCGTATCAACATTTCGTCCGCGTAGAGCTTCACCGCGGACGCCTCGAGATGATAGTCCAGTCCGCGGTCCGCCTTCCACGCGGCGTGCAGCACCATGGATCTGGCCGCATGGAGCTCCACCATGGAATCGGCGATCATCCACTGGATGGCCTGGCGCCGGGCCAGGGGCTGTCCGAACGTACAGCGTTCGTTGGCGTAGGCGATCGCCATGTCCAGGGCCCGCTGCGCGCGCCCCAGCGCCTTCGGGCCGTGGATGAGGCGGCCCATGTCGAGAAATTCCCGCGCCAGCTCCCAGCCCTGCCCGGCCACGCCCACCATGCTGTCCGCCGGAACCCGAACATTGTCGAACAGCAGTTCCCATGGCCGGTCCGGCGACATCAGCTCGAAGCTCTGGCCCAAGCGCATCCCCGGCGTGCCTCGGTCGACCAGAAAACAGCTGACACCCAGCTCCTGTCCATCCTTGATGGTGCGCGCGAACACCTGCGCGAAATCCGCCTTGTCGGCGCCGGTGATGAAGACCTTGGCGCCGTTGATGACGAAGTGATCGCCGTCGGCGATCGCGGTCGTCCGCATGCCGGCCGGATCGGACCCGGCCCCCGCTTCGGTCAGCGCAAAACAGGTGCGCTTCTCGCCCCGGGCGACGGGCAGCAGGTACGTTTCCTTCTGCTTCTGGCTGCCACGGAACAATACCGGCCCCAGATAGGGCGTCAGAACCGTGGGGGCACGGAACGAAGGGACGTTGCACCGGGCCAGTTCCTCGAACACGACACACATGCCGACAACGCCGACGCCCCCTCCGCCCGCCTCCTCCGGCAGATCGAAAGCCCAGAAGCCCAATTCCTTCGCCTTGTCCTGCAACCGCAGCCGGACATCGTCGGGAATGTCATGCTCATTGGCGTAACGACCTTCCAGCGGCAACAACTCGTTTTCCACGAAACGGCGCACGGCGTCGCGCAGCATGCGCAATTCCGGTTCCAGCTCGAAATCCATCGTTCTTCTCCGGCTAGTCCAGCTTCACCTTGGCATTGCGGATGCTGGCCTCGTACTCCGCCCGGTCCCGGACCAGGAAACGCCCGAACTCCTCGGGCCCCTGGTTCAACGGCTCGAGCCCGACGCCCGTCACGTACTTGTCCAGGAAAGCCGGCTGCGAGACGACGGCCGACACGTCGGCGGCGATCCTGCCCACGATGGCGTCCGGCGTGTCCCTGGGCGCAACCAGGCCGAACCAGGCTTGCGAGACCATCTCCGGAAACCCCAGCTCCGCGAACGTCGGCGCGGCAGGAAAGGCGGTGATCCGCCTCGGCGCCGCAACCGCCAGCAGCCTGACCTTGTCCCCCTGGACCATGGGAATGGATGGCGGCACGCCTACCCACGCCACGTCGATCTGGCCGCCCACCAGGGCGGCCATGACGTCGGCGACGCCCTTGTAGGGAACGTGATTCATCCGGATGCCCGCCAGCGACGAAAAGGCCTCGGCATCGAGTTGAGCCTTGCTTCCCACGCCATACGAGCCGTAGGTCACCTCTCCGGGACGCGCCTTCGCGCGCGCCACGAGCGCCTCCACGCTCGCCAGACCTGACTTCCTGCTCGCCAGCAGAATCTCCCGCGTCTGTACGAGATTGACCACCGGCACGAAATCCTTGACCGGATCGTAGGAAAGCTTGCGATAGAGATATTGATTGGAGGAGAGCGTCGGGTCGTTGGCCATCAGCAGCGTGTAGCCATCCGGCGCCGCACGGGCCACGTGTTCGGCGGCGATGATGGTATTGGCCCCGGGCTTGTTCTCGACGATGACGGGCTGCGACCAGCGGCTCGTCAACTCCTGGGCGATTCCACGCGCCACGACATCCGCCAGGCCGCCGGCGGTGAAGGGTACGACGATGCGCACCATCCTGGCGGGAAACGCCTCGCCGTGCGCCGCTCCGGCTGCCGCCAACCATGCCAGCGCGGCAACGCCGGCGAGAATCCTGCGTAGGTTCATGCTCGTCTCCTTTTGGTCTGTCTGCTCAGGCGACTTGCCTGGCCTTGTTTGCCCAGTACGGCGCGCGCAATGCCTTCTTGTCTATCTTGTTCGTGCTGGGCAGGCGCGGCAGCGCAGCCATGAATTCGATGCTGCGCGGCTTCTTGTAGCTGGCCAGCCTCTGGCGGCAGTGTTCGATCAGCGTGCGCTCGTCGGCCTGCCCGCCCGCCTTCAGGGCGACGAATGCCTTCACCGACTCCCCCCACTTCTCATCGGGCACGCCGATCACCGCTGCTTCCAGGACCGCGGGATGAAGCAGCAACGCCTCCTCCACTTCCCGCGAATAGATGTTCTCGCCCCCGGAGATGATCATGTCTTTCTTGCGATCGACGATGAACAGGTAGTGGTCCTCGTCGAAATAGCCCAGATCGCCCGTCTTCATCCACCCGCCGTCCAGCGCCGCCGCGGTCTCCGCCGGCTTGCCCCAATAGCCCTGCATGATGGCGGCCGAGCGCATGGCGATTTCGCCGATTCGCCCCTGTTCCAGTTCCCGGCCCTGCTCGTCCAGGATCCTGATTTCCACGCCGGGGATCGGCTGGCCTGCCGACGCCATGCGGGCGGCCTGGGCCGAGTCCCCCTCCGGTTCGTGCTGGTGCTTCAGGAGAGCGGTGCCGGGCCCGTGCTCGGTCATCCCATAGACCTGCATGAAAATCCGGCCAAGCGCGCGATGCGCCCGCCGGGACAGCGCCACCGACATCGGCGCGGAGGCATAGCAGATCGTCTTCAGGCTGGACAGGTCCACGGCCTGCCTTTCCTGCTCGTCCAGCAGGGCCTGGATCATGATCGGCGCGAAGTGGGCGGCCGTCACGCGATGGCGCGCCATGCTGTCCAGGATCTCCCGCGCGTCGAACCGGCGGTGCAGTACGATCGTCGCACCGCAGATCAGGTAGCTGAGCAGCTCGGTGGTACCCCCTATGTGATAGGCGGGCATGACGATGAGCATGCGGTCAGTGGGCTGCGCGCCGTGCGACAGCGCCAGCATGCGGGCCTGCTCCACCTGGCCGGCGTTGCCCAGCATGACACCCTTGGCGGTTCCAGTGGTGCCGCTGGTATAGATCAGGAAAACGGTGTCGTCGTCCCGGGCGCGCATCGGCGGCGGCACGGCGTCCGCGCGGGCGATGGCCGCCTCGTAGCCCGAATCGCCCGCATCGCCGCCCAGCTTCATGGTCCGGACCTGCGCAGGCAAGGCGGTGCACAACTCCCGCACCCGGTCCTCGTACTCCGGGTCATAGACCAGCAGGGCGGGAGCGCAATCACGCAGGATGGCAACCTGGTCCGCCGCCGACAGCCGGTAATTCATCCCGACCGCGATGAACCCGCACATGCCCGCCACACAGTACATCTCCATGTATTCGGGACAATTCTGGGCCAGGATCGCAATGCGGTCGCCGCGCGCCAGGCCCTGGGCGAGCAACGCATTGCCGAGCCGTCTCACCCTTTGCCCGAACTCTCCGTGCGTGATGACGCGGCCTTCGAAAAGAAAGGCCGGATGATCGCGCAGGCAGCGCGCGTTGTGGTCGACGATGTCGCCGAGAATCATGATTGTTCCCCCCTGGATGAGAGCCGCAGCATGGTTCCTCCATACCCTTCCTGGAACGACTCCCCGTCCGGGCCGAGCAGTTCGAAGCGTCTGTCGACGATGGCTCGCTGTCCGTCGGATGTCACCCGCTTGCCATTGATCGTCGCCCTGACATGCACCGTGTCCCCCACCCGCAACGGCCGCCGGTATCGCCACTGCGCCAGGCCGGTCGCGCCGACGACAGGATCCGCGAATACAGGCAGTTGCGTCGCCATGCCCATGGCCAGCAGGATGCCGTAGGGGCCCTGGAACATCGGCCCCGGCATGCCTGCCGCACGGCAGAACTCGACGTCGGCGTGAATGGGGTGCCAGTCTCCGCTCAACATGCAGGCCAGGGAAAGATCGGTCTGCGTCAACGTTCGGGCGCTTCCCTCGTAACGCTCGCCCACGACCAGTTCGTCATAGGCGATGGCGTGCCTGCCCATTCGGACATTGCTCATGACGGCACCTTGAAATCTTTCATGCTTTCCCAGTCCACGAGTTCGGCAACGGAGGGGGTCTCGGGCAGGGCCACCATGCCGTCGACGATCGCCGGCACGTGCCCGACGTACTGCTCCCGCATGGCCAGGAACCAGCTCAGTTCGGCGGGTAGCGAGCCGGCCGGCAGCGTCGCGGCGAATTGCAGGCCGCTCCACGTGCCCATGGCGCTCTCGCCCATGAGGCCCGCCACCGTGCCGGCCCGTGCCCGGGCGGCAAGATCGCGCATGGCCTGCGCATCGGAAAGGCCGAAGCGCCCCGGCTTCGCGCTCAGGATGCCGGCGCCGCGCTCCAGGAAAAGCCGGGCGTCTCGCGTCGAGGTCATCCCGAAATCGACCAGCAGCGGCAGGCCCGCATCCCGTTGCAGGGCCTGGAACGCGCCATCCGGGGACAAAGGCGAAGGATCTTCCACGACCTCCACGCCTTCCTGCGCCATGGCTCGCACGTAGTCCGCGGCTTCTTCGAACGGATAGGCGCCATTGGCATCCACATACAGGCGCGTGGCATCGCCCAGTGCCCGGCGTACCGCCGCCAGGCTGGCCCGGTCCAGATGCAGCCCCTGCCCGCCCTTGATCTTCAGGGTCCGAAAGCCATGGGCCTCCACCATGTCGGCGGCCTCGCGCGCCATGACTTCAGGGGCCTGCCGGGTGACAGCCCAGGACACTTCGACCTCGGACCGCCCTTGCCACAGCCGCCACAATGGCTGGCCCCGGCGGGACGCGTCCCAGTCCCAGCATGCGTTGTCGATCAAGGCCTTGGCGACGGTGTTGCCCGGGATGGATTCAAGCACCCCGCGTAGTTGCCCCGGCCCCGACAATCCCGTTTGCCGGACCAAGGGCTCGAACACCTCGCGCAGCGTGGCGACGAGACTGGCTGCCGTGGCGCCGACCCACGTCGGCTTGACGACGACCTCGGCCGCCCCCGCCGCGCCGGACTCGGTCTCGATGCGCAGGATCACGAACTGCGCGGCCGCCTCGGTCATGTCGCTCCAGCGGACCTCGCGTCCATAGGCAAGGCTGCGGACGAACACGTCCCAGCGCACGATGCGCTCGATCTGACTGTTTTCGGCCATCAGTCCACCCGTGCGCCCGATGCTTCGATCAGCGTCTTCCACTTCGGTGATTCGACCGCGATGTAAGCGGTCAGGTCGTTGGCATCGAGGTAGTGCGGTTCCGCGCCGAGTTGTTGGAGTCTTTCGCGCACGTCGGCCTGGGCCAGGATACGCTCGACCTGCGCGCTCAAGCGGTCGACGATCTGCGCGGGCGTATCCTTGGGCGCGAACAAGGCGTACCAGCCCAGCACATCGAATCCCGGATAGCCTGCCTCGGCCACCGTGGGCAAATCGGGAGCGAGCGGGGTGCGCGCGCTCGATGTCACGGCCAACGCCCGCAACCGGCCCGCCTGCACCTGCTTCATCACCGCGGGCACGGTAAAGAAGGTCATGGAGACATCGCCGGCGATGACACTTGTCACCGCGTCCGGACCGGTCTTGTATGGAACGTGTTTGAGGCGAATCCCGGCCATGCTCTGCAACAAGGCCCCCGCCAGATGTCCCGACGTGCCGTTGCCGGCCGACGAGTAGGTCAGCTCGCCGGGCTTCTCGCGCGCCAGCGCGACGAGTTCCGCCACCGATCGCACGGGTAGCTCGCGATTGACGACCAGCAGGTTCGGCGCAATGGCGACCATGGCGGCGGGCGGCACGTCGCGCATCGGGTCATACGGAAGGTTCTTGTACAGGTGCGGCCCGACCGAGTGCGTCGGGCTGCCGCTCATCAGCCAGACGTAGCCGTCCGCCGGCGAGCGGGCCACCTGGGCCGCGCCCACATGTCCGCCCGCCCCCGGCTTGTTCTCGACGACGAACGGCTGGCCCAAGGCCGCCTCCAGTTTCTGCGCGAGCAGGCGGGCGACGATGTCGGCGGTTCCGCCCGCCCCCGACGAGACGACGATGCGTACCGGCCGATCCGGCCACCCGGCCGCTCCCGCCTGGCCGGCGGCAACCGCCAGGCCCAGCGCGCACAGCGTTCCCGTGAAGCGTGTCAACTTCATCGCCATCCCCTTCATGCGGAAAGATCCGCGTCAGATGATTCGGGCCTGCCTGAGCTCGCTCATGGCGGCTTCGGAAAAACCGGCCTCCCGCAAGACTTCTTCCGTGTGCTCGCCCAGGTCGGGCGGAGGCAGGAAATTGCTGTCGTGGTCGCCGTCGTAACGGATCGCGCGATGCGCGGCGCGCAACGTGCCGTGGCGCGGATGCTGCTGCGTGTAGAAGACGCCCAGGTGACGCACCTGCGGATCCTCGTCCAGTTCGTCCAACGTCCGCTCCGGGGTGAACGGAACGTCATGGGCCTCGAGCCGGGGCAGCCAGTACTCCCGCTCCCGCTGGGCGAACACCTCGGCCAGCGTGCGCGCCAGTTCGTCGTAGCGTTCCACGCGGTCGTGGCGCGCCGGATAGGCCGCGAGCAGATCCGGGCGGTCGATCGCCTGGACCAGGCCGCGCCAGAACTTGTCGGGCGACGAAAGATGCAGGGCGATGCGGCGCCCGTCCCGGCAGGTCAGGATGTATGACTGCGACATGGCCGCCCGCCCATACAGCGTGGGCGTCTGGCCGGTTGCCAGCATCGAACCCAGCGGCTCGCAAGCCATGGCGATCATGGCTTCGAGCATGTTGACCTCGACCTTGCGCCCCAGGCCGGTCGATGCCCGCTCCACCAGGGCGCCCAGGATCCCGAGGCAGGCGTAGATGCCCGTCACCGCATCGGATACCGCGGGGCCGGCCACCCGCGGGTCCTCGCCGCGGTGGAACATGGACAGCCATCCCGAGACCGCCTGCCCCACGTTGTCGTAGGCCGGCCGGCCGGCATAGGGGCCGCTGGCGCCGAAGCCCGTGATGGCGCAATAAACAAGGCGGGGATTGAGCCGACGCAGACGCTCGGCGCCCAGGCCCAGCCGCTCCTCCACGCCCGGACGCATGTTCAGGAGCAGCACGTCGGCGTCGTCCACCAGCTTGTCCAGCACGGCCCGCCCCTCGGGTCGGGTGTAGTCCAGCGCCAGGCTGCGCTTGTTCCTGTTGTGCGCCTGGAACTGGGGGCTGTAGAGCCCCCCCTTGAATGCGCGGAACGGGTCGCCGCTGCCCGGCCGCTCGATCTTCACGACATCCGCCCCCAGTTCGGCCAGCGACATGCCGGCCAGCGGCGCGGTAATGAAATTCCCCAGGTCGAGCACCCGGATCCCTTGAAGGACTTTCATCGATTGCCTGCCCCCAACGCGGTCCGCAGGAACGCCGTGGTCCGCTCGTGGGCCAGCTCGGCCGCCGCCAGCTCGCCGCGCGTATAGAAACCGTGGCCGACCCCGGGGTATCGGTGAAAGCCTCCGCCTGCCGTGGGCGGCAGCGCAGCTTCTATCCTGGCCTGGGCCTCGGCGGACGCGTAGCGGTCCTGGTCGCCGTAGTGCAGCACCACCGGGCAGCGCAAGGCGGCCGCCTCGTCCAGATGGTCCTCCACCCCCACGCCATAGAACACGGCCGCCGCATCGACCTCCAGTCTGGCGGCGCAGCGGAATGCCAGCTTTCCTCCCAGGCACAGGCCCACCACCGCCACGCGGCCCCGGAATCCCGGCATGGCGCGGATGTGCGCGGCAACCCTGCCGATGTCGGCCAGGCCCGCCTCTTCGTCGAACCGCTCCAGATACTGGAACGCGCGCTCGATGTCGGCCTTCGAATGGCTCAGCTCGACGCCCGGCTCGATGCGCCAATAGAGATCGGGCGCCAGCGCGAGATAGCCTTCGGCCGCATAGCGATCGGCGACGCCGCGTATCGCGTCGGTCACGCCGAATATCTCCTGCAGCACGATCACGGCATGGCCGTTCGGTTTCCCCGGCCGACTGACATAAGCGGCGAAACCCCGCCCGTCGCCGGCGTCGATGGTGGTCTTTGCTTCTGACATCATGGTCCTCCCGCGCATCAGGCGTCAGACGAGGTAGCTGCCCTTGAGCAGTTCCCGCGCGATGGAATTTCTATGGATCTCGGTCGTTCCGTAGCCGATGGACATGCCGCGCGCGTCGCGGAAGTAGCGCTCGAAGGGATATTCCTCCGACAGCCCGTATGCGCCGGCAAGCTGCATGGCCTGGTTGGTCACGCGCACCGCCATCTCGTTGGCATAGGTCTTGGCGATGGAAACCTGCGCCACCGACTGCCGCCCCTGGTCGATGGCCTGCGCGGCCCCGTACACCAGCGCGCGCGCCGCCTCGATATCCATCGCCATGTCGGCCAGCTTCCACTGCAATCCCTGGTTCTCCGCAAGCGGGCGGCCGAACTGCGCACGGTCCTTCAGATGCTGGACGGCATGGCCCAGCGCCGCCTGGGCCAGCCCCAGGCAGATGGGCGGGTTGCCGGTGATGCGATCGGCGTCCAGCACCTGCAGCAAATCCTTCATGCGTCCCGCCGGCAGGAGCAGGTTCTCGGCCGGCACGCGGCAGTCCTGGAAGACCAGTTCGGCCATGCCCGTCCCGCGCAGCCCCAGCAGATCCAGATGCTTGCCCACCGAAAACCCGGGCGTGCCGCGCTCGACCAGCACCGCCCCCACGCCCTTCATGCCGGGCTCGTCGGTCAGCCGCACCAGCACCAGGAACACGTCCGCCACCTGGGCGGCGGTGCACCAGAGCTTGCTGCCATTGATCACGTAATGCTGGCCATCGCCGACGGCGCGGGTCTGCACATTGCCCACGTCGGAGCCCGCATTCGCTTCCGACATGCTCCAGGCCGCATACCGCTCCGCCTTGGCGAAGGCAGGCAGGTAGCGCTGCCTGAGCGGTTCGGAACCGATGTGCAGGATGGCGCGCGGCGTCGCGCCGTCGGTGCAGGAATACAGCATGGCCGTGTTGGCGCAGGACCGCGCCAGTTGCTCCACCACCAGCACCGTCTCCAGCAGCCCCAGGCCTGTCCCGCCGTAGCTCTCGGGCAGGAAAATGCCGGTATAGCCATGCCCGGCCAGCACCTTCAGGTTGTCGAGCGGAGGCCGATACTGCCGGTCGGCCGCCGCCGCGCCCGGCGCGAACCGTTCGCTCGCCAATGCATGGACCGTGTCCCGGATCAGCCGTTGTTCCTGAGTCAATTCCACTATTCGCCCTTTGCGCCGGTCAACTTGATGATGTGCTGGTAGTGCGCCGACTCCCGTTGCAGGAAAGCGCCGAACTCCTCCGGCGTGGACGGAGCCCCCTCCACGCCCAGCTTCACGAACTGTTCCTTGACCTCCGGGCTCTCGAGCGCCTTGCGGATCTCCCTGCTCAGGCGCCCCACGATCGCTGGCGGCGTGGATGCCGGCGCGACCACCCCGTACCAGGTCATGAAAGAGAACGCCTTCAGGCCCGACTCGGCCACCGTGGGAATGTCCGGCGCGATCGCCGACCGCTCCTTGCCCGAGACGGCCAGCCCCTTGAGCCGGCCCGAACGCACGTGCGGCACGCCCGAGGACATGCCGGTGAACATCACGTCCACCTGCCCGCCCACCACATCGGCCAAGGCCGGGGCGACCCCCTTGTAGGGAACATGGGTCAGATCGATGTCGGCCAGCGCCTTCACCCACTCCATGGCGAGATAGTGCGGGGTGCCGTTCCCGATAGAGGCATAGGTGATCTTCCCGGGCCGCGCCTTGGCGGCGGCGATCAGTTCGTGCACGGTGGAAACCTGCGCCTTGGGATTGGCCACCAGGATGAACGGCACGAAGACCAGTTGGCTGACCGGCGCGAAATCCTTGACCGAGTCGTAGGACAGCTTCTGCCCGAAGAAGATCGGGTTCAACGCGTGGGAATCCGTCACCAGGCCGATCGTGTAGCCGTCCCCCTCGGCCCGGGCCACCGCCTCGGTCCCGATGATGGTGCTGGCCCCGGGCCGGTTCTCGATGATGACGGGCTGGCCCAGGTTTTCCGCCATCCTTTTGCCGACGGCGCGCGCCACGATGTCGGTACCGCCTCCCGCCGGATAAGGCACGATGAAGCGGATGGGCTTGTCGGGCCACTCCGCATGCGCGGTGGACGGCCCCCACCAGGCCAGGCCCGCCACCGCAACCGCCAGCCATCGCATCGATAGTCGCCGCATGTCACCCTCCTTGTCGTCCGCCCGCGGGCGGCGTGTCATGTTCGCCAGCCTCTTCCTCGGTACGCAGCCAGATCTCGGCGGCCACCGGATGCGCCTGCTCCTCGACCAGATGGCCGACCAGCCCCACTGCCCGGCCCATGACCGCGATCCCGCGCGCCGCGCGCCAGGAGATCCCAAGCTCGCAGCACAGCGCGCCGATGGCGCCGGTGGCATTGACGGGCAGGCTCTTGCCGTAAACCGCCTCGGCTTCCTGGCCGATGGCGCGCATCAGGTCGACATACCGTCCGGAATAACCTTCTTCTGCCGCGACCTGAAACAGGCGGCCCGTGCGCGGATCAACGGGTTTGTGCAGGTTGTGGCCGATACCCGGGACGGACTGCCTGCGGTTCCGGAAATCCGCGACCACGCCGCGCGCAAGCTCTTCTGGCGAGCCCTCCGGCGTAGCGGCCCAGGCGGATTCCAGCATCCGTGCCGCGCCTTCGGCTGTACCGGCGAAAGTGGTTCCCATCCCGCACAGCCCCGCGGCCACCGCGGACTGCAGGGACTCCGGCGCCCCCAGGTAGGTCAGCCGCGCGACGATGGACATGGGCGTCATGCCGTGCTCGACCAGGGTGACGAGAATGGCGTTGAATACTCGGGATTGCCGCGCATCGGGCAGGCGTCCGGTCAGCTCCAGGTACGCCATATCGCCGAAATTGAGGGTACCGATGATGTCCCGGGCCAGGTCCAGGCCCTGGACGAAGATGCGTTCGGGGGTGCTGCGGCCCATGCCGCTGCGTATCGGCCGCCGGTTCCGGCTCATGTCGTCTCCTGTTCCACTTCGGTGGATTCTTTTGGGGGCGGCATGCGCCGCCTGTTGGAGACGAAAGATAGGCGCTCCTATTGGCCGGCGTCCAATAGAAGGCGGTCATTCCCTGTATGCGGGGAACGAATAGTGGTGGGCGGGGATGCGAGCCGGCGCAGGCTTACCAGCCCGGGAACAGCTCCTCGGCGGCCGGCCGGCGCGGAATCAGCCCTTGCTCGTGCGACCAGCGGATCTGCGTCTCGATCATGTCGCGGTTGGCCTCGAAACCGTAGGGCCAGAAGTCCTGCCCCATCAGCGCCTGCGTGCTCTCGGCCTCGGCCTGCATCCATGGCAGCATGACGGGCAGCGCCTGGTGGATGGCCAGGCGGTCCTGCGCCACCTGCTTGGCCTGGTTGAATGCGGCCAGCAGCGCCTTGGGCAGGCCGGGGTTCGCCTCGGCCACGTCGCGCCGCAGCGCGATCACATGCATGATCGGAAAGCGCCGCGTGCGCGCGTAGTAGTCCTTTTCGACGTCGCGCCAGTCGGGAAACAGCCGGCCCACGCCGGCGCGGCCGAAAATCGCCGGCGGCGTGTAGGCGATCAGCGCATCGAGCTGGCCGGCCTCCATCATCGACGACAGCGTGCGACCCCGCACGGCCTGGATATTCACCCCCTTGGGCCAGTTGCGCGGGTCGATCGTGTCCCGCTCCACGTGGTCCACGTCGCCGGCAAACCACGCGCAACTGCCCGGATCGAAGCCGTATTCGTCCGACAGCATGCCGCGGGCGACCAGCGCCACCGTGTTGGAATACTCGCGCAGGCCGATCCTCTTGCCCGCCAGGCCGGCCGGCGTGGCGATACCGCTGCCGGCCCGCACGTAGATGGCCGAGTGGCGGAACGAGCGCGACGGGAAAATGGGTAAGGCCACATAGGGGCAGCCGCCTCGCACGCTGGCGATCAGGAAGTTGCTGAACGACAGCTCGGTGACCTCGTACTCGGCGGTCTGGAAAGCCTGCGAGAAGATGGCCTCGAGGTCGCCGGTCGCGAACCGGGTCTCGAAGCCCTCGACACCGACGCTGCCGTCGACCAGGGCACGAGTGCGGTCGTAGTCGCCGACGGCGATGCGAATGGAGGGTTGGGACATGCGGGACCTCGTGGCGGGAATGGATCGACGGACTATATCTTGGCGCCGGACGCCTTGATGATCTTTTCCCATTTGACGATCTCGGACTTCGTGAAATCGCCCAGGGCCTGGGGCGTGCCGCCCGCCGGCACGGCGCCCTGCTCGGCCAGCGCCGCCTTCACGTCGGGCATCTGCAGGATCTTCACCATGGCCGCGTTGAGCTTGTCGATCACCGCCTTGGGCGTGCCGGCGGGCGCGTAGATGGCGGACCATGCCGCGGTCTCGAAGCCCGGCAGGGTCTCGGCGATGGTGGGCACGTCCGGTACCTGCGGCGCGCGCTGTGCGCTGGTCACCGCCAGGATGCGCACCTTGCCGCCCTTGACCATGGGCAGCCCGGTGGGCATGTTGACGAACATCATCTCGACCTGGCCGCCGGCCAGGTCCACGATAGCCGGCGCCCCTCCCTTGTACGGGACGTGCAGCACGTCGATGCCCGCCACCGACTTGAACAACTCGGACGACAACTGGCTGGAAGTGCCCAGGCCCGTGGACGCGTACGACATCTTCTTGCCCGACTTGGCATACGCGATCAGCTCCTGCGTGGTTTTGACCGGCAGCGAAGGGCTGACCAGCAGGATGTTGGGCACGGTGCCGACCAGGATCACCGGCGCCAGGTCCTTCACCGGGTCGTAGCCCAGCTTCTCGTACAGCGTGATGTTGATCGAGACGATCTCGGACCCCATCAGCAGCGTGTAGCCGTCGGCTGGCGACTTGGCCACCGCCTCGGCGGCGATATTGCCGCCCGCGCCCGAGCGGTTCTCGATCAGCACCGGCTGGCCCAGCGCCTCGGCCAGCCGCGGGCCGACCGTTCGGGCGAAGAAATCCACCGTGCCGCCTGCCGGGAACGGCACCAGCATCTTGATGGGCTTGGAGGGATAGGTATCGGCGCGGGCGGCGCCCGACAGCAGGGAAAAGGCAGCGATCCAGCAGAATACGGTCAAGCGTTTCATGGGCAGGCTCCTGGCGTCAGTGCGGCAGAGGAAAAGTCAGGCGTAGTTGATGACCATCAGGCGGATCTCGGACATCTCGTCCATGGCGTAGCGCGTGCCTTCACGGCCGGTGCCCGACTCCTTCCACCCGCCGAAGGGCATGTTGTCGATGCGGTAGATCGGCACGTCGTTGATCATCAGGCCACCGACCTCCCAATCCTCGATCGCCCGGAAGGCACGGCGCAGGTCCTGCGTGAAGATGCCGCCCTGCAATCCGTACTTAGAATCGGCGGCACGATGCACCGCCTGGTCGAAATCCTGGTAGCGATTCACGGTGACGACGGGCCCGAAAATCTCCTCGTCCTCTACCTTCATGCCGGGCCGCGTGTCTGTCAGCACCGTCGGCATCACCACCGCACGCTCGCGCGAACCTCCCGCCAGCACGCGCGCGCCCTGCGCCACGGCCTCGTCCACCCACGACTGGATGCGCCTGGCCGAGTTCTCGTCGATCACCGGACCGACGTCGACGCCCTCTTCCATTGGATTGCCCACCCGGCAGGCCCCGACCTTCGCGACCAGCTTCTCGATGAAGACATCGGCCACCGACTCCTGCACCAGGATGCGCTGCACCCCGATGCAGTACTGGCCGCCGTACACCACCCCGCCCCGCACGCAGCGCGCGGCGGCCAGATCCAGGTCGGCATCCTCGGCCACGATCACCGCGCCGTTGCCGCCCAGCTCCAGCGCCACCTTCTTGCGGCCGGCGATGGCCTTGATGTGCCAGCCCACCTTGGCGCTCCCGGTGAAGGTCACCATCGCGAAGCGCTCGTCGCGCACCATGGCCTCGGCCAGGTCCACCGGACAATGGACGACCTCCAGCGCGCCCGCGGGCAGCCCCGCGTCGGCCAACAGCTCTTGCAGCAGCAGCGCGGTCAGCGGCGTCTGCGGCGCCGGCTTGAGCACCACGCTGTTGCCGACCGCGATCGCCGGGGCGACCTTGTGCATCACCAGATTCAGCGGGAAATTGAAGGGCGCGATGGCCAGGATGGTGCCGATCGGGAAGCGACGCGCGATTCCCACACGGCGGCGCATCGACGCCAGCGCCGCGTGGTCCAGGTCCGCCAGCGAAGCTGGGCGGCCATCGGCGTCCGTGGTCTGGTACTCGAACACCCCGGCATCCGCGTCCAGCGGCACCTCGTCGCCATGCTGGAGCCGGGCCTCCGCCGCCGCGTTGGTCAGGTTGAAGATCGCCCGCGACACCTCGCCGCGCGCATCGAACAATGGCTTGCCCGCCTCCGCGGCGATGGTGCGCACGAACTCGTCGCGGCGCACCTTCAGCAATTCCGCCGCTCGCGACAGGATGTCGGCGCGCGCGAAGCGCGGCAGCTTGCGCATGACCTCGAAGGCGCGCTGCGCCCGGACGATGGCCTGCTCCACGTCGGCGGGACCGGCAACCGGCATTTCGCCCACCACACTGCCGTCATAGGGAGACAGGATTTTCTCTAAAGTCATGCCGCGGGCTCCAGGCGTTCCATGAAAGTACTTTCATTAAACGCGTCAGGCCTGTGCCACGGAAGCGGGGAACAAGTGATGGCAGCGTTCTGAAAAATAGAACACCTGGGCGGAATCACCGCCCCTTGCACTTCGCCAGCAACGGCTCGAGAAAAGCCCTGGCCGCGGCCGATAGCTTGTGGTGACGAGCCGTGATGATGTCCAGGCTGGCCTGCCGGCACGACTTGTCCGAAACCGGCACCCCGGCCAGCAGCCCAGCGGCCTCTTCGTGTGCGAACGTCAGGGGCGGCATGCACGAGATCACATCCGAGCCCGCCACCAGCGTCTTGAGCAATTGCAGCGAATTGGCCACGCAATGGACGGACAACGTAACGCCGGCGCGCATGGCGGCGTGGTCGATCAGATAGCGGGTGCCGAAGGTCTCATCCGGCAACACCATCCGTTCGCCGGCAAGATCCGCCATGCGCAACGACTTGCGGCGCGCCAGCGGATGCGAAGGGCGGCAAATCACCTGCAACGGCTGCGCCAGCCGCCCTTGCAGCACCAGGTCCTCGCGGCTCAGCACGTCGAACGCCAGCCCGATCTCGGCCGATTCCCCCACCACCCGGTCGGCGATCTGATGCGTGCCGCACACCTCCACGTGGAAATCGATGCCCGGGTACTCGGCGCTGAAGCGCGTCATCAGCGCCGGCAGGAAATCCCCGGTCACGGCCTCGATCACCGCCAGCCGGACCGTGCCGCGCCGCAAATCGGTCAGGTCGTGCAGATCCGAGCGAATGCGTTCGATGCGATGGTCGCTGTCGCGGACGAACTCGAACAGCATCCGCCCCGCCTCGGTAGGCAGCATGCCGCGCGGCGAGCGCTCGAACAGCGACGCGCCCAGTTCCTGCTCCAGGTTCACGATCTGGCGGCTGATGGCGCTGGGGGCAACGAAAAAGAGCTCGGACGCCCGGCGCAGGGAGCCTGTGCGGACGACTTCGGCGAAGTAGCGAAGAGCCTGTGGCTGGAGCATGGGGACGGTGGGGAGTGGCGGTTTCGGAAGAATCATTGCATATCCGCCACCGGAGCCGCCGAGTCCTGTCACACAATACGCCTTGACGGTGGAGGCCGCATGCCTGATAGTGTATGCAGATCTTCAAGTGTTGCGATTCCTGCGGTTGTGTGCGATCCGATAGTGCGCCATAAATTGTTCTAGTCCCTCCTTGATCGTCTGTTCCCGGGCGTGTGCCCATCTCTCATCAAGGAAACAATTATGGAAACCGGTATCGTCAAGTGGTTCAACGCTGAAAAAGGCTTCGGCTTCATCATGCCGGACAACGGCGGCAAGGACCTGTTCGCGCACTTCTCCGAAATCCAGGGCAACGGCTACAAGTCGCTGCAGGAAAACCAACGCGTCAGCTTCATCGCCGGCCAGGGCCCCAAGGGTCCCCAGGCGACCAAGATCACGCCGCTGTAACGCTTGACATACGCCGGTTGGTAACGGCGTAGGTTCAAAAACGACAAGCCCTCGCAAGAGGGCTTGTTTGTTATGGGCGGTCGAAATGAGGCCGATCGATTCAGATCCCAAGGAATTTGAACGGCGCCGCCGGCTTGAACCCCCCGTTGGCCATGCCCGAGTAGATGTTCGCCTGGTTCGGGCCGAGGTCGAGTTTCATCACCTGTCCGGTCTCGCGCGAGAAATCCAGCTTCGCCAGGTCGACCCAGAAGATGTTGGGCGTCAGCGCCGATTCGAAGAAATAGCGCTTGCGCTTGTGGTCGGCGACGGTGCGCCAGCGGGTCGACGAAATATTGGGCTGGTCCGGCGTGGTGATGCCCAGGGGCACCGAGACGTTGCGGATGACGCTGAAGACGCTGGCGATCGTCTCCAGCGGATCTTCCGTCTTGGGAATCGCGTTGACGTAGAAAGCCGCCCGGGCAAACCGGTCGGATGCCCGGTTCGTGCCGGGCAGCATGACCGTCCCGCCGATCTGCTTCCAGTACTCCTCCATCGCCAGCTGTTTGTCGAAGGTTGGCGAGTTGGTCATGACCTGGTAGTCGCGGCTGTGGTGGATGACTTGCCTGCCGTCGATGTATTCGATGATGGCGCTGTCGCCGCTGGCATCCGAGAGCGAGAGATGCAGGGTCGCCAGGCGGGCTTCGCCGGGAACGTTGTCGGTGACGACGGTGAAAGGCTCTTTCGCCAAGGTGTCGACCGCCTCCTGGACGGTGGCGAAGTTGTCGAGCGCGTATTGCGCCCAGGCCGCGAGCGTCAGGCCGGGCGTCTTGCCGTCGTAGGCGGGATAGGAGGACTCGACCAGCCACAGGACGTTGGCCACCAGCCCCGCTTCGTTCATGCCGTCCGTTGTCGAGATGTCATAGCCCGAGGCGATGACGCTTCCGTATTTCGAGGTCCATTGGATGGAGTTCGGGCCGGCTTCGCCGGATCGCCTCATGCCGCGCGGAAACACCCACAGGTTGGTGCCGACGTCGACCTTCCAGTCCATCGAGCGCGCCGTGACGACCTGTCCGCCGGCGCCGAGATAGACAAAGCGGGTGCAGGCTTGCGCCGCCGAAACAGCCAGCATGCTTGCGCAGGCAAGCAAGGCGGCGCAGGCGGACGCGTAGCGGGGCATTCTCGGGTTCATCAAACGCTCCATCCGAAGTGTCGATGGACTTTACCGCATCGGAACCGGAAGCAGGCCCGATGCGGCGGCCGGATGGCGGGTCAGGAAGAGACCTACTGCGGTTCTATCCCCGCGTCCTGGACGATCTTGGCCCAGGTCGGAAGATCGGATTGAATCAACCTGGCGAAATCCGCTTGCGAGCCGGGCATCATTTCTATGCCGACAGGCGCGAATTTCTCGTGCGTGGAAGGCAGTTTCAGCATGGCCTGCACGGCGGCGTTCAGCTTGTCCGCGATCGGCTGGGGAATGCCGCTCGGCGCGACCAGGCCGATCCATACCGTCATCGAGAACCCGGGAATGATTTCGTTCAGCGCCGGCAGATCGGGCATGGCTTCGCTGCGCGTCTGGCCGGTGGAGGCCAGGGCCCGCAGCCGCCCGGACTGGACATAGGGAAGCGTCGAGGTTCCGCCCTCGAACATCATGTCGATCTGGCCGCCCAGCAAATCGTTCATGGCCGGGGCGCTGCCCTTGTACGGCACGTGCAGGATATTCGTACCGGTACGGCGCGTGAACATTTCGCCCGCCAGATGGTGGGTGCCGCCGCGGCCCAACGAGCCGTAGGTGAGTTTGCCGGGTTTGGATTTCGCCAGCGCGACCAGTTCCTGGACGGATTTCACCGGAACGGAACTGTTGACCACGAGATAGAACGGCGTGGAGAACATCGTGGCAATAGGCGTGAAATCCTTCGCCGGATCGACGAGCAGCCCCTTGGTCGTCAGCGGGTTCAGGATCATGCCGGTTTGCGAGCTGACGAACAGGGTGTAGCCGTCGGGCGCGGCACGGGCGGCGGCATTGGCCCCGATGGCCTGGTTGGCGCCGGGGCGGTTCTCCACGACCACGGGTTGCCCCAGCCGGCTGGCCATGTCTTCGGCCAGGGCACGGCTGAACGTGTCCACCAGGCCGCCGGGCGTATAGGGCACGATGAGCTTGATCATGCGGTCCGGGTACCGGCCGGCCTGGTCCTGGGCGGGCGCGGCAACCGGTGCCAGCACCGCTGCTGCCAGGGCCAGCCAGGTCCCGGCTCTTGTTCCTAAGCGTGTCTTCATGTCGTCTCCTCCTAGGGGCAAAGCGGGCGCTTCATGCGCGTCGTGGTTTACACCGCCATCTGCGGATGGTCGTGGCGTTTCTCTGTTGCCGAGACTAATATAAGAATATTTTATATAAACAATCTTTACAAATACTTCGTCGCAACAAGGAGGAGAAACATGAACGCGCCCCTTCCCCGATCAGAAAGCCGTCCCGATCTACAACGATTCGGCCTGCGTACCTTTCTTGCGTCCCTGCCCGCCGACGACCTGGAACGACATGCCGCGCCCGTCGCGCTTGCCGATATCGCCGCCCGCCTGGAGAGCAATCCGCGCGCGGCATGGTTCGAAAACATCGAAGGGAGCCGCTTCGCCTTGTGCGGCAACGTCGCGGGCAGCCGGGCCCGCCTGGCCGCCGCCTTCGGGACCACGGCGGACAAGGTGCTGTCCGAGGTGCTCGCGCGGCTGCGCAAGCCGGGCGAACTGGTGGAAGTGCCGCGCGCGCATGCGCCGGTCCAGGAGGTCGTGCTGACCGGCGACGAATGCGACTTGACCGCCCTGCCGGTGCACCTGCAGCACGAATTCGACGGCGCGCCCTACATATCGGCGTCGGTCGACTTCGTCCACGATCCCTTCGCCGGGCATACGAACGTGGGCATGCGCCGCCTCATGCTGCGCGGCCGCCGGTCGGCGGGCGTGGATCTGGTCGCGCCTTCCGATTTGCGCGCCATCTACATGGCGCGCGCGGAACGCGGCGAGCGCACGCCGGTGGCGTTCGCCATCGGCAGCCACCCCATCGATCAACTCGCCGCCACGCTCCGCTTTCCCGGCGACGAACTGGCGCTTATCGCGGCCTTGCGGGCCCAGCCTTTGGGCGTCGTCAAGTGCGTGACCAACGATCTGATGGTGCCCGCCGATGCCCAGTTCATCCTCGAAGGCTATTTCGACGAGCGCGGCCATGTGGAACCCGAAGGTCCTTTCGGCGAGTTCCTCGGCTACTACGGAGCGGTAAAACGCAATCCGCTCTTCCACTTGACCGCGATCACCCACCGCCGGGACGCCATCTTCCAAACGGCCTCCATCGGCGGGCCGAGCATGCACTGCACGGATACGGCGCAGCTTTGCTCCCTGCGCACGGAGGTCCTGGTCTGGAAAGCGCTCGAATCCGCCGTGCGCGAAGTGCGGGCGGTCTACGCGCCCCCCGCGGCGGGAGGATCGTTCAACGTCCGTATCGCCTTGCAGCAACGCGTGCCGGGCGAAGCGCGCAATGCCATCGCGGCCGCATTCGGCTGCCTGGGCAATGTCAAGAATGTGTTCGTCGTCGACCCGGACATCGATATCTATTCCGACGCCCAGATGGAGTGGGCGTTGGCGACGCGTTTTCAGGCGAGCAGGGACCTGGTTGTCCAAAGCGGCTTGAGGACCGTTCCACTAGATCCTTCGTTGGAGGGTTCGCGAACGACCGACAAGACCGGATTCGACTTGACGCTGCCATGGCTGGCACCTGGAGCCAGGCGTCCCATCGAGCATGAAGTTCCGCATCCCCCGAGGTTCGGGGCGTCCAGCCATGCATCCCTGGAGGCTGCGCTGGAGAGCGGGCCCAAGTTTTTTGCGGAACTTATGGCGGCTGTTGGGACGCGTGATGGGCGGGAGCTTGTATGCGAGCTGGAAGATATTGCCGCCCGGCGCGCGATTATGCGTGATGACCAGGGGCGGTATCGGTTTGGTTCGTAGCGATCCGCCTGAGGCCACGGCTATTTATTTTGACCGCGGCAACAAAAAACCCCTTGATCGATGAAATCAAGGGGTTCTTGCAATGACTGGCGGAGAGGGTGGGACAAACTTGCCTCAGCCCGAAAAGTCTTATGAATCAACCACTTGGGTGGTGGCGAGGTTCAAAATCTTGCTACCAGTAGTGCTACCAGCGGCGTTCGAAGCCATGTTACACCATGAGCCACGTAGGTAGCGAGGCAAGTGGAGCGCCGTAAGTGGCACTCTGGGCGCTTCTCGGGCCGGCGTCCGACGGCTACGATGGGGCCAGGAGCGGTCGCTCGCTGGCACCCAAAATGCGCGCCTGGGGCGAGCCGTTCAGCCTCGTAATCGCGGCCTGTCCTCCGCCTTAAGACTTGGCACGCGGCTTCATGCGGAAGCTTATACCCATGCGATTGATAGCATTCATGGCTGCAATCGTGAGAGTCAGGTCCACCAGATCCTTCTCCCCGAACACGGCCAATGCGGCCGAATAGGCCTCATCTGAAGCGTGAGTCTCGTTCACCAGCGTTACTTCCTCGCACCACGCCAACGCAGCGCGCTCCTGTTCTGAGAAAAGATATTGGGCCTCGTGCCAGACAGGGATGAGTACCAGCTTTTCAACCGACATGCCTTCAGCAAGTAGGTCACGCGTATGAATGTCGATGCAGTGCGCGCAACCATTGATCTGCGACACACGCAGGAAGACCAGGTGAGTCAGCAAGCTCGGTAGGCCAGTGCTCTTGGTGACGAAGTGGTGCAGCGTTCCAACAGCCTTGGCACCTTCAGGGGAGGCTTGAAACCATACAGCGCGATTCATAGATCAGATTCCTTCAATGTCATTGATGGGTGGAGGCCGACCGCGACCTCCTGCTCACAAGACGTTTGACATGAGGGCTCTGTGACACCCGTGAAGAAAAATGCGGCGAATAACCGCGCGCTGCGAGCGTTGTTTTGCGCCCCGGACGGGTTAGATCAGTGAGGATTTGGCGCTGTCAGCAAGTCGCTATAGCGTTTGAGGCCGGCCAACTTCTCCGGATTGCGCTGTATCCGCACATGCGCGATGCGACCACCTTCGAACTCAAAGGCCTGGACGGACTCTAGTTCGTCTTGCAGATAGCGCAAGAGGGCCCATTCACCGTTCAAGAAGGCCAGTTCCAGTCGCATGTTTCTGCCATGCCGCAGGTAGTGCGCGTAATACAGTTGGGCAATACGCTGGGCGCCGCTCAAGGGGTGGCGCAAGCTTGGCCCCTTATTGCCAAAGTCGCCTACCAGAGCTGCCTCTTCGGCCAGCAATGCGCGAATCCCGCTGAAATCACCGTCCATGATGGCCTGTATCAGACGATGCAAAAGCGCGTACTGCTCCTTCGGCGGGGTTCGCGACCGCTGTCGCTCTGAGCCGCGCGCTGCCATCAGCCGTTGCTTTGCACGGTGCACGATTTGACGGGATGCCGCCTCACTCTTGTCTATGGCTGCGGCAATATGCTCGTAGTCGACGTCGAAGACCTCCCGAAGCAAGAATGCCGCGCGTGCCTCTGGCGTCAGGCAATCGAGCAGCACCAGGAAGGCGATGGAAACGTCATCGGCAACTTCGTGGATTTGCTCCGGGGAGGCTGGACCGTCGCTGATCAGTGGCTCGGGAAGCCAGAGGCCAGGATAGGCTTCTCGTCGAAGCTTGGCAGCACGCAAGCGGTCAATTGCCATGCGTGTGGTAACCGTGACAAGCCAAGCCTCTGGAACGAGCACCACTTCACGCTGATTCTCGGCTTCATCATGCCAACGCAGCCATACATCCTGCACCAAGTCTTCAGCCTCTTCGACGGAACCAAGCATTCGATAGCCGAGGGCCATCAGCTTGAGGCGCGAACGCGAAAAGGCTTGTTCAGACGATGGAGACAAGGTCACCTCTAAGATATCCC
>NZ_JAOCLR010000037.1:0-47420 GCF_029845405.1 Pigmentiphaga sp. GD03639
GAACGACAACTGGGCGCCAGGCCGCGCCGCGTACGCGGCGAACTCCTTGACTGTCTTGACGGGCAGCCCGGCGTTCACGCCCAGCCAAAGCTGGGCGGTGAAGAGCTGGGCCACCGGCACGAAGCTGGCCACCGGGTCGTAGCCGGCCGAGCGCAGCAGGTGCGGCGCCTGCACGTAGGGTGTGGTGCCCAGCAGCATGGTGCGGCCGTCGGGCGGCGACTTGGCCACGTGGGCGGCGCCGATGACGCCGGAAGCGCCGGCGCGGTTGTCCACGACCACCGGCACGCCCCACTCCTTGGACAAGGGTTCGGCCACCAGTCGCGCGGCGTTGTCGAACGAGCTGCCGGCACGGCCGGACACCACGATGGTCACGCGGCCACCGTCGAAAGGCTCGGCCGCCGCCGGCACCGCGCCCACGAACAGCGCGGCGCATGCCAGGACCGGCAGGCAGGCCAGCACGCGGCATGCGCGCCGGCGCGCGCGAACGCCAGAAATGTCTGATTCCATGGTTGTCTCCCCTTTTCCCGGGTGGTTTGTCGTGCGAATACTGGAATCCGGGCGGGAAGCGGTCAAACGGAATTCTCGCCGGCTGAGACAACGCAAACGGCTGCCGTCGCCGCCCCCGCGTCGGCGCATCCCCATGGGGTAAACGAGCCTGGATATCCGAACAGGCGTATCGTTGCCAACATTGCTTCCTGGAAACACGCTTTGAACACACCTGCTCCTGCGCGCCGCCCCGGCGGCGGCCTGGCCACCCTGCGCACCCTGCTCCCCTACCTGTGGCCGGCCCACGCGCCCCGGCTGCGCCTGCGCATCGTGGCCGCCCTGGCACTGCTGGTCGCCGCCAAGGTCGCCAACGTCTACGTCCCCATCTTCTACAAGTCGGCGGTGGACGCCCTGGGCGGCACGGCGGCCGCCGCGCTGGCCATCCCGGTGGGGATGATCCTGGCCTACGGCGGCGCCCGCGTCCTGTCGCTGGTGTTCTCGGAACTGCGCGACGCGGTGTTCGCGCGCGTGGCGCAGAACGCCATCCGCGTCGTCGGCCTGCAGGTGTTCCGCCACCTGCACGGGCTGGCGCTGCGCTTCCACCTGGCCCGCCAGACCGGCGGGCTCACGCGTTCCATCGAGCGCGGCACGCGGGCGATCAGCACGCTGCTGTCCTACATGCTGTTCAACGTGCTGCCCACGCTGTTCGAGATCGGGCTGGTCACCGTGATCCTGTGGCACATGTTCGACGCCTGGTTCGCGCTGGCGACCCTGGTCACGGTGGTGCTGTACATCGCCTACACGCTGCTCGTCACCGAATGGCGCACGAAGTTCCGGCGCCAGATGAACGAGACCGACTCCGAGGCCAACACCAAGGCCATCGACAGCCTGCTCAACTACGAGACCGTGAAGTACTTCGGCAACGAGGAACACGAGGCGCGGCGCTACGACCACGCGCTGGGCCGCTACGAGCGCGCGGCGGTCAAGAGCCAGGTCAGCCTGTCGCTGCTGAACATCGGCCAGGCCGCGATCATCTCGGTCGGCCTGACCGTGGTGATGTGGATGGCGGCGCGCGGCATCGTCGCCGGCCGCCTGAGCATCGGCGACTTCGTGCTGGTCAACGCCTACCTGCTACAGCTCTACCAGCCGCTGAACTTCTTCGGCTTCGTCTACCGCGAGATCAAGCAATCGCTGATCGACATGGACCGCATGTTCGAGCTGCTGTCGGAAGACCGCGAGATCGCCGACGAGCCCGGCGCGCCCGACCTGCGCGTGGACGGCGCCACCGTCGAGTTCCGCCACGTGGTGTTCGGCTATGATCCGCGGCGCCTGATCCTGAAGGACGTCAGCTTCACCATACCCGCGGGCAGGACGGTGGCCGTGGTGGGCTCGTCGGGCGCGGGCAAGTCCACCCTGAGCCGGCTGCTGTTCCGCTTCTACGACGTCAGCGGCGGCGCGATCCTGATAGACGGCCAGGACATCCGCAAGATCAGCCAGTCCAGCCTGCGCGCGGCCATCGGCATCGTGCCGCAGGACACCGTGCTGTTCAACGACACCATCTACTACAACATCGCCTACGGGCGCCCGGGCGCGACCCAGACCGAGATCGAGGAAGCCGCGCGCCTGGCCCACATCCACGATTTCATCCTGGCCATGCCCGACGGCTACCAGACCGTGGTGGGCGAACGCGGACTGAAGCTCTCCGGCGGCGAGAAGCAGCGCGTGGCGATCGCCCGCACCATCCTGAAGCGGCCGGCGGTGCTGGTATTCGACGAGGCCACCAGCGCGCTGGACACGCACACCGAACGCGAGATCCAGGGCAACCTGCGCGAGGTCAGCCGCGGACGCACCACGCTGACCATCGCCCACCGCCTGTCCACCATCATCGACGCCGACGAGATCATCGTGCTGGACGGCGGCCGGGTGGTGGAGCGCGGCCGCCATCACCAGTTGTTGACGCTGGACGGGGCCTATGCGGCCATGTGGCGCCGGCAGCAGGAAAGCACCGCGGGCGGCGACGAGCTCAAGCCCTACCAGGCCGCGGAGCAGGCCACCTGATTCGATCCGGTCAGGCGGCCGCGGCGTCCTGGAGCGTGGCCTGGAGCGACGCCACCAGCGCCTCGGTGTCGCGCGCGGCCAGCCGCGCCTTGTCGAACAGGTTGCTGCCCATGCCGACGATATCGGCGCCGGCGCGGTAATAGGCGGACATGTTCTCGCGCGTCACGCCCCCGGTCGGGCAGAACAGCGTGTCGGGGAAGACCGCCTTCACCGCCGCCAGGTGGCCCGGGCCGCCGGTGCCGGCGGGAAAGATCTTCACCACGTCGGCGCCGGCCGCCTTCGCCGCCAGGATCTCGGTGGGCGTGAACGCGCCCAGCATGCTCAGGGCGCCCGCCGCGCCCGCCAGTTCCACCAGCGCCGGCACGACGCCCGGCGCGACCAGGAAATCGGCGCCCGCTTCCAGGGCCGAGCGGGCCTGCTCGGCATCCAGCACGGTGCCCACGCCTATCAGCACGTCCGCGTGGCCGGCCCGTTCGGCCTCGGTCCGCAGCGATCGCAGGACATCCAGCACGCCGGGAATGGTCCAGGTCAGCTCGATGCCCCGGCAGCCGGCGCGCAAAGCCACCTGCGCGGCGTAAAGGGCGGTCTCGGCGTCCTGGTAGCGCAGGACGGGGATCAGCCGCGCGGCCCGCAGCACGGCCCAGCGCTGCTGGGGGATGGAATCGGCCATGTTCGTCGTCCGGGAAGAATCCGACACAGGCTAGCATGGCGCGCGGCGCGCGCCTGTAAGGGGCGGCAACACGCGCCGCTAGCGGGCGGACGGGGATACGGCCCTGGATGCGCGCGGCCGCAGGGTCCAGGCCGCCGCGGCGGCCAGCGCGGCCACGGCGCCGCCGATCGACACGCCATGCCAGCCGGCATGCGCGTATAGCCAGGCCGATGCCAGCGAGCCCAGCGAGCCGCCGATGAAGTAGCTCGTCATGTAGGCCGCCGTCAGGCGGCCGCGCGCCTCGGGGCGGATGCGATAGATGGCGTTCTGGTTGCTGATGTGCGAGGCCTGCGCGCCCAGGTCCATCAGGATCACGCCGACCACCAGCAGCGCCACGGAATACTGGCCGAGCACGATGGGCAGCCACGACACCAGCAGCACCGCCAGGCCGAAGCGCGTGGCGGTCTCGCCCCTGCCGCGGTCGGCCAGCCGCCCCACCCGGGCGGCCGCCAGCGCGCCGGCCGCGCCCGCCAGGCCGAACAGGCCGATGGTGAAGGTGGAATAGCCGAACGGCGGCGCCGACAGCAGGAAGGCCAGCGACGTCCAGAACATGGCGAAGCTGGAAAAGGTCAGGGCGCCGAGCAGGGCACGGGTGCGCAACACCGGCTCCTGGGCGAACAGCGCCGCGATCGATGCGATCAGCCGGGGATACGGCATGCCGGCCGCCTGCGCCGGATGGTGCGGCAGCGAGCGGCGCAGGATGAAGGCCAGCGCGGCCATCAGGAGCGCGGCGATCCCGTAGACCAGGCGCCAGTTGCCCAGCGCCGCCACCAGTCCCGCGAAGGTGCGCGCCAGCAGGATGCCCAGCAGCAGGCCGCTCATCAGCGTGCCCACCACCCTGCCGCGTTCGTTCGGCGCCGCCAGCGTGGCGCCGAAGGGCACCAGCACCTGGGCGACCACCGAGAACAGCCCGGCCACGGTCGTGCCGGCCAGCAGGACCGGCAGGTTGCCGGCCAGCGCGCTGGCGCACAGCCCGCCGGCGGCCAGCAGCGTCATCACGAAGATCAGGTTGCGCCGGTCCAGCAGATCGCCCAGCGGGACCAGCAGGAACAGTCCCACCGCGTAGCTGACCTGGGCCGCCGTCACGATGGAGCCGGCCTCGGGCACGGACAGGCCGAGGTCGCCGGCGATCACGTGCAGCAACGGCTGGGCATAGTAATTGGCCGCCACGGTCAAGCCGGTGGCGATGGACATCAGCCAGACGAGGCCGGGACTCAGGGAAGGGGAAGAAGCGGATGCGGTCATGACGACATTATTCCGCACGAAGCCTTATCTGATCCAACGCCGGCGGGCACGTTTTCCGCTGGTAGACTCGATTCCCCAGCCATTTTCGAATCGATCCATGCAAGAACTCGACAGCACCGCCCCCCTGGAAACCGTACTCGTCCGCGTGACCGGCAGGGTCCAGGGCGTCGGCTATCGCCTGGCCACGGTCCGGCGCGCCCACCTGGTAGGCGTGGGCGGCTGGGTGCGCAACAATGACGACGGCTCGGTCGAGGCGCTGGTGCAGGGCACGCCCGACCAGGTCGACCAGATGCTCGAATGGATGCGCCAGGGCCCGCCCCAGGCGCGCGTGGACGACCTGGCGAGCGAGCGCCAGTTCATCGACCGGCGGTTCGCCCGCTTCGAGCAGCAATGATCAGCCCAGCTTGACGTTCACGTTCTTGGTGTAGGTGAACTCCAGCAATTCGGCGAAGCATTCCTCGCGGCCGATGCCCGACTGCTTGACGCCGCCGAAGGGCGCGCCCAGGAAATGCTGGCTGGTGTTGTTGATCCACACATAGCCCGTCGTCATGCGCCGTGCGGCCCGGTGTGCCGTGTCCAGGTCGCGGGTCCAGATCGATCCCGTCAGCCCGAAATCGACGCCGTTCACCTGCTCGAACAGCGCATCCTCGTCGCGCCACTTGAAGACCGACAGGATGGGACCGAAGACTTCCTCGCGCGCCAGCCGCATGTGCGGCTGCACGTCGGCGAACACCGTCGGCTCGAAGAAGAACCCTTGCGCCAGCGCGGGGTCGGCGGGCCGCTTGCCACCGCTCACCAGCCGCGCCCCTTCCTCCAGGGCGGAAGCGACGAAGCCCTCGACCTTCTGCAATTGCGCCCGGCTGACCAGCGCCCCCATGGTGGTGGCCGGGTCGATGGGGATGCCGGGCTTGTGGCGCTCGGGCAGCAGGCGGGCCACGGCCTCGAGCACGCGGTCGTGGATGGACTCGTGCAGGAAGACCCTGCTGGTGGAGCCGCAACTCTGGCCCGACCAGGTGAAGTTCATGCCGCCGATGATGCCCTGCACCAGCTTGTCGAGATCGGCATCCGGATAGGCGATCAGCGCGTTCTTGCCGCCCAGCTCCAGCAGCACGGGCTTCAAGTCGCGGGCCGCCGTCTCCATGACCGCCTTGCCGGTCGGCACGCCGCCGATCAGCGTGACCTTGCGCACCAGCGGATGCCGCGACATGGCGTCGCCGCATTCGCGGCCGCCGCACAGGAAGTTCACCACGCCCGGCGGGAAGATGTCGCCCACCAGCTCGGCCAGCCGGATGATGGACAGCGGCGCCTGGTCGGGCGCCTTGACCACCACCGTGTTGCCCGCGGCCAGCGGCGCCGCGATGCGCAGCGCCGCGAACATCAGCGGATGGTTGTAGGCGACGATGCGGGCGATCACGCCCATGGGCTCGCGCACGGTGTAGTTCAGGTTGCCGTCGCCCATGGGTATCGTCTCGCCCTTGACCTCGGCGGCCAGGCCGGCGAAGTACTCCAGGCCGTCGGCGGCGAAACCGGCATCGTTCAACAGGGCGGAGACGGGATTCCCGTTGTTCAGCGAATCGAGCTGCGCCAGCGGCAGCGCGTGTTCGCGCAGGACGGCGGCGGCGCGGCGCAGGTAGTCGGCCCGGCGCGCGGGCGGCAGGCTGGCCCAGGCCGGAAACGCGGCCTGGGCCGCGCGCACGGCGGCGTCCACGTCGTCCGCGCCCGCCACCGGAGCCTGGGTGATGGCTTCGTCATAGGCGGGATTGATGGTGTCGGCATACAGGCCGGAGGCCGGTTCGTGCCAGGCGCCGCCGTAGTACAGGCTGCGCCGGGTGGGAAGTATGCCCGGGGGGATCTCGTGAGCACGCATGGAAGACTCTCTTGAAAAAAGCGGAAGCTAGTGGCTGGAACGGGTCAGGCCCGCGGTCATGGCGGGGTTGTAGCCGGGCTGGACGATGGCATCGACGACCACGATGCCGCCCTGCCTGACCGTCGCGACGGCCTCGGCCAGGACGCGCTCGAGCTCGTCCGCGCGCCGGACCGGCCCGATGCCGATCAGCCCCTGTGCCCGCGCGATCGCCGCCAGGTCGGGGGCGGGCTCGTCGATCCGCTGTCCTACCCAGCGGTTCTCGACCGGCCGGCCGCGCTGGCGCGCCACGCGTTCCTGGTGGACCTCGTCGTTGAAGAACGAGCGGTTGTTGCAGACGATCATCAACATGGGGATGCCGGCATGGGCGGCCGTCCACAGCGCGTTCACGCCCATCATGTAGTCGCCGTCGCCGATCAGCGCTACCGGCAGGCGATCGCCGCCCTTGAGCGCCAGCGCCGATCCGATCGCCATGCCGGGGCCCGAGCCCACGCCGCCGCCGCCGTCGTAGCCGACGAAATCCAGCGGATGCCGGAAGTCCCAGAACTCGCCGCTCCAGCTGAGCGGCAGGCGCGTCAGGCACGTCGGCGCATCGCCCAGCACCTTGCGCAACACGGCGGCCACGGTGGGCACGGTCATGGGCGCGGCCGGGTCTCCGGGTATTTCGGGGCGCCGCACCGGCGCCGCCGCAGGCGCCTGCTCGCGGCGCGGCGTCACGTGTTCGTTCAGCAGCGCGACCGCGGGTTCGGGTTCGGACAACAGGAAGAGATCGACCGGCGGCAGGCCCTGGTGGTCCATGCTCCAGCCGTTGTGGCTGTAGTGGTCCACCGACACCTGGATGACGCGGCTGCCCACCGGGTCGGCGCCCCAGGCCTGCTTGAGCGTACCCGCCAGGTCCAGCCAGTCCAGGCTCAGCACCACGTCGGCCTCGCGCAGCACCTTCTGCGCCTCGGGATGCAGGAACATGCCGCTGGGCGCTGCATGCAGCGGATGATCGGTGGGGAAGGCGGCGCCCACCTTCAGGTCGGTCAGCACCTGCGCCCGCAGGGTCTCGGCCAGGCGCACGCGCGCGGCCCAGCCTTCCTCGGAGCGCGACACCCGTCCGGCCAGGATGACGGGGCGCTTCGCCTGCGACAGCCAGGCCGCGGCCTGCCGCACCTGCTCGTCCGCCGGCCGGGCGGGCGGCGGCGGCAGGTAGCGGGCGGGATCGGGCAGCGGGATGTCCTCGTCGCAGCGCGCCTCCTGCACCGCCGCATCCAGACAGACGTATACCGGGCCGTGCGGCGCCGTGGTCGCGATCTGGCGGGCGCGCAGCAGGGCTTCCAGCGCGGCGGGCACGGACGCGGGCTGGGCGTCCCACTTGACGAAGTGCCGCACCAGGGCGCCCTGGTCCTGCGCGGTATGGATCCAGTCTATCCACGGCCGGCGCTTGGCCGCATCCACCGGCCCGGTCGCACCCAGGATGATCACCGGCGCGCGGTCCACCCAGGCATCGTAGATGGCCATGGACCCGTGCATCAGGCCCACGTTCGCATGCAGCGCAGCGCCCAGCGGCTTGCCGGTCACCTTGGCATAGCCGTGCGCGATGGCGACCGCGTGCTCTTCGTGCAGCACCACGATCATCTGCGGCTGGCGGTTGCCCAGGTGGTTGACCAGGCTGTCGTGCAGGCCGCGATAGCTCGACCCCGGGTTCAGGATCAGATAGGGAATGTCCAGCTCGCGCAGCAGGTCGGCGATCCTGTCGCTGCCCCATGCCACGCCGTCGTGTTCCCACGGCTGGGGTTCATCGCGTCGCACCAGCGATTCGGTGGAGGACTTCATGGTGTTTCCTGTGTATGAAGAAAAAGGCGGAGAGAAGATTCAATCGACGCGGATGTTGGCGCGCTTGATGACCTCGGCCCAGCGCTTGCGGTCGTCGCGCATCATCCGGTCCAGCTCGGCCGGCGTGCTGGTGGCGGCCTGTATGCCCTGCTCGGCCAGCTTGGCCTGCACCGCCGGCATCTTCAGCGCGCGGTTCAGCTCGGCGTTCAGCTTCTGCACGATATCGGGCGGCGTGCCGGCGGGCGCGATCAACCCGATCCAGATGTCGCTCGCGAAATTCGGCACCTTCTCGGCAATGGTGGGCACCTCGGGCAGCGTCTGCAGCCGCTGCGCACCCGTCACGCCCAGCGCCCTGAGGCGGCCGTTCTGGATGTAGGGCAACGCGGAATTGATGGGGCAGAACATGACGTCCACCGTGCCCGCCAGCACGTCCACCAGCGCCGGGTTCGAGCCCTTGTAGGGCACGTGGGTCATCTGGGTGGAAGTCAGCGACTGGAAGATCTCGGCCGACATGTGCTGCGGGCTGCCTGAACCGGCCGACGCATAGGTCAGCTTGCCTGGCTCGGCCTTGGCCATGGCAATCAGTTCCTCGATCGAACCGGCCTTCGACTGGCTGGGCACGACCAGCGTCATGGGCAGCGTGGCCATCAGGCCGATTCCCATCAGGTCCTTCTGCACGTCGAAGGGCAGCTTGGGATACAGCGCGGGGTTGACGGCCACGGTCTGGTTGGGCGCGATTCCCAGCGTATAGCCGTCGGGCCTGGCCTTGGCCACCTGGTCGGTGCCTATGTTGCCGGCGGCGCCAGGCTTGTTCTCCACCACGAAGGGCTGGCCGAGCGTCTTCGACATTTCCTCGCCCAGCACGCGGGCCAGCACGTCGTTCGAGCCGCCCGGCGGCAGCGGCACGATGATGCGTATGGGCTTGCTGGGATAGTCCTGGGCGGACGCGGCGGCGGCCGCGCAACAACCGATGAGCGCCGCGGCGAACGCCGCGCGATAGGGATGTTTCATCATGTCTCCTCGCTGTGGTCCGCGCCGCGCGAGGCGAGAGGCGTCACGCAGCGGGCCGTTTCGTTGGCGGGGCCATGATAGGGACTGGCATCCGGGCGTTCAATCTTGAATGTTGAATCAATTCACTCAACCTTGAATGATGATTCAATGTTCGAAACCGAGGCGACGCGCTCGGGACGGCGCGGACGACGGCGCGGGTCGTCACGGGCCGGGACGAAAGAGAAGGGAAGAGAAGGGATGAAAAGACGGCCGGCGAATCGGCCGGGCGGAAAGCGGAGCCGCCGCGGCCCGAGCGGCCACGGCGGCGGCGGGAATCAGCGTCCCTTGAACACCGGGGCGCGCTTCTCGATGAAGGCGCGCATGCCTTCCTTCTGGTCCTGGCTGTCGAACAGCCGCTCGAAGGCGCGGCGCTCGATGGCCAGCCCGGCTTCCAGGCTGGCGTCCGCTCCCAGCCGCACGGCATCGCGGATGGCGCGCACCGCCAGCGGCGGCATGGCGCAGATCTGGCGCGCGATGGCCAGGGCGCGTTCGAGCGCGGTGCCGTCGGGCACGAGTTCGCTGACCATGTTGGAGTGATAGGCCGTCCTGGCCGGGATGCGATCGCCCGTCAGCGACCACAGCAGCGTCTTGTACTTGCCCGCCGAGCGCAGCAGGCGCTGCGTGCCGCCGCCGCCGGGAATGATACCGACCTTGATCTCGGGCTGGCCGAAGCTCGCGCCCTCGGCCGCGATGATGATGTCGCAGGCCAGCGCCAGCTCGCATCCGCCTCCCAGCGCGAAACCCTCGACCGCCGCGATGACCGGCTTGCCCAGCCCGCGCAGCACGTGGAATACCTGGTCGCCGCCCTGCAGGGCGTGGTCCGTGGGCTGCATGGTGGACATCTCGACGATGTCCGAGCCCGCGACGAAATAGCCGCCGGCGCCGGTCAGCACGATGCAGCCGATGGCCGGGTCCTGCTCGAACTCGCGCAGGTAGCGCACCAGCGTGGCCTTGACCTCGGCATTCAGGGCATTCTTCCGCTCGGGGCGGTCGATCACGATGACGCCGACGTTGTCGTGACGCTCTTGGCGCACCGGCGCCTTGTTCTGTTGGGCTTGACTGTCAGACATGGGGAATCCAGTGGAGTTGGGGGGAAGGCGGTTGCAGGCTGCGATCTTCGAGAATACACAAAAATGGCGGCGTGGCTTCCGTGCCTTTTCCGCACGCGGGGATGCCGATGCGGCAACTACCCCGTACCGGCCTGTGAACCCTTCCGCGCGGCTGGTACAGTGTTTCCGGACTCAATCGACATAGGCACGCCATGAACCGACTGTCTTCCCTCGTCGTGGTGCTGGCCCTGGCAGCCATCGGCACCGGCCTTTACCTGTGGCTGCGGCCACAGCCAGAGCCGCCGGCGTCCGTGGCGGAGTCTCCTCCGGCGGCCGCGGAATCCGCCGAACCGCCCGCGCCGCCGCCGCCCGAGCCGGAGATCCAGCACCCCATCGAACCGCCCCCCGCCGCCGAGACGGCCGAGCCGCCGGCCGCGCCCGACATCACCGTGGCCATGACCGGCCTCCTGGGCCGGGATGCCGTGCTGTCTTTCTTCAACCTGGATCATTTCATCCAGCGCGCGGTGGCCACGGTGGACAATCTCGCCCGCCCGCACGCGCCCCCGCGGGTCTGGCCGGTCAACCCCACGCAGGGCCGCTTCGCCGTCGAGGGCGCGGCGCCCGGCGAACGCATCGCCGCCGCCAACTACAACCGCTACCGGCCCTTCGTGGCCGCCGTCACGGCCGTCGGCACCGACAAGGCGGCCGCGCTCTACAAGCAGCTCTATCCCCAGTTCCAGAAGGCCTACGAGGACCTGGGCTATCCGCGCGGCTACTTCAACGACCGCCTGGTGGCCGTGATCGACACGCTGCTGGCCACGCCCGATCCGGCCGAGCCCGTGGCCGTGAACCTGCCCGAGGTGAAAGGCCCCAAGGAACTCCAGCGTCCGTGGGTAAGTTACGAATACTCCGACCCCGCCCTGGAATCGCTTACCTCGGGGCAGAAGATCCTGCTGCGCATGGGCCCGGACAACCGGCGCGCGCTCAAGGCCAAGCTGGCGGACTTCCGGCGCCACGTCACGCAATCGATGACGCGCTGAGGCCGCCGCGAGCCGGGCGGTCAAGGCGCGGTGCCGCTCCTTGCGGCCATTAATTACCGGCCACTCGGTTTGCATTTACGTCACGATCAGTGTAAACCCTAGGTCTTTTCCAGCGACGCCGTCCGCGCGAGACGGCCCTCCGGCAACAAGTCGACACACCTATGTGTCCTCGCCAGCCCATGGTCCAGCTAGGGTAATGGTGGCTCCGCATCGCGTCGCGAGCCGGCCGGTTGAACGCCACCAACACAGGAAACGAACATGGCATCGTTAAAACTCCAGGTGAACGGCGGAGAGCATTCCGTCGAAGCCGACAAGGACACCCCGCTGCTCTACATCCTGCGCAATGATCTGGCCTTGAACGGACCGAAATTCGGCTGTGGACTGGGCGAATGCGGCGCCTGTACGGTGCTGATCGACGGCAAGGCCGCGCGCTCATGCCTGATCCCCGCTGGCAGCGTGCAGGGCAACCCCATCGTCACCCTGGAGGGCCTGGCCAAGGGCGACGCCCTCGATCCCGTGCAGCAGGCGTTCATCGAAGAAAACGCCGCCCAGTGCGGCTACTGCATCAACGGCATGATCATGGCCGCGCGGGCGCTGCTGGACCGCAATCCGCGCCCCACGGTGGACGAGATCAAGCAGGCGCTGGCCTACAACCTGTGCCGCTGCGGCACCCACATCGAGATCATCAAGGCGGTGCAGCGGGCCGCCGAACTGCAAGGCAAGGCCGCGCCCATGACGGCCGCCATGGCGGAGGGCGCGCAATGAAGACGACTTCGCACGCCCCGCGCCTCTCGCGCCGCCAGTTCCTGGCCGCCACCGGCAGCCTCGCGGTCACTTTCACGTTCCCCGCCCTGGTCAAGCGCGGCATGGCCGCCGCCGGCCCGGCCACCGATGCCGGCTCGCAACTGGTGGACAAGACCCTCGTCTCGGCCTATGTGCAACTGATGGCCGACGGCACCGTCCGCGCCTGCAACGGCCACGTCGACCTGGGCACCGGCATCCGCACGGCGTTCATGCAGATCGTGGCCGAAGAACTGGACGTCGGCATGAGCCAGGTCACCATGGTGCTGGGCGACACCGACGCGACGCCCAACCAGGGTCCCACCATCGCCAGCAACTCGGTACAGGCGTCGGCCGTGCCCATGCGCAAGGCCGCGGCGCAGATCCGGCAATTCCTGCTGGAAGAGGCGGCGCGCCGCCACGACGTGCCGGTCTCCTCGCTCGTCACCCGCAACGGCCAGGTACTGCGCGCCAGCGGCGAGCGCCTGGCCTCCTACGGCGAACTGATCGAGAACAAGACACTGTCGGTGCCGCTGGCGGCCGACGTTCCGCTCAAGCCGGTCTCGGAATACACCATCGTCGGCAGCCCCGTGCCGCGCGTCGACATTCCCGCCAAGGTCGCCGGCAAGCTGACCTACGTCCACGACGTGCGCCTGCCGGGCATGCTGCACGCGCGCATCGTGCGGCCGCCCTACCTGGGCCGCGACTCGGGCGGCATGGTGGCTACCAGCCTGGAATCGGTGGACGAGTCCTCGGTGGCCAAGGTGAAGTCCCTGGTGAAAGTCGTCGTCATCAAGGACTTCGTGGCTGTCGTCGCGCGCCGCGAGGAAGACGCCATCCTGGCCTCGCGCCTGCTGAAGGTGAAATGGAAGGCGCCGCCGGCGCTGGGCTCCATGGCCTCGCTCACCGACGCGCTCGCCTCCCAGCCTTCCAAGCAGCGCCCCCTGGCCAGGAAGGGCGACCCGGACAAGGCTCTGGCATCGGCCAGGAACACGGTGAAGGCGACCTACGTGTGGCCCTACCAGATGCACGGCTCCATCGGCCCGTCCTGCGGCGTGGCCGACTGGAAGGACCAGAAGCTGACTGTCTGGAGCGGCAGCCAGAACCCCCATAACCTGCACAGCGACATCGCCAAGATGCTCGACATCCCGGAAGACCGCATCCGCGTCGTGCGGATGGAGGCCTCGGGCTGCTACGGCCGCAACTGCGCCGACGACGCTTCGGCCGATGCCGCGGTGCTGGCGCGCGAGCTGGGCCAGCCGGTGCGCGTGCAATACATGCGCGAGGAAGAGCACGCCTGGGAGCCCAAGGGTACGGCCCAGACCATGGACGTGCACGGCGGCGTCGCCGGCTCCGATTCGCTGGTCTACCGCTTCGGCACCCGCTATCCCTCCAACGGCGCGCCGCTGCTGGCTTCGCTGCTGATGGGCAAAGAGAAGGCCGAGGCCACGGTGTTCGAGATGGGCGACCGCACCGCCATCCCGCAGTACCGCGCCTCGGACCTGGACATCGTGGCGCTGGACATGGCGCCTATCGTGCGCGCGTCGTGGATGCGCGGCGTGGCCGCGCTGCCCAACGTTTTCGCCCACGAATCCTTCATGGACGAGCTCGCGGCCAAGGAGAGCGCCGACCCGGTCGAGTTCCGCCTGCGCTTCATGGAGGACCCGCGCCCCATCGCGCTGCTCAAGGCCGTGGCCGAGAAGGCCGGCTGGCAGCCGCGCAAGGCGCCGGCCGAGCGCCCGACCAAAGGCGTCGTCAAGGGCCGCGGCGTCTCCCAGCACCAGTACGTGCACGGCACCTTCCCCGGCGTGGGCGCCTCGTGGTGCGCCTGGGTGGCCGACGTCGAGGTCGACCTGGACACCGGCAAGGTACGGGTGACCCGCGTCGTGGCGGGCCAGGACTGTGGCCTGATGATCAATCCCGACGGCGTGCGCCACCAGGTGCAAGGCAACGTCATCCAGACCGTCAGCCGCACGCTGAAGGAAAGCGTGAGCTTCGACCAGAACGGCGTCTCCAGCCTGGAATGGGGCGCCTATCCCATCCTCAAGTTCACCGAGCTGCCCGAGGTCGACGTGGTACTGATGCCGCCCAACGGCAATCCGCCGTTGGGCTCCGGCGAATCGGCGTCCGTTCCCGGTCCCGCCGCCATCGCCAACGCGATCTTCGACGCCACCGGCCTGCGCCTGCGTGAAGCGCCCTTCACGCCCGAACGCGTGCGGGCCGCCCTTGCCGCCGCCAACAAGGAGACCAAATAATGAGCCGCGCCGCCAAGTGGTTGCTGACCATCGTGATCCTGCTGGTCGTCGTCGCGGCCGGCGCAGCGCTGATCGCGCATGAGCCGGAGATCCCCACCGCGACGGTGGATACCAGGCAATTCCCCGAAGAACAAGTCCGGCGCGGCCAGGAAGTCGCAGCCGCCGGCATGTGCGTCGTCTGCCATACCGCGCCGGGCGGGCAGGCCAACGCCGGCGGGTTCCACATGGAGACGCCCTTCGGCGTCATCGTCTCGACCAACATCACGCCCGATACCGAGACCGGCATAGGCGGATGGTCGTTCGAGGCCTTCGAGCGGGCCATGCGACGCGGCATCGCCCGCGACGGCACGCACCTCTACCCGGCCTTCCCGTACACCTCGTTCACCAAGATGAGCGACGAGGACATGCATGACTTGTACGCCTACATGATGAGCCAGCCGCCGGTCCGCAACCAGCCGCAGGAAACCCATCTGCCGTTCCCCTTCAACCAGCGCATGCTGATGGCCGGGTGGAACCTGCTGTTCCTGGACCGCGATCCGGTCGCCAAGGTGGCCTCGGAATCGGAAGCCTGGAACCGCGGCCAGTACCTGGCGGTCGCGCTGGGCCACTGCAGCGCCTGCCATACGCCCCGCAACGCGCTGGGCGCCGAAAAAAGCGGAAAGGACCACCTGGGCGGCGGCCAAGCCGAAGGCTGGATCGCCCCGGCGCTCAATGGGTCCTCCAAGGCGCCGATACCGTGGACCGAACAGGCCCTGTTCGACTACCTGCGCGCCGGCTACTCGGACCAGCATGGCGCGGCCGGCGCATCCATGACCCCGGTGGTACGCGTCGGCACCTCGCAGATCGCCGAGTCCGACACCCGTGCGCTGGCCACCTACATCGCCAGCCAGATGGCCGGGGCCGGCCAGGGCAAGACCGGCCCCACGCCGCCGCAGCGCGAGGCGGCGGCGCAGGCCGCCGTGGCCACCACCGACACGCTGGGCGCCCGCATCTACGCCAACGCGTGCGCGGCCTGCCACCATCCCGGTCCCGGCGGACCCGACCTGTTCGGCGCCCAGCCGCCGCTGTGGCTGGCCACCTCGCTGAACCTGGACCAGCCCGACAACGTGATCCGCTACGTCCTGAACGGCACCCAGCACGATGCGGGCAACCCGCGGGGCGGCCACATGCCGGGCTATGCGTATGCACTGAACGATGCGCAGGTCGCGGCGGTGGTGCAGTTCATGCGCGAGTCCTTCACCGGCCAGCCGGCCTGGAATGGCGTGCAGGATGCGGTCAGGCGGATCCGGGGCGAGTATCCGCTGGCGTTGCAGGGGAGGGAGCAATAACGGGGAACGGGGCGCTTCTGGAGAAGCACCCCGTCGTTCGCTTCACGAATGACCGTACAACTGCAATGAGATCTCGCCAAGCGCGGCGGGCGGCATGGAGTAACGCTGGCCCACACCTCCATAGCCTATGGGCTTGGTTTGGGTAGGCTGTCCGGGCGTAACAATGACATAGCGGGTCTTTGCCGGTACCAGCACCCGGGTCTGGAGCCCGAAAGAGCCCGAGGCAAGCGGCCCCCGATAATCTGAATAATCCGCGACAGCGCGACCGACGATCTGGAAGGCTTCATCTAGGAAAATGAAATCGGGCACCACGGCCGTCGCCATCGGCAAATAAGTCGTAGAACCATATGTAGTGACAATCAAGGAAGAGGGGTCGACTGCTGACGGAATACGAACGCCGCCAACATGACGCGGCTTACCTTCGATCACATACGTAGGCGATGACGGAGCAAAAGCGATATCCACCTTCCCACCGAATGGCAACTCCGAATAGGCGATCTCCTGAGCCCGGGCGCAGCAACTCGAGACCGGCGGGGCGTAATCCTGTACCAATGGATGAGAGGTACAACCTGCCGCCATGATCGCGAACGCCGTGCAGGCGATCGACTTGAAACCAGGAAACGGCAGCGGGAAAACTCTATTCACAGTATTCACGGGCGGCTCCGTCACTTGGATGCCGAAGCATCTGCTGCCAGCTTGTTTCCCTGCTCATCCTGAAGCCAGACAAGCTGCTGACTCTCATTGAGCGCTCCTGTCACCAGATAATTCTTGTTCGGCTCCGGAGTGAAGGTAAGAACGGATTCCGCCGTGTACAGCGTAGTCGCATTGGCCATGGCTTGAAGGGGTGCGCCGTAGGCGACCCGTGCCTGCAGCTTGAGAGTCATCGGGCGAACCGGGACCTCTCTGGCAAAGGGAACGGGGCTCAGCGCAAAGCCAGCGCCACTGTTCGCCACCCGAGTGGTTTGAAGCGCATTATCCACCCGCTTTCCGTCGATTTCGGCCACATAAAAAAACTGGCCTCGATTCTTTGTTTCCGAAACGGCGTTGTCCTTGATTGTGGCAATCGGACCGCCATACCCCTCCGGTATCAAAACAGAAGTCGTCGCACATCCTGACAACAGCATCGCGATGGCGCCAGTTGCCACCCATCTCCCGCTATCTTTCATTCCCCCTCCCTGCGTCGAGTAATCGGTCTCTCTTATTAGAGTAGAGTAGTGGCTCGAACTATACCTCGCGCAGGGGAGATCCTGGCGAGGCGCCAGCCGCCATAGATAGGCGCAAAAAAACCCGGCATGTCTATGCCGGGTCGTGATTCAATACACTACCCTTCAACCCGCCGCGGCCGCCTGCGCCGTTGCCGCTTCGGCGGACGCCGCGATGCGGCTGGCCCGTTCGGCGGCTTCCGCGGCCAGCAGGCGATCCAGCACGACGCGCGACTGCACGCCGCCGGCATCGATATTGAGCTTCAGGATCTTGCGGCCCGGGTTCTCGGTCAGGTTGCGCTGCTGCGCTTCCAGCATGTCCAGGTCCTCGCCGAAGATCTTGCCCTGGCCTTCCCGGATAGTGGCCGTGAGCTGTTCGTCGTTGGGCTTGAAGTTGCGCGCCATGCCCCAGAAGTACCAGATCGAGGTCTCGGTCTCGGGGGTGATGAAATCGACCACGATGCTCGAGGCCTTGAACTCGGCCGGCGCGTTGTAGCCGCCCTTGCCGGCATGCGCCACGCCCACTTCGATCAGCACGTGGCTGGGCGGCGTGAAGCGGCAGATCTGCCAGCGGTCGCACAGGACGTCGTCGGCCAACCCGTTGCCGCGCAGCGCCGCGGCCCAGAACGGGGGCGGCTTGATGTTTTCCATGTGGCGGCTGGTCACGACCTCGTCGCCGATGGTCTTGGTGGACGGGGCCGATTCCTCGATCTCGGCCTGGCCGATGCTGCTGGCGTGGACGTAGGTCTCATGGGTGAGGTCCATGAGGTTGTCGATCATGAGGCGATAGTCGCAATGGATGTGGTACAGGCCGCCACCGTAGGCCCAGTCGGGGCTCTCGGCCCATTCCAGGTGGTGGATCTTGGCGGGATCGGCCAGCTCGGCGTCGCCCGGCCACACCCAGATGAAGCCGTAGCGTTCCACGGCGGGGTAGCTGCGGATGCTGGGGAAGGCGCGCACGCGCTGCCCGACCATGCCGGCGCAGGTGCCGTCCGGGTTCATGCGCAGGCCGTGGTAGCCGCAGACCAGTTCGCCCTTGTCGATGAAACCCAGCGACAGCGGCGCGCCGCGATGGGGGCAGAAGTCTTCCAGCGCGGACACCTTGCCGTCCTGGCCCCGGTAGAAGACCATGCGTTCGCCGCAGATCTGGCGGCCCAGCGGTTTTTCGGCGATTTCATCGGGGGTACAGGCGACGTACCAGGTGTTCTTCAGAAACATGGTCTTCCTCCAGGAGCCCGGCCCGTGGCAGCGGCTAGGCGCATGCGAGGAACGGAGCATCATCAAATCTGTATACAGGTTGATTTTGCTCCCGAATCAAAACAAGGGAAATAGCGGGAAAACCCTAGGATTTTTGCCCCTTATCTCTGATCATCGCCTTTTTCTGTGGAAAATCTGTATACAGGTTTGCACATCCCCTCACTATTGCTCCAGCGTGATTCCCCGCTTGCGGATCACGTCCCCCCAGCGCTTCAGGTCGCCGGCCGTCAGGGCCGCCATGTCGGCCTTGCCACCCTCCATCGGCTCGACGCCTATCTCGCGCAGGCGTGCCTGGACGTCTGGGCTCTTGACGATCGCCTGCAAGGCCGCCGACAACCGGTCGACGGTAGCGGCAGGCGTCCCCGCCGGCACGACCACGCCCTGCCAGGCATAGGCCACGATGTCGCCCGCCCCGGCCTCGGCCAGGGTCGGGATCTCGGGCAGCGAGGGCAGACGGGACGCCTCGGCCACGCCCAGCGCGCGCAGCTTGCCCGCCTGGACCTGCCGCATGCCGGTGGGCACGCCTATGAAAGAGACGCCGATATGGCCGCCCAGCAGATCCTGGGTCAGCGGCGCGGTGCCCTTGTAGGGGACGTGCAGCAGCGGCGCGCCGGTCATCTCCTTGAACAGCTCGCCGGCCAGGTGCTGCGGACTGCCCAGGCCGGGCGAGGCATACCCCATGGATCCGCCCGCCGCCTTGGCCAGGCGCACCAGCGATGCGACCGAGTCGGCCGGCACCACCTGCGGATTCACCACCAGCAACAACGGAAACTTGCCGTACAGGGCCACCGGCGCGAAGTCGCGCGATGGGTCATAGGGCAGTTTCTTGTAGAGCAGGGGGTTGAAGACGACCGTGCCGTTGTCGACCGAGAACAGCGTGTAGCCGTCCGGCGCGGACTTGGCCGCCGTTTCCGCCGCGACGATGGTGGCCGCGCCCGGATGATTCTCGACGATGACGGGCTGCCCCAGCTTCTCGGCCAGCCTGGCCGCCAGTATCCGCACCGCGTTGTCGCTGCCCCCGCCGGCCGGATAGCCGACGATCCACCGCAAGGGCTTGGCGGGAAAGCCCTGCGCATGGACACCCGCGGTAGCCAGGCCCACCATCGCCATGCCCCCGATCCGCAGCAACCGCTTCATCAATCCGAACATCGCCATTCTCCGGTTGGAACGATATGGACGCAGGACGGCCGTCCGCCCGTCAGGGCTGGGTCCGCCCGCGCCGCACGAACTGCACGAACGCCTGCAGGGCGGCCATCTGCCGGCCCAGGATCTCCCGGGTCGGGGCGTCGGCCAGCACGCCGGCCGCATCGAACTTGCCCGGCGCCATGCCGATGAAGACCTCGGGCTTGTTCAGCACCAGGGCGTCCAGGAAGACCATGATCTTGCGCAGGTCGTACTGTGACCGCGCACCGCCCAGCGGCCCCTGGGTGGCGCTGAGGATGGCGACCGGCTTGCCGGCGAAGGGCTGGTCGTCGCCGCGGGAAATCCAGTCGATCGCATTCTTCAGGACGCCGGACACCGAGAAGTTGTATTCCGGGCTGGCGATCAGCACGGCATCCGCGCCGCGCACGGCCTCCCGCACTTTCCGGACGGCAGTGGGCATTCCTTCGGCCAGGACGTCGGCGTCGAACATGGGAAAGCCCCGGATGTCGAGCACCGACAGCTCCATGCCGGCCGGCATGAGACTGCCGGCGGCCTCCAGGGCCAGCCGGTTGTAGGAGGCTTTGCGCAGGCTGCCGCACAGGCCCGCGATGCGTAGGGGGGAAGTGGTCATGGGTCAGGATCGCAAGAGAGGGAAAGGGACCGGCATCAGGCCATGATGGCCGGGTTGAACTCGAAGAACTCGGGCCCGACCACGTCGCTCTGCCGCAGATAGATGTCGATGTTGCCGACGTGGAAGGCGCGGTGGGCGTACATGCCCCACAACAGCCCCATGCCGGACCATTCCCGGCCGACGAAGTGCACCTTCTTGCCGAGCTCGGCTGGCGTATAGCGGCCCAGCGCCTCGAGGTTCTCGTCGTGCAGGGCAAGCGCCGTCGCGCGCAGGTCCCCCTGTTCGAAACGGGCCGCGGCGGCGGGATCGCTCGGCAGGGGAATGACACCACCGGGCTCGCAGGCCGGGATGGCGCGCACCCAGTTGCGCTCGGCCAGCACCGTATGGATCAGCAGGCTGCGCACGGTGATGCGCGACACCCGCGTGCCGAAGCGCGTGCTGGCGTTCTCGATCGGGGCCCAGTCCATCTTGCCGGCGTCCATGCGCGCCACCCAGTCGTCGGAGTAGCGGACCAGCCGGTCGAACAGGGTCAGGAAGCGGGTGAATTCCTCGGGCATGGCGGTCTCCTTGTCTTTGTTCACTGGGACACGGCCGCTTCGCCGGCCAGGATTTCCCGGGCGCGCCGCAGCGGGCCATGGTCGACGAAACGGTCGAAGTCGATGGGCGCGGCCAGGAAGCCATGCCGCAGCAAGTGGTCGTGTTGCACCCGCAGCGCCTCCACCCACTCCGGACGCAGGTCGACCTCGAGCTGGCGGTGGACCTCCTGCGGAAAGGCCGCGTCCACGAGTTCCTCGGGCAGGCCGGTGTCGGCAGCGATGACACGCTTGGCCTCGCGCTCGTTGGCCGCCGCCCAGGCGGCCGCGCGCAGGACCGCGGCCAGGCAGCGCGCCACCAGTTCCGGCTGCTCGGCCAGCAGGTCCTCGCTCACGGTCAGGGCCAGCGGTGCATCGTTGTTCACGCGACCGGCCAGGTCGGGACTGGAGGCCGCGTCGGCGATGGCCACCGCGCCGGTGAACCCCATGACCACGGCGGCAATCGCGCCCTGGCTGTAGAGCGCGTCCACCTCGCCCCGGACCAGCGCGAAGGCTTCCTCGCGCTGGTGGCCCAGCATGCACTGCGCGCCCCACAGCGTGGCCGTCCGGGCGGTGGAGGCCGTCGCTCCGTCCATGAACGTCCGGTTGGTCGAGACCGGCGTCATCGCCACGTCATCCATGGTCATGCCCTCGCGCGCCAGCGCGAGTTCGGTGCCCCGCAGCGACGAGGCCTTCCAGAAATCGATGGAATCGCCGGCGCGTATCGGCAGCGAGACCTTCCTGCCGGCCAGTTCGCGCACCGAGGCGATGCCGCTGTCCGGCATGACCAGCATGGGCTTGATGCTGTCGTTCCACGACAGGCCGATCAGCCTGACCCGGCCGCCGCGCGAGCGGGTCACCAGCGGAGGGCCGTTGCCGCCGTGGCGGAACGAGTTGGGCTGGGAATGGTGGAAATGCGACTGCCTGACCTGGTTGTCGGTGCTGGATGCGAGCGAACGCGCCACGATGCCGTCGCGCGCCAGTTCGGCATCGAGAAAGCCCCGCTCGACGGCGACGCCGAACGCCGTCGGCACCGGGCAGCGGGTGTACCAGAGAGTGGAGGGATTCATCACGCGGGACTCATCGTTCAAGGGGGAATGTTCACTGGCCATCGCGCCGCTCCAGCCATGCCCAGGCCGCGCGCCGCAATTGCTGCTCGGCCTGGCCGCCGCCCACCACCGTCGAGGCGGGCACGTCGCGGCCCTTCTTGCGTTGCCGCAGGCGCATGAAGGCCAGCCCGGCATCCGGGGCCGCCAGATCCACCTCGCGCAGCCATGGGGGCGCCTCGCCCTGCGCGGGATCGAGGCGGTCCTTGTCGAAGATCGCCGTCCAGTGCAGGATGCCCCACCTGCCGGCGCGGCGTTCCACCTGGTCGAGGAAACGGCAGTAGCCGGTGTAGTCGAACAGTTGTCCGTCGATGTGCTCGCGGATCAGGATGGCCATGTCGGACTCCAGCAGGGCCCGGTCGCCACGCTGGTCCACGCGGCAGTTCCCGACCCAGTGCTTGCCGTGTTCGCCGGGCTTGCGCGCCGCGTCGCTGGCCGCCAGCAGCGGCACCAGGTCCGCGACCTTGCCGTTGAACCACGAGATGCTGGCGGTCGCCTCGGGGTGGAAGCAGCCGGCCATGCCGGCGAAATCGCCCTGGTCGCGATGGAAGGCCCATCGCTGCCGCAGGTTCCGTATGGCGAGATCGTCGGCGGCGGAAGAAGACATGGCGGCGCTCCTAGGCGAAAGGCTGTTCGATGGCGTCATAGCCATAGACCCAGTCGTAGCGGTCCTCGACACGGTGCGGCTCCCACTCGCGCCGGATGTGTTCCCGCGCGGCGCCGGCCTCGGCCAGCACGGGCGCATGGACGCGCGTGATCTGGGCCGCCGACTCGTTCACGATCCGCGTGGTCCGCTCGACCCGCATGCGTTCATACGAGGCCAGCGCGGCCGGAATGTCGTCGGGTGTGCGGCGCAGGCAGCGGCCCAGCACCATGGCGTCTTCCAGCGCCATGTTGGCGCCCTGGGCCATGAAGGGCAGCGTGCTGTGGCAGGCATCGCCCAGCAGGGCGACGTGCCCCCGCACCCAGACGGGCAGGGTATCGCGCACGATCAGTGCCCATTTGTAGGGCACCTCGATGCGCTCGATCATGGCGATCACGTCCTCGTGCCAGCCTTCGAAATCCGCCAGGCATTCCGCTATCGTGCCGCGCGCGTTCCATGACTCGACCGTCCAGTCCGCCCGGTCCACCATGCCGATGAAGTTCAGCATCCGTCCCTTGCGGATGGGATAGGTCAGCACGTGCGCGGTCGGCCCCAGCCAGGACACGCCGCCCGTGCGGTTGATCGATGCCGGCAGGCGGCTCGCGTCGATCAGGCCACGCCAGGCCATGCAGCCGGTGAACCGGGGCCGGTCCGCACCGAACAAGGCCTGGCGCACCTTGGAATGGACGCCGTCGGCGCCGATCAGCGCATCGGCCCGGACGGTCCGGCCCGAGGCCAGGCGCATCTCGGCGCCCCCGTCAGCCGTGCCCAGGGACGCGAAGGCGGCGTTCAGGTGAATGGCGTCGCGTTTCTCCCGCCGCACGGCTTCCAGCAGCAGCGCATGCAGGTCCGCGCGATGGAACGTCAGGTAGGGCGCGCCGTACTTCGATACCGACGCGGCGCCCAGCTCCAGGTAGCGATTGGCGTCCGCCGTGTTCCAGACGCGGATCTCCTTGCCCCTGGTCTGGGTGCCCAGTTCGAACATGGCGTCGCCCAGCCCCCATGCCTGGAGCAGCCGCGTACCGTTGGGGCTGATCTGCACGCCGGCACCCACCTCGCCCAGCTCGGCCGCCTGTTCGTAGATGTCGACGTCGAAGCCCTGCTTGAGCAGGGCCAGCCCCGCGGCCAGGCCGCCTATGCCGGCGCCGGCGATGGCGATGCGTTTGTCGCCCGTGCTCATGCCTGCTCCCCATGCCGCAGGTCGCGCAGTGCGACCTCGATGACCTGCGCCAGCCGGCCCGGATCGGCCAGCATGGACGACAACATCAAGGCGACCTTGGCCAGGAAGACCGCCTCCTTGTCCGGCCCGGCCGCGTTCATCGCGACGGCCAGCGCCTCCCAATTGCGTTCCAGCAGCCCCGCGGGCAATGTCTGTTCAACCAGCATGGTCCAACTCCTCTTTACCGCGCACCGCGCGCACCAGGCACGGCAACACCGTTTCGGGTTCCCAGGCACGCCACCGCGCCATCACGTGGCCGTCGGGCCGCACAAGGTAGGCCGTACCCGGCCTGGCGTCGAACGCCCCGGCGATCCCGGCATCGTCGAGCGCGACGGCATCGATGCCGAACGGCACGCCCATCGACGCGCGCAGCGCGTCCAGGCGCCGCGACTTGTCGCCCAGTCCAGCGTCGCCGAACGCCAGCAGCGTGAAATCGCGACCCAGCCTGTCGTGCAGGAACACCGTCCCGCCGGCCGATGCGCCGCATGGCAGGTTCGGGCAGACGGCGCCGGGCGCGGGGCCGTGGCCGAACGAACCATCGTCGGCAAGACGCAGCGACGAACCGGTCATGCGCAGTTCCGTCACCTGGCGAGGATTGATCAGCTCGCGCACGAAGGGCTCGCTTACCGCCAGCGACAGCACCGCTTCCTGCATGACGGCGTGCCCGCGCGTGGGCGGCGTCATGAAACGCGTGCTCTTCTCCGCCAGTGCCATGTTCTGCCTGGCCGCATCCACGCGTTCGATCGAATAGGTATCCAGCAGGGCCGGCGGAGCCTGTCCCGCCGCCACCCAGGCCAGCTTCCAGCCCAGGTTGTGAGCGTCGTCCACGCCGCCGTTCATGCCCCGCGCGCCGAAGATGGGGACCAGGTGCGCGGCGTCGCCGGCGAACAGCACGCGGCCATCGCGGTAGTCGTCCAGCGTCAGGCTGTGTGCGCGGTACGGGCTGATCCAGTCGATCTGCCAATCCGCCGTCTCGCCTATCGACGCCAGGAATTCGGTCACCCGCTCGCGCACCCGCTTGGGCTGGATCTCCCGTTCCAGGTCCTCTTCGGGCAACAGCTGGTAGTCGATGCGCCAGATGTCGAAGGGCTGCTTGTGCATGATGATGGTCGCCCCCGGAAACGCCGGCGGGTCGAACCAGACGCGCCGGCCGGGCGGTTCCTTGCTGCGCATCTGGATGTCGACGATCAGGTAGCGGCCTTCGTACACGCTGCCCCGCAGCTCCTTGCCCAGCGAGCGGCGCACCGCGCTACGGCCGCCGTCGCACGCCACCAGCCACTGCGCATGCAACGCGTAGGACCCGGACGGCGTATGGACCCGGGCGGTCACCCGTTCGCCGTCCTGTTCGACATGCTCCAGCCGCGACGACCAGCGCAGGGAAACGTTGGGGTAGGCGCGCAGCGCCTCGTACAGGTACTGCTCGACGTGGCACTGCGCCAGCGACACCATGGGTGGATGCTTGAGCCGCGGATCCTGCTGCACCTGGAAATCCAGCACCAGCTTGTCCCGGTAATAGCTGCGGCCGCCCTTCCACGACACGCCGGTCTCGACGAAACGCGTGCCCGCGCCGATGCGCTCGAAGATCTCCAGGCTGCGCCGCGCGGTGCCCACCGCCCGGCTGCCCCGGTTGACGGTGTCGTCTTCCTCCAGCACCACCACCTCGATGCCGCGCCGGGCAAGCTCCAGCGCCACGGTCAGGCCGACGGGCCCGGCGCCGGCGACGACCACCTGGTGCACCGGCGCGTCCCCGCGCATTTCCGGGGGAAGCTCGAAAGGATGGTGCACATAGTCGAAGTAAAGGGAGTCATATCGCGCGCCACTGCCCGATATGCCTTCGGTCGATGCCATGCCGGACACTCCATCAAGAATCGATATGCGGTCCATGCGCCGCAATTAGTTTCCTACGAAACTAATTTCCGAACAGTATTGGTTTCCTATGAAACCAAGTCAAGCGATTTCCGAAGGTTCGGCGACTAGGCAAAACCCGGGTGCCTGCGCCACCCAGGCCTGCGTCCGCCGCGGCAAGAGGACTAGAATTCGCCCTTTGGCACCAGACCCTGCTTCGTCCCCATGGCCATCAAGCGATCGACGCCCGCTTCCTCCCGCCCGGCAGGCGAACACCCTTCCCTGCAGCTCGACGCCTTCCTGCCCTACCGGCTGAACATGCTGTCGAGCCTGGTCGCCGACCGCTTCGCGCGCAGTTATGCGGCGTATTCCGAACGCTTCGGCATCGACGGCCCGCGCTGGCGCGTGATTTCCTTCCTGGGTGAGCGGCGCGGCGCGGAAGGGGAACACGCCGCGATGACCGCACGCGATATCTGCGCCAAGACCCGCATGACCAAGGTCATGGTCTCGCGCGCGATCACCGATCTCGAGGCGGCGGGACTGATCCGGCGGCGGCCCAACGAGAACGACAGGCGCGAAGCCTTCCTGGACCTGACCGATGCCGGCCAGGAGGTCTACTGGGCCATCGTTCCCGTGGCCCTGGAATTCCAGGAAGACCTGCTGTCGGGCCTGTCGGCGCAGGAACGCGCGACGCTGTTCCGCGTGGTCGACAAGCTGCAGGGCCGGGCCTTGAAGATGTAGCGCGCCGAGCTAGGGTTCCCCCTCGTTACGCATATTGTAAGGAAGCCTTATATTGTCCCTGCCAGCGATCGGCCAGCCGAGCAGAAGCGGCCAATGACTCAGGAGACACCATGCCTTGCAAACGCCTGTCGGCGGGGGCCGTCGTGCTCGCCGCGTTCGTACACGCCCCCGCCTTCGCGAACGACTACCCCACGCGGCCGGTACGCCTGGTAGTGGGCTATACCGCCGGCGGCGGCAGCGACATCCTGGCGCGCGTGCTCGCGCAGAAAATGTCCGAAGGGCTGGGGGTGCAAGTGGTGGTCGAGAACCGCCCAGGCGCGGCCTCGATGATCGCGACGGAGTACGTGGCCCGCGCGGCGCCCGACGGCTACACCATCCTGCTGGGCGCCAGTGGCGCGCTCGCGATCAACCCCGCGCTGTACAAGGAAGTGAAGTACGACGCCGCCAGGGATTTCGCTCCGATTTCGCTGGTCGCGTCGCTGCCGGTGCTGATGGCCGTCAACAAGAGCGGGCCCGCCCAGAGCTTGCCCGAGCTGCTGGCCTATGCGAAGGCGCATCCCGAAAAAGCCAATTATTCGTCCGCGGCCGCGCCGTTTCGCCTGATCGGCGAACAGCTCAACCTGCAGGCGGGTTCCCGGTTCCAGGAAATCCTTTACAAGGGCAGTACCGACGCGGTCAATGCCGCCATCGCCAACGACGTGCTGGCGACCATTTCCGACTCGATTTCCATCGGCGCCGGCTTGAAGACGGGCAAGCTCAAGGCCATAGCGATCACCTCGCGTGCCGAACACCCCTCGTTTCCGGGCGTGCCGACCTTCACCAGCCTGGGACTCAAGGGCCTGGACGTGCAGCTGTGGCAAGGATTGCTGGCCCCCGCCGGCACGCCGCCGGCCATCGTCGACCGTCTCCAGCGCGAGGTACATCGCGTAATCGCGCTACCGGAAGTCCAACAACGGTATGCCGCCATGGGGCTGGATCCGGAAACCAGCACGGCCGCCGAGTTCTCGCGTCTCATCGCCAGCGAGCTGACGCGATGGAGCGGCATCGTGAAGGCGGCCGGCATCGAGAAGTTGTAGGCATGGACCAGCCTTCCCCCATCGCCTTCTACTTCGATCCGATCTCTCCCTATGGCTACCTGGCTTCGACCCAAATCGAGACACTGGCGGCGCGCCATGGCAGGCAGGTGGACTGGCGGCCGGTGCTCCTGAGCGTCACGGTACTGCAGGTGATGGGATTGAAGCCGGTTCCGGCGACGCCGCTCAAGGCCGATTACTCCCGGCAGGACAAGCACCGCATGGCGCGTCTGCTGGGCGTGCCGATATGCGAGCTGCGCCACCCGGACGTGTCCCCCATCCGCGCGCTGCGCGCCTTCCTCTGGTTGAAGCGGCACGATTCCGCGCAGGCCGCGCGCTTTGCGCGCGCCATCTGCGCCAGGCTGTGGGCCAAGGGGGAAGACATCTCCACCGCGGAAGCGGTCCTGGAGGAAGCGGCATTGCTGGGCGTGGACACCGCGGCGCTGGGCCAAGGCATGGAATCGCCCGGCATCAAGGCCGCGCTCAAGGAAGAGGTGGATCACGCGGTCGCCCAGGGGGTGTTCGGCGTGCCTTTCTTCATCGTCGACGGCCAACCCCTCTGGGGGGTGGACCGCCTATGGATGCTCGAACATTGGCTCGAGCACAGTTCGTGGGATCCCGCGCCATGACACACCAGGACGCGCTGCTTCAATTCACCGGCCACGATCTGGCCACATTGCTCCGCAGGAAGGCGGCCGAGCGGCCCGGACACCCGTTCCTGACCTGGGCGCCGGAGCCCGGCGTATCGCGCACCTGGACCTACGCCGAGTTCGCCGGACAGGTCGCCTCGCTGGCGGGCGGCCTGCAAAGGCGCGGCGTGCGCGTCGGCGACCGCGTCCTGATGCACCTGGAGAACTGTCCGGAATTCCTGCTGACGTATTTCGCCTGCGCGCATCTGGGCGCCGTCTGTGTTCCCACCAATGCCATGGCCGCCGGACCGGAACTGGCCTATTTCGCCGAACTGACGGAGGCCTGCGGGGCCGTCACGCATCCGAAATTCGCGGCGAAGATCCGCGGCCATTGCCCCGGCCTGAAATGGCTGGCGATCACCGACGACGATGCCGGGCAGCCCGCCGACGCCGCCACCGCGCCACGGCCCGACGAACGCCACGCCGCGCTGCTGGCCGCGCCCGCGCCGCAACGCCCGCCCGACGCGGCGGCGCCGCTGTCCGTGCTGTTCACGAGTGGCACGACCTCGCGTCCCAAGGGCGTGGCATGGACGCATGCCAACGCCTTGTGGGCCGGCAGACTCGGCGCCATGCAGCAAGGCCTGCGCGGCGACGACGTGTTCCAGGTGTTCCTGCCGCTGTTCCACGTGGTCGGCCTGTCCTGGTCGGTCTTTCCCGCGCTCTGGGCCGGCGCCAGCATCGTCCTGCAGCCCCGCTTCTCGGCCAGCCGCTATTGGCCGGTCGCGCTCGAGCATCGCAGCACCGTGGGATCTCACGTCATCTTCAGTGCCAACGTGCTGGCGGGCATGCCCGTTCCCCGCGGCCACGCCTTCCGGCAATGGTGCAATGCGCTTTGGCTGCCCGAGCACGAGGCCCATTTCGGCATCAGGATGATGGGAGCGTGGGGCATGACCGAAATGGTCGCGCAAGGCATCGTCACCGATCCGTGGTCGCCTCCCCGGCCCGGCGCCATCGGCCGCCCATCCGCCGGCTACGGCGTACGCATCGTCGACGACCGGGGCCGCGACTGCCTGCCCGGCGAACGCGGCAATCTTCTGGTCCGTGGCATACGGGGGATCACCCTGTTTGCCGAGTACTTCGGCAATGCCCAAGCGACGCGGGACGCCTTCGACGATGATGGCTACTTCAGGACGGGCGACAGCGTGCTGTTGCATGAAGACGGCTCGATCCAGTTCGGCGACCGCGCCAAGGACCTGCTCAAGGTCGGCGGCGAAGGGGTCTCCGCGGCCGAGATAGAGCGGGTCATCCGGACGGTGCCCCGGGTGAGCGAAGTGGCCGTGGTCGGCCGGCCCGATGCCGCCTACGGCGAAGTTCCCGTCGCCTTCGTGCGGCTGCCGGCGGACGGCGGCGTCACGGGGCTGGCCGACGCCATCGTCGAGGCATGCCGGCGGGAACTGGCCAAGTACAAGGTGCCGCGCGAGGTCGTGTTCGTCGAGGATTTCCCCCGCATCGGCGTGGGCAAGATATCGAAGGCCAGGCTCAGGGAACTGGCGGCGGCACCGGGCGCGGCAACGGGCTGACCGGTGCCGGCTCGCCTCCAGGCGCGCATGGAAATCGGGCGGATACGGGCCCGACGCCCTGCGTGCGGCGCCCGGCTGGCGCGGGCGCACGGGCATCGGCCGGAACCCCGGCCGCTATTGCACAATAGCCAATATATTGTTCATAGTACAATTCCTCGAATTTCGGGCGCCCAGCCATGCCGGAGGAATTCGACCCATGCCACAAACACAGCTGATCGGCCTCATAGGCGGCATGAGCTGGGAATCGTCGGCCCTGTACTACCGGCTGATCAACGAGGCCATGCAGCGCCGCGCCGGCGGCCACCACAACGCCGAGAGCATCCTCGTCACGCTGGACTTCGAGCCGCTGCTGCAGGCCGGCGCCGACGGCCGCTGGGGCGATGTGGGCGCATCGCTCGTCCATGCGGGCCAGCGGCTGGCGCGTGCCGGCGCCGGCTTCTTCCTGCTGACCGCCAACACCGCCCACCGCTTCGCCGACGAGGTCGAACGCGGCGTCGGCCTGCCCCTGCTGCACATCGGCACTCCCACGGCCACCGCGCTGCGAGCCGCCGGCCTGGATCGCGCCGGCCTGATCGGCACCCGCCACGTCACCATGTCGCCCTTCTACAGGGACTGGTACCGCGACCACCACGGCATCGAACTGGTTCCGCCGGCTTCCGAGGACTGCGCGGCGCTGGACGCCATCATCGTCGACGAGCTGACGCGCGGCCGCATCGATCCCGGCTCGCGCCGACGGGTGCTGGCGATCATTGACGGAATGCGGCTCGCCGGCCTGCAGGCGGTCGTCGTCGGATGCACCGAACTGCCGCTGCTGCTGGACGGCGCCGCGCCGCCTCTCGCCTGCTACGACACCACCCGGCTGCATGCCGAGGCCGCGGTCGAGCGGGCGCTGGGAGGACCGCCGTGATCCCGTCCACCATCTGACAGGCTGCCCCGCATGCCCGCATCGAAACAGCCCAAGCGTGCCGCAACGCCCGCCGTGCGCGAAAAGAAAGGCATCCAGTCCGTCGAAGTGGGCGTGCGGGTCATCGACGCACTGGCAGCCGCCACCGGCTCGCTGCCGCTGCGCGACATCGGCAGGGACGCCGGCATCTCGGCCAGCCAGGCGCACCGCTACCTGACCAGCTTCGCCAAGTCGGGGCTGGTCGTGCAGGATCCGGCCACCGGCCACTACGGCCTGGGGCCGCAGGCGCTGCGCTGGGGCGTATCGGCCATGACCAAGACCGACGTCTTCACACTGGCCTCGCAGGCGCTGGACCGCATCTGTACGCGCTTCGACCTGACGGGCCTGCTGTGCGTGTGGGGCGAATCGGGGCCGACCTGCATACGGCTCAAGCGCAGCACTTTCCTGATCGGCACCGACCTCGGCCTGGGATCGGTGTTCCCGGTCCTGACCTCGGCCTCGGGCATCGTCTTCATGGCCCACCTCCCGCCGGCCATCACCAAACCCTTCATCCAGAAGGAAGTCGCGCGCGCCAAGGCGCGGGGCGAACGCATGGCCGCCGCCGACCTGGACCAGACGAGGCAGGCCGTGCGCGCACGCGGCTATGCCGAGAACCACGGCCACTACGTCAACAACCTGTCGGCCCTGGCCGCGCCCATCCTCGACTACCAGGGCGCGCTGTCCACCGTCATCACGCTGATCTTCCGCGAACCGCCCGGCCAGGCGATCGTGCCCAGCGCCGCCGAGATCGCCGCGGCGCTGGTCGAGGAAACCCAGGGCGTATCGCGCTCCATCGGCTGGAAGCCAGCGGCGGAATAGGCCATGCCCATTCCCGCGCTTTCCACGCCGCGCCTGCTGCTGCCTCCCCTGACGCTGGCCGATGCCCCGGCCATCCAGCATGCCTTCGCGCGCTGGGAAATCGTGCGCTTCCTGGCCGACCGCGTTCCCTGGCCGTATCCCGAGGACGGCGCGCTCGTGTTCCTGCGCGATGCGGCGCTGCCGGCCATGGCGCAAGGCCGGGAGTGGCACTGGAGCCTGCGGCCCAGGCAGGAGCCCGGCCGGCTGATCGGCGTGGTGAGCCTGATGGACGACCCGGACAACAACCGGGGCTTCTGGATCGTGCCGGAATGGCAAGGCCAGGGCCTGATGACGGAAGCCGCCGAAGCGGTCACCGCCTACTGGTTCGACGTGCTGGGCAAACCCAGGCTGCGCGTGCCCAAGGCCGCGGCCAACATCGCGTCCAGCCGGATCTCGGCGCGCGGCGGCATGCGCATGGTCGCCACCGAGGAGCGCGGCTACGTATCGGGCAGGCTGCCCAGCGAAATCTGGGAGATCACGCGCGAGGAATGGCTTGCGCGGCGCAAGGGCCAGGCGGCGGGCGATTGATTGCCTGCATGCGACCTCCTGGCCCCGATAGACGCGCATGGTAAAACAGATCGCCCCCGCGCTTCACCGGAGAGAACACATGGACAGCACGAGCTCCATCCATCACTCGGCCGTCGACGGCTATACCAAAGGGGCGGACACCTACGTCCGCGGACGTCCCGACTATCCGCCGGAAATCGCCGGATGGCTGCGCGATACGCTGGGCCTGCATGCCGGCGCCACCGTGCTGGACCTGGGCGCGGGCACCGGCAAGTTCACGCCCCGCCTGCTTGCCACGGGCGCCAGCGTGATCGCCGTGGAGCCGGTGGCCGCGATGCTGGACAAGCTGGCCGCGTCCCATCCCGAGGTCCGCCCGCTGGTCGGCACGGCCGACGCCATCCCGCTACCCGATGCCAGTGTCGATGTGGTCGTGTGTGCGCAGGCCTTCCACTGGTTCGCCACGGCCGAGGCCCTGGACGAGATCCATCGCGTGCTCAAGCCCGGCGGCCGGCTGGGACTGGTCTGGAACATGCGCGACGCGCGCGTGCCCTGGGTGGCCGCGATCGACCGCATCGTCAACGAGTTCGAGGGCGACGCGCCGCGCTACTACACCGGTGCCTGGCGCCAGGCCTTTCCCCATCCGGGCTTCGGCCCCATGGACGAGCGGCACTATGCCAACGGCCACACCGGATCCCCGGAAGACGTCATCCTGAACCGGGTGCGCTCCACCAGCTTCATCTCGGCGCTGCCGCCGGAACAGCGGGCCGGGGTGGATGAACGGCTGCGGACCTTGATCGACGCCCAGCCCGAACTGCGCGGCCGCGACGTCGTGACCGTTCCCTACGACACCGCCGCATACTGCCTGGTGCGGGTGGATCGGGTGGCATCGGCGCCATGAGCCAGAACATCTACGACAACCCCGCCTTCTTCGAAGGCTACGGCCGCCTCGGCCGGTCCATCCACGGCCTGGCGGGCGCGCCCGAGTGGCCGGCGTTGCGGGACATGGTGGGCGACGTCCGGGACCAGGCCATCGTGGACCTGGGCTGCGGATATGGCTGGTTCAGCCGATGGGCGCGGGAGCATGGTGCCGCTGGCGTGCTGGCGCTCGACGTTTCCGAGCGGATGCTCGCTCGGGCGCGGGAGCTGACTCCCGAAGGCGGCATAGACTATCGGCGGGCAGACCTCGAACAGCCCGCGCTGCCAGCCCGGGCATTCGATCTCGCGTACAGCTCGCTGACCTTTCACTACATCCAGCGCCTGCCGGAACTGCTCGCGGCCATCCACGCCGCGCTGAAGCCGGAAGGCCGCCTGGTTTTCTCCATCGAGCATCCGATCTACATGGCCTCGCGCCATCCGGGATGGTTGCCAGGTGTCGACGGCCGCAAGACCTGGCCAGTGGACAACTACCAGCTCGAAGGCCCGCGCGTCACGAACTGGCTGGCCGAGGGCGTGGTCAAGCAGCACCGCACCCTGGGCACACTGTTCCGGCTCCTGGTCGAGGCCGGATTCACCGTGACGCGCCTGGTCGAATGGGGCCCCACGGAAGAACAGGTGCGGGCCATGCCCGAACTGGCGGAGGAGCGCGAGCGGCCGATGATGCTGCTGGTCTCGGCATCGGCTTGAACGGCCGGTCCGGCCGGCCGCCCTGGAAGCATGCAAGGGCGGCTACGCATGATCCGGCCGCGCATCGCGCATCGCCCGCATCTCCCGGCCCAGCGACAGCGCCAATATCGCGGCCGCGCCCAGGCAGCCGGCCAGGGCTGCCATGCCCAGCGAGAAGCTGCCGGTGCTTTCCTTGATCCAGCCCATCAGGTAGGGGCCGGCAAAGCCGCCCAGGTTGCCCACCGAGTTGATCAGCGCGATGCCGCCCGCCGCCGCCGTGCCTTGCAGGAACAGCGGCGGCATTGCCCAGAACGGCCCCAGGCAGGCATAGATGCCGACCGAGGCCAGGCCCAGGCAGCACAACGCGATCCACGGCGTGCCGAAGTACAGACTGGCGAGCAGGCCGGCCACGCTGAGAAGGGCCGCGGCCGCGACGTGGCCGGCGCGTTCTCCGCGCTTGTCGCTGCGGCGGCCCCAGGCCAGCATGGCCACCGCGCTGACGGCATAGGGCGCGGCCACGATGAAGCCGACCGCGGCATTCGAGTAACCCATCGCCTTGGCGATCTGCGGCAGCCACAGGCCGATGCCGTACAGCCCGATGACGATGCCGAAGTACACGCCGCACAGGACCAGCACGCGGCGATCCACCAGGGCCGGCCACATGGCGTGGTGGCTGCGCCCCGAACCGGCCAGCCGGTCCCGCGCCAGGTCTGCCTCGACGATCTCGCGCTCGCGCGGCGACAGCCACCTGGCGGTGGCCGGCCTGTCCGGCAGCGCGAACAGGACCACGATGCCGAGCACGCACGAGGGCAGTCCTTCCAGGATGAACAGCCATTGCCAGCCCTTGAGCCCCATCACGTCGTCCATGCCGACCAGCAGGCCCGAGATGGGCGAGCCGATCGCGCTGGCCAGCGGCACCGCCGCCATGAACAGGGCGATGAACTTCGCCCGGTGACGGGCCGGGAACCAGTAGGTCAGGTAGAGCAGCATGCCGGGCAGGAAGCCCGCCTCGGCGACGCCGAGCAGGAAGCGCAATGTAAGGAAGCTCGCGGTGCCGGACACGAAGGCCATGGCCGCCGAGATCAGGCCCCAGGTCACCATGATCCGCGCGATCCACAGCCGCGCGCCAACCTTCTCCAGGATGACGTTGCTGGGAATCTCGAACAGGAAGTAGCCGATGAAGAAGATGCCTGCGCCCCAGCCGAAGATGGTCGGCGTGAAACCCAGGTCCTGGTTCATGGTCAGCGCGGCGAAGCTGATGTTCACCCGGTCCAGGAAGGCCATCAGGTACAGCAGCATCATCAGCGGAATGATGCGCGCGCTGATCTTGCGGTAGGGGTCGATCGGCGTGTCGTTGTCCATGCCCGCTCCGGTGGGGGATGTCTTTTTGGCCGCGCCCATCGTAGCGCATTCCCTCCGGAGCATGGCGGGCCCGCCTACGCCCCCCCGCCCAGCACCGTGACGTCGGTGGGCCAGTCGGTGAACGACCCGGGTTCCGAGACCTGTACGCCGTGGGGCATCCTGCCCATGCGCCGCGCGCCGCGCGCCGTGACACGCACGGTGTCGCCCCAGGCGAACTGGAACACGCCGTCGGCGGTCGAGATCGCCGGCTTGCAGATATAGACGCCGTCCTCGGGGAACACCGCCTCCATGGCGCGTTCGGTCGCGCCGTAGAAGGGATCGCCGCCGAGCTTGGTCAGCACCAGCGGCCGGTCGTCGCCCAATCCCCGTCCGTGCAGGATAAGCGAGGCCTTCAGCCCGGCCAGCGGGCCGCTGCGCGGCGCGATGCGGCGCGTGATGTCCACCGTCGCGGCGATCGCCTCGCGTACGGTGGCACCGGCGCGCAGCACCTCGAGCAGTTCGGCGTACATGTCGCCATGGATGACCGACAGGTCGCGGATGACGGGTGGACAGCGGTTCACCGCCACCACGGGCAGGCGCTGGGCGCGGTAGCCGATGACCGAGGCCTCGATCTCGCCCAGGATCAGGTCGCCCTCGCGCAGCGGCCGGGCGGTGGGCCGCGTGAGCGTGCGGCCGGGATTATCGCCGCTGATCCAGTTGAAATGAACCGACAGTTCCGAGCCGCGCCGAAACATGGCGTGCATGGTCTCGGCCCAGACGACATAGTCCGGCACCCCAGGCTGCGCCGCGGCCAGTTGCGCCTCCAGCGCGCGCTCGACCAGGTCGATGGAGCATTGCAGGACGTCGATCTCTTCCTGGCTCTTGACCTCGCGCACGTCCTGCATCAGTTCGCCTGCCTCGACGAAGCTCGCGTTCGGCACCGCGCGGACCAGCGCCTCATAGGTGCCGTGCATGATGGTGCCTTCGGGGGTGCGAGTCCCACCGACCAGCCCGCGATGAGCCACGCGCTGGCCCGCCTGCGCGACATGTATGGCGATCCGCTGTTCGTGCGGCTGGCCAAGGGCGTCGAGCCCACTCCCTTCGCCGACGAACTGGTGGGCCCGGTGTCCCAGGCCTTGCAGATCCTGGCCCAGACGCTGGAGAAGGGTTCGTTCGTACCCGCGACCGCGCGACGCGTGTTCCGCCTGGCGATGACCGACATCGGCGAGCACACCTTCCTGCCCCGGCTGATCCGCCATCTCCAGCACCATGCGCCGCAGCTGTGCGTGGAGACCATCGCCACCAGCGCGAGCCCGGAGGAGCTGGCCCAGGAACTCTCGAAGGGGACCATCGACCTGGCGCTGGGCGCCATCAACCCCGACATCGCCGGCGTGCGCAGCCGGATCCTGTTCTCGGACGTCTATGCCTGCGTGGCGCGGCCATCCACGGTGCCGCGCGGCACGCTCAGCCTGGCCGAGTTCAAGCGGGCGCGACACGTGGTGCCGAACGTGGCGGGTACCAACCATTCGATACTGATCGACCGCATGCTGGTGGCCAACGGCATGAGCGACAGGGTGGTGGCGCGGGTGACGCACTTCCTGGCCATCGCCGAACTGGTGTCGGACACCGACGTGGTGGCCATCATGCCGCGCAACCTGGCGCTGTCGGTGGCCCGGCGCTGGGGCCTGTGCCACTTCGCTCCGCCGGTGCAGATGCCGGGCTACGACGTGATGGTGTACTGGCACAAGCGCCATGACCAGGAACCGGGCAACACCTGGCTGCGGCAGGCGATCGTGGAGTTGTTCCATGGCGGGCCGCATCCGGCCCGGACGAAGGCCAGGACACGGGGTGGGTCAATCCGCTGACCGCGCCTGCAGCAGCGTCTCGACCTTCACCGGCAGGTCCCGCACGCGCACGCCGGTGGCATGGTGGACAGCCGAGGTGATGGCAGCCGCCACCCCGGCCAGGCCGATCTCGCCGATGCCCCGCGCGCCCAGTTCGTTCAGCACGGTGTCCGGATGCTCGACGAAATGCACGTCGATGTCCGGCGCGTCGGCATGGGTGGCGACCATGTAGTCCGCGAGGTTGTTGTTGACGGGTGCGCCCTGGCGCGAATCGTAGGAAGTTTCTTCCAGCAGCGCCATGCCCACCCCCATCACGACGGCCCCCTCGATCTGGTTGCGGCCGGTGCGCGGATTGATGATGCGCCCGGCATCGATCACCGTCACGACGCGGGCCACGCGCAGCCGGGCGATGGCCGGCTCCCAGGTCACCTCGACGAAATGAGCGCCGAAGGAATGCATGGAATGGCGCTTGGCCCGGGGGTCGGCGTCGCTGCCCTCGGACTGGCCGTGGCCCTCGATCCGCTCGATGCCCGCCGCGCGCAGCACGTCCTGGAAAGGCACCCCGGACGATGGCGGGCGCCCCGCGCCATGCAGCCGGCCGCCGGTCAACCGCAAGTCGTCGGCGGCCACGCCGGCCAGTTGCGGCAGGCCGGCGCGCGCGGCGCAGGCGGCCAGCTGGCGGACCGCGTCGCGGGCGGCCGCCAGCACCGCGGGCACGAGCGAACCGGTGGCCATCGAGCCGCCGGAGGTGGGTCCCGGCGGCAGCGCCGTGTCTCCCAGCGCCACCTCGATGCGGTCGGGCGGCAGGCCCAGCACCGAGCCCGCCATCTGCGCCATCACGGTGTAGGTACCGGTGCCGATGTCCTGCGTGGCGCTGGCCACGCGCGCGGTACCGTCGGCCCGCAGCGCCACGCTGGCCTGTGCCTTCAGCCTGACCGCCATCCATGAACAGGCCGCCATGCCCCATCCCAGGACCAGGCCGTCACGCCGCATGGATCCGACGCGCGGATCGCGCCGTGCCCAGCCGAAGCGCTCCGCGCCTTGCAGCAGGCACTCGCGCAGGTGGCGGGACGAGAAGGGCAGGCCGGCCGCTTCGTCCTGCTCGGGTTCGTTGCGCAGCCGCAGTTCGACGGGGTCCATGCCCAGCTCGATGGCCAGCTCGTCCATGGCCGATTCGATCGCGTACAGGCCGGGAACGGCGCCCGGCCCGCGCATGGACGTAGTGGGCGCGATGTTCCGGCGCGCGGATCCGTAGGCGGCGCGCAGGTTGGGTGTGCTGTACAGGAAGCCGGTCGCCTCGCCGCAGTTTTCCTTGTGGTATTCATCCATCGCCACATGGAACAGGTAATCGTGCCGCAGCGAGGTCAGCCGGCCATCCCTGGTCGCGGACAGGCGTACGCGCTGGCTCGTGTTGGAGCGATGCCCGACGTTGTGGAACATCATCCGGCGGCTCAGCACCAGCTTGACCGGACTTCCCAGGTCGCGCGCCGCGGCCGCCGCCAGCAGCGAGTGTCCCCAGGGCCAGAGCTTGCTGCCGAAACCCGACCCTACGTGTTCGGTAACGACGCGGACGCTATCTTCCGGCACGTCCAGCATGCGCGCCATCGCCACGCGATGGTTCACGATGCCCTGCGAGCTTTCGTACAGCGTGAACGCGCGGCCGTCGTAGACCGCCACGGTGGCGTGCATCTCCAGGGGATTGTTGGTCTCGGGCGGCGTGGTGTAGGTATGGTCGATGCGGATCCCGGCTTGGGCGTATGCGCCCGGCGCATCGCCGCGCTCGGTATCCACCCGCGGTTCGTCATCGGGCGCCAGATCCATGGATACGTCCGGCGTCTGCGCGTCGTATTGCACGGCCACCGCCGCCGCCGCGGCCATCGCCTGCTCCAGCGTGTCGGCCACCACCAGCGCGACATACTGGCCGTAGTAGCGGATCTCGTCGTCCTCCATCGGCGGACGGTATTCGTCCAGCTTGGCCGCGCTCTCGTCCACGCGCGGAAAACGGCCGATGTTCTCGCGGGTGTAGACCTTGCGCACCCCGGGCATGCCGCGGGCGACGCCCGTCTCGATGCCCAGGATGCGCCCCTTTCCCACGGTGGCGCATACCGGTACGGCGTGCAGCATGCCGGGCAAGCCGTGGTCCGCCGCGTAGCGCGCGCGGCCCGTCACCTTGAGCGGCCCTTCCACGCGGATATGGCCGGCGCCGATGGAGGATTCGGTGTGCTGGGTCATTTCGCTCTCCGTCAGCCGGCCGCCGTCACGGTATCCAGGGCGTGGACCAGGCAGCGCCGCGCCAGCTCGATCTTGAACGCGTTCTGGCTTTGCGGCCGCGCCTCGCGCAGCAATTCCCGCGCCGCGGCATCGAATACCGCCGCCGAGGGCGCGCCGCCCGCCAGCAGGACTTCGGCCGGCGGCGAGCGCCAGGGCCGCGTGCCCACGCCGCCCATGGCGACCCGCGCGGCCTGGATGCTGCCGTTGGCCATGGTCACGACCACCGCGGCCGAGGCCAGGGCGAACTCATAGGACGCGCGATCCCGCAGCTTCAGGTAATGGGAGCGGGTGCCGGCTGGCAGCGCGGGCAGCGTCACGTGCGTGATCAGCTCGCCTTCCTCCAGCACCGTCTCGCGCTGCGGCGTATCGCCCGGCAGCACGAAGAAATCGTCGATGGCCACCGTGCGCGCGCCTCCGGGCCCCTGGATGTCTATCGTGGCGCCCAGCGCCATCAGTGCGACGTTCATGTCCGACGGATTGCTGGCGATGCATGCCTCGCTGGTCCCCAGCACCGCCAGGTTGCGGTTGTAGCCGCCGATGGCGGGACAGCCCGAACCAGGCTCGCGTTTGTTGCAGGGCATGGCCACGTCGCGGAAATACACGCAGCGGGTCCGCTGCAACAGGTTGCCGCCGGTCGTCGCCATGTTGCGCAACTGCGCCGAGGCTCCGGACAGCAGCGCCTGCGACAGCACCGGATAGCGTTCGCGGATCAACGGATCATGGGCCAGGTCCGAATTGCGCACCATCGCGCCTATGCGCACGCCGCCGCCGGGCGTGGCCTCGATGCGGTCGAGCGGCAGATGGCTGATATCGATCACCATGGCCGGCCGTTCCACGTCCAGCTTCATCAGGTCGATCAGCGTCGTGCCGCCCGCCAGGAACCGGACCGTCGAGCCTTGGCGGTCTTCGGCATAGGCGGCGGCACCCACCGCCTGGGCGACGTCTTCGGCTCGCCAGAGCTGGAATATTTCCATGGCCGCCCCGCTACGCGGTGCCGCGGCGCGCCTGCCGCACGGCCGCCAGGATGTTCTTGTATGCGCCGCAGCGGCAGAGGTTGCCGCTCATGGCCTCGCGGATATCGGCATCCGTCTCGCCGCAGGGTTCGGACAGCAGCGCCGCCGCCGACATGATCTGGCCCGCGGTGCAGTAGCCGCACTGGTAGGCATCCTGCTCCAGGAAGGCCGCCTGCACCGGATGCAATCCGCCGTCCCGGGCCAGTCCTTCCACGGTGGTCACCTCGCGGCCGTCCAGCGTGGCCGCCAGCACCAGGCAGGCATTGACCCGCCGGCCATCCAGGTGGACGGTACAGGCGCCGCACTGCCCATGGTCGCAGCCCTTCTTGGTCCCGGTCAGGGCGAGGTGTTCGCGCAGGCAATCGAGCAGGGTGGTGCGAGGGTCCAGGCGCAACTCGTGGCGCACCCCGTTGACGGTCAGGCCCACTTTCGTGGACAGGAACATGGCGGGTTGCGAGGCGGGGGCAGGGCACATGGCGATCTCCGGAAGCCCCGGCGCCGCAGCAACTGCCGTTCCCGGCCCCGGCCCGGGCATGGGGACCGGCGCCGCCCGTTTTGCCCTTTTGGTCCATATATCGGACTACCTATATCGACACATTATTTCTATAAACAGAAAATCCTGCTCTCGCCGGTCCATATTACGGACCAGCAATCACCAGGAAAACTACCGAGCATGATCAAGGTATTCGACTTGCTGAACGGCGCGCGCATGACCGCCGCCTACGCCGAGGCCTGCCTGGCCCACGGCGTGGAAGCCGTCCACATCACGCTGAACAATTTTCGCGGCATCAACCCCATCCCCGACCTGCGCCATTCGCTGAACCAGCTGGCGGACTACCGCGCGCACCTCGCCACCCTGTCGGACCTGGTCCAGGTGGTCGAGGACGGCGACGGCTTCGAGCGAGCCAGGCAGGCGGGCAAGCTGGGCATCGTGCTGGGCTACCAGAACGTGCCGGGCGTGGCGCGTGACCTGAAGCTGATGGAGCTTTTCCACGCGCTGGGCGTGCGCGTGATCCAGGTCGCGCACAACATCCGCAACCTGTACGGCGACGGCTGCGCAGAACCGGCCGACGCCGGACTGTCCTCGCTGGGGCGCGAACTGGTGGGCGTGCTGAACGACCTGGGCATCGTCATCGACCTGTCGCACGTGGGCGACCGCAGCGGCCTGGACGTGCTGGCCCTCTCGCGCCATCCGGTGGCGGTGACGCATGCCAATGCCTACGCCCTGTGCCCCAACGCCCGCAACAAGAGCGACGCATTGCTGGACGCGCTCAAGGCCAACGGCGGCGTGCTGGGCATCACCTACCTGCCGCCGCTGGTGCGCATGCCGGGCGAAACCCCGGGCGCGCAGGACGTGGTGGCGCACATCCGCTATGCCGTCGACCGCATCGGCGTGGCGCACGTGGGCATAGGCTCGGATTTCATCACCGACCAGCCGGCCGAGCGCTACCAGGAATTCATGCGCAAACCCGAGGTCTACGGGACCTGGCCATGGCGCTATCCCATCAACGACCTGCAGGCCCAGCAGGACATGCTGGCCGGCCTGGCGGACATCGGCCTGGCGCGCCGCGACATCGACGCCATCGCCCGCGACAACTTCCTGCGGCTCTTCCGCATCGTGATGGCGGGCACGCCCGCCGCCTGACCACAAGGACATCCCATGACCAGCAAGACTCCCCTGGGCAAGCTGCCCGCCGCCGTCTTCGGCGACCTCGACATCCCCCGCTATCCGCAGGCCGTCATCGACGCCTTCCTGGCGCTGGAGGACCTGACCGGCACCGTCTCCGACGCCATGGACGAACTGGGCCTGTGCGGCGTGGTCCCGGGCTGCGACCTGCCTCCCACCCTGCCCGGGCGGCGCATGGCCGGCCCGGCGCTGACCCTGCGCAACGTCGAACAGCGCGATGACGCCTACAAGGGCGCCAAGGACCGCATCTCGAAGATGGCCGAGATCGAGGCCCACAACCTGGCCGAACCCGGCGACGTGCTCGTCATCGAAGGCGTGCCCGGCATCTCCAACATGGGCGGGCTGTCGGCCGCCATCGCCAAGCGCCAGGGCGAGGCGGGCGCCGTCATCGACGGCGCCATCCGCGACGTCGAGCAGTCGCGCTCGCAGGACTTCCCGATCTGGTCGCGCGGCGTCAGCTCCATCACGGGCAAGTGGCGGCTGGAGACCGTCGCCATCAACGGCATCGTGCACATACGCGGCGTGCAGGTGCGGCCCGGCGACCTGGTGGTGGCCGACGAAGGCGCCATCTGCTTCATCCCGCGCGAGGCCGTCGAGACGGTACTCAAGCGCGCCCAGGAAATCGGCGAAGGCGAGGCCCGCCGCTACCACGATATCCAGGCCGGCATGCCCATTCCCGAACTGGCCAGGCGCACCCACGTCTACAAGTTCAGCCAGGACCAGCGGGAGGCGACATGATCGTCGAACAACGCCTCTATACCTTCCACCCGGGCAACCTCGACGCCTTCGTCGCGCTCTATAGGAAGGAAGGGATGGCCGCGCAGATGCGCCACCTGCCCGCGCTGCTGGGCTACTACGTGAGCGAGATCGGCGCCCTGAACCAGACCGTCACGCAATGGGGCTACCGCAGCCTGCAGCAGCGCATGGACTGCCGCGAGGCGCTGTTCGCCGACCCGGACTGGAAGGCCTTCCTGGTCCAGGCCAGGCCGCTGATGCTGGCGCAGGAGTGCCGCATCCTCAAGCCGGCGCCCTTCTTCCGCGAACGCCTGGCCCATCTCATCGACGACGCGCGCGGCCTCGACCTGTCCGGCCAACCCTGACGCGCCACGACACGGGCCGCGACAGGCCCGCACAATGGAGACACACATGTTCAAGCCCCTTATCCACTGGGCGGCCGCCTTCGCGCTGGCCGCCACCGCCTCCCTGCCGGCCCGCGCGGCCGACTTCCCCACCCGCCCCGTACGGCTGCTGGTACCGTTCTCCCCGGGGGGAGGCATCGACCAGTTGGCCCGTATCGCGGCGGTGAAGATGGCCGAGGACCTCAAGCAGCAGGTCGTCGTGGAAAACATGGCCGGCGCCGGCGGCGCCATCGCCGCCAAGACCGTGGCCAACGCGGCGCCGGACGGCTACACCCTGATCTTCAATTCCTCGTCCGCCGTCGCCACCGGCCTGCTGGGCAAGGAGCGGCTGGGCTTCGACCCGGTCAAGGACTTCGCGCCCGTGTCCCTGGTCGCCCAGTTCCCGCTGGTCATGGTCGTCAATCCCAAGGTGCCGGCGCGGAACATGAAGGAATTCGTCGAACTGCTCAGGAAGAATCCCGACAAGTACAACTACGGGTCTTCCGGCAACGGCACCGCCATCCACCTGGCCTCGGAGCTGTTCAAGACCCTGGCCGGCGTCAACATGCAGCACGTGCCCTACAAGGGCACGGCGGCGGCCATGCAGGACCTGCTGGGCGGGCGCATCCACATGATGCTGGACGGCGTGCCGCCGCAGATAGGCAACATCCATGAAGGACGGGTGCGCGCGTTGGGAGTGACCACCACCGAGCGCTCGGCCATGCTGCCCGACGTGCCCACCGTGGCCGAGGCGGTACCCGGCTACGCGTTCCCGTTCTGGGTCGCGATCTACGCGCCCGCCGGCACGCCCCAGCCCGTCCTGGACCGCCTGGCCGCGGCCGTCTCGGCCGCCGCGAAAGACCCGCAGTCGCGCCAGCGGTTCAAGGATGCCGGGTCCGACGCCGTCGGTTCCACGCCCGCGGAACTGGCCGCCTTCTGGAAGCAGCAGATCGACCTGTACAGCGGCATCGTCAGCAAGACCGGCATCAAGCTCGACGGCGAGTGACGGCCAACCCGCATGCTACGATGCGCGCCATGAACCGTCCCGACACCAGCGGCGCGCAGACCGTGGACCGGGCCGTCGCGGTGCTGCGGCTCCTGGCGTCGGCCGGCGAATCCGGCCTGCGCCTGATCGATCTCCAGCATGCCTCGGGCCTGTCCAAGCCCACCGTCCACCGGCTGCTGACTTCCCTGCTGCAACACGGCCTGGTGGAACAGGACGAGGACACCCGGCGCTACCGCCTGGGCATGGAAATGGCGGTGCTGGGCTGGTCCGTCTCCAGCGGCCGCGCCGACCTGCGCCAGCTGTGCGGGCCCGAGATGCAGGCGCTGGCCGACGAAACCGGCGACACCGCCTTCCTGGCGGTGCGCTCGGGCTACGACACCGTCTGCATCGAACGCAAGATGGGACCCTATCCCATCAAGGCCTTCACCGTCGACGTCGGCACGCGCCGGCCGCTGGGCGTGGGGGCGGGCGGCATCATCATGATCGCGGCGCTGCCCGAGGACGAGGCGGAACTGGTGTTCGAATCGATACGCGAACCGCTGCGGGCCTACCCCAACGTGTCGGAACCGTCGCTGCGCGAGGCGGTCTCACGGGCGCGCCGGGACGGCTACGCCTTGAGCGACGGATTGGTCATGACCGGCGTGCGCGGCCTGGCGGTGCTGGTATCGGACGCGCGCGGCGCCCCCACCGCGGCGCTGAGCCTGAGCGCGGTACAGGACCGCATACGGCCCGAGCGGGTGCCGGCGCTGGTCAAGGCACTGGAAGAAAGAAGGAAGCGGATCGAACGCAGCCTGGCGGGGCCGGGCCGGCGCTTGCGGTAGGCCACGGGACAAGCGAATCCGCGCGAGATAAACTCGCCCGTGATCCGCAACGAATCCTCTTCTTCCTATGATCGACAAGACCCTCTCGAAGGGCCTGAAACTGCTCGAGGCTTTGGCAGACAGCGATACGCCGCGCGGGGTAACCAACATTGCGAGCGAACTCGAACTGTCCAAGAGCAACGCGCACCGCCTGTTGCAGACGCTGGCCGCGCTCGGTTATGTCGATTCCGTCGAAGGCAAGTATTTCGCCACGCCCAAGATCTGGAGCCTGGGCGAGAAGATCGTGGGACGCCTGGCGGTGCGCACCGTGGCCTTGCCGGAGATGGAAAGCCTCGCGCTCGAAACGCGTGAAACGGTGCATTTGTCGATACTCGACAAGACCGAGGTCATCTATCTCGAAAAGATCGACAGCCCGCAACCCATCCGGGCGTACACCGAGGTCGGCGGCCGGGCGCCCGCCAGCGCCGTCGCGACGGGCAAGGCGATGCTGGCCTACCAGGACGATGCCATCATCGCGGCCGCGGCCGCGGCACTCGCCCCCCACACGGGCCTGTCCCTGGCCAACGACGCAGCCCTGCGCAAGGAACTGGCCGGCATACGCAAGCTCGGCTATGCGATCAACCGCGGCGAATGGCGGGAACGCATAGGCGGGCTGGCCGCTCCCGTCTTCAACCGCTATGGCAAGGCCATTGCCGCCATCGGCATTTCGGGGCCGACCGACCGCCTCACGCCCAAGCTGATGCGCGACCATGCGCAGCGGGTGTGCGAGGCCGCCCGCCGGGTCTCGGAAAAACTCGGCTCCTCCGCCTGACCCCATCCCACTTCGTTTCCGCCTGAGCGCCTCGCGTCGTCGTCAGACACCGAGGCCGCCCGGCCTTGCCCCGCGCAGGCATTCACCGATTGACGGCCTTGCGCGCCGGTGCTTATGATAGGTTCGTATTTCGATACGCCGTTCTCTATTTCAGAACAACCCGCGACCAAAGCAGGGAAGGGAGACATTCATGCCAGGGGAACACAAGGGGCCGGCCAGGCCGTACCGGGTCGGCCTGATCCACGTCGTGGCGAAAGGCGATCCTGTCATCGACACGCAGGACATCGTCGATTTCAAGCGGGGCATGGAGACCATCGGCTATCGGGAAAACGTCGACGTGGTCTACCAGGAGCTGTACGGCAACCGCGATCCCGATCTCATCCAGGCCCATGCCAACGCCCTCGTGGCCTGGCCCGCGGATGTGATCGTTTCCTTCCTGACCAATGCCAACATAGCGCTCAAGGAAGCCACGCGGGACGTCAGGATTCCCGTCGTCTGCTGGGCCACCAATCACATCGAGGCGGGGCTTGCGGAAAGCTACCGGCGGCCGGGCATGAACTTCACCGGCTTCTCCTACATTCCCTACAACAACTGGGCCAAGGTCAGGCTGCTGAAGATGGCGGTTCCCGGCCTGACCCGCATCGGCCACCTGTACAACCCGACCTATTCGCCCGCGCCCGCCGTGATGCGGGAATTCGGCGAAGCCGCACGGACCATGGGTTGCGAGATGCCGATCTATGAAACGCTGCGGATCGAGGACTTCGAGTCCAGTGTCCACGCCATGAAGCGCGATGGCTGCCAGGCCGTCCTGGTGGGGCCCCATGCCTTGTTCAACATGAACGGCGAAATGCTGGGCAGGCTCTTCCTGGACGCGCGGCTGCCTGCCGTGGGCAACCAATTGTCCATCACCCGCGCGGGGGGCCTGGCGACCATCAGCCCGGGCAAGAAGAAGGGCTGGCCGATGATGGCCCAAGTCGTCGACCAGATACTGCATGGGGCGGATCCCGCGGAAATCCCCATCGACCGCAGCATGCGCGGCCCCACCACGCTCAACCTGAAGAACGCCGGCCTGCTCGGACTCCAGCTTCCCGCATCCTTGATCGACGAGGCGGACGTGTTGATCGAATGAAGCATCCGTTCCAGGTATCGAGGGCAGGCAGCCAACACATCCACTGAGGTCGGTCGCATGGACAGCACGAAACTCCTCGCAATCGCCGGCTTGCTCGCGGGTACGATGGCCACCATCCCCTGCGCCGCGGCCGATGCATCGAACTACCCGGAGCGGCCGATACGCGTGGTCGTCAACTATGCGCCGGGCGGCAGCAGCGATTCCCTCGCACGCGCGGCACTGGCCGATCTGGAGCCCTTCCTGGGCCAAGGCGCCATCGTCGACAACCGTCCGGGCGCCAACGGCAACATCGGCACGGGCTTCGTCGCCAAGTCCCCGCCCGACGGCTATACGCTGGGCGTCAGCGGACTCTCGGGCGTCACCAACTCCTTCCTTTACCGCAACCAGAGCTACGATTTCTTCAAGGACCTGGTTCCCGTCGCCATGATCGCCCGCAACCCGGGCGTGCTGATCGTCAACAAGTCCCTGCCGATACGCACGGCCCAGGAACTGGTGCAGTACGCCAAGGCGCACCCGGGCAAGCTGAACTTCGCTTCGGGCGGGCGCGGATCCAGCCTGCACCTGAACGGCGAGATATTCAAGAACGCCGCCGGCGTGGACATCGTCCACGTGCCCTACCGCGGGGAAGCGCCGGCCTTGAACGACCTGGTGGGTGGGCAGGTGCAGATGATGTTCGCGGTGCTGGCTTCGGCCAAGCCCTTCATCGACCAGGGACTGGTCAGGGCGCTGGCCGTTACCAGCCCGGAACGCACTGACCTGATGCCCGGCTTGCCCACCTTGCGCGAGTCGGGTATCGGCTTCGGGCTGTACTCGTGGGCGGCGATCTTCGCGCCCGCCAGCACGCCCAGGCCCATCCTGGAGAAACTGAACGTGTCGATCAGAAAGGCCATCGCCCAGCCCAAGACCACCGAACGGCTACGGGAAATGGGAGCCGAGACCGTGGACATGGATCTCGCGCAGATCAAGGCCTACACCGACCAGGAACAGCGGTTCTGGTCGGACGTGTTCTCCAGGCTGCACGTGCAGATGGACTAGGGGGAATCGACATTCATGGCATCCATGATGGCTAAGGATGCGATGAGTGTGATTACTTGCAGGAATGGGTTCTTGATCCGCCCATGGATCTGCGTGTCCAGCGGTGCA
>NZ_JAOCLR010000038.1:0-46699 GCF_029845405.1 Pigmentiphaga sp. GD03639
CGGCCGCGTGCGGATGCGGATGGGGTTCCACTGGAAACCTGTCTTCGTTCGCCGGCGCACGCCTCACGGCGACGTGGGGGCCTGCCCGGCTTGCGGGCACGTCATCACCGACCTCGACGGCGAGCCGATCAACCCGGTCGAGCTGGAAGCCGAGGAGTCCCGCCGCAAATGCAGCCACTGCCGTGCACCGCTGTGGTCGTTGATCCGTCCCAGAGGTCTGTCCGCCAGCGACCAGTCCTCGACCGTGCTCAAGGCGCTGAAGCGTATTCCAACCATCGGGGAAGTCACCGCGCAGAAGCTGATGCAGAAGTTCGGCGACGCCTTCCTCGCGTCGATGCTCGGGGACAATATCCACGAGTTCATCAACCTGATGGATGGCAACGGCGAGCTGGTCTTCTCGGACCGGCAAGCCCATCGCATGGAACGTGCGATGGCCAACATGGAGTTCGGCTTCGGCGAGGGCGGCTACCAGCCGTCCGAGTTCATCAAGAGGCAGCTTCCCCAAGGCACGTTCGACCTGCTCATCGCCGACGAGGCGCACGAGTACAAGAACGGCGGCTCCGCTCAGGGCCAGGCCATGGGGGTGTTGGCGGCCAAGGCGCGCAAGACGCTGCTGCTCACCGGCACACTGATGGGCGGCTACGGCGACGACCTGTTCCACCTGCTGTTCCGAGCCCTGCCGGGGCGGATGATCGAAGATGGCTACCGGCCGACGAAGAACGGCAGCATGACGTCGGCCGCGATGGCGTTCATGCGCGATCACGGGGTGCTCAAGGACATCTATTCCGAGAGCACCGGCACGGCGCACAAGACAGCCAAGGGCACCAAGGTATCGGTGCGCACGGTCAAGGCGCCGGGTTTCGGTCCCAAGGGCGTGCTGCGTTGCGTCCTGCCGTTCACGGTCTTCCTCAAGCTGAAGGACATCGGCGGAAATGTGCTGCCGCCCTACGACGAGGAGTTCCGCGAAGTCGCGATGGACACGGCGCAAGCTGCGGCCTATCGCGATCTGGCGGGTCGCCTGACCCAGGAGCTGAAGCAGGCCCTGGCGAAGCGCGACACGACGCTGCTCGGTGTGGTCCTCAACGTGCTGCTGGCTTGGCCGGACTGCTGCTTCCGGTCGGAAACGGTGGTGCATCCGCGCACGCGCAACACCTTGGCCTTCGTCCCGGCTCAGTTCAACGAGCTGGAGGTGATGCCCAAGGAACGCGAGCTGATCGAGATCTGCAAGCAGGAGAAAGCAGAAGGTCGCAAGACCCTGGTCTATTCGGTCTACACCGGCACCCGCGACACCACGTCGCGTTTGAAGGTGCTGCTGGAGCAGGAAGGCTTCAAGGTGGCGGTACTGCGCGCGAGCGTGGATGCCTCCCGCCGCGAAGACTGGATCGCCGAGCAGTTGGACCGTGGCATCGACGTGCTCATAACCAATCCCGAGCTGGTGAAAACCGGCCTGGACCTGCTGGAGTTCCCGACCATCGTGTTCCTCCAGTCCGGCTACAACGTGTATTCGCTGCAGCAGGCCGCCCGGCGCTCATGGCGCATCGGCCAGAAGCAGCCGGTGCGCGTGGTCTACCTCGGCTACGCCAATTCCTCGCAGATGACCTGCCTGGGGTTGATGGCCAAGAAGATCATGGTGTCGCAGAGCACATCGGGCGACGTGCCCGAATCCGGACTCGATGTCCTGAACCAGGACGGCGACTCGGTGGAGGTGGCACTGGCCCGGCAGTTGGTGCATTGAGCGTTGCTGAACTTGGCGGCCCCTTCGGGGGCCGCTTCCTTTTTACAGCAAAGCCCTCGGGCAGCACACAGCGGGGTGACCGCCGTGACGTATGTCATTGCTGCCCTGAAAATTCTGCACTATTCTGTCATAGTTTTACCTAGACTGGCCATCACCATGCCTACAAGTACCAGCGAGGGCGAGATCCTCACCCTCAAGCAGGTCGCAGAGTTCCTGAAGGTCACGGACCGGACGATCTACAGGCTGGCCGCAGCCAAGAAGATCCCCGCGTTCAAGGTTGGTGGGACATGGCGGTTCTCCAAGGCGGAGATCACTGAATGGATTCAGCAGCAAACGCAGGGCGGAAAAGCCGATAAGACGTAACCACAGGAGGATTTGATGACCCAGCAGGCCGAAAGCAGTGAGCAGATGGAGCAATCCCTGATCGACATCGCTGTCGAGAGTTGGCGTTTCTCGCGTCTGTTCGGAAAGGTCGTCAGCAAACTCGATGCGGGTGAGTCGGGCCGTTATGTCAATCAGCTCCGCTACTTCCAGAAGAAGGTCGAGGAGAGCCTCGACTCGAGTGGCCTCAAGCTGGTCAACGTCGAGGGGCAGCACTACGACGCGGGTATGGCGGCATCTGCTTTGAACCTCGGGGACTTCGGCCCTGACGACGTGTTGCTCGTCGATCAGATGGTGGAGCCAATCATCATGGGGCCGAACGGCCTGCGCAAACAAGGCACGGTAATGCTCAGGAAGGTGGAAGCATGAAGTACGTCGGTATCGACCTGGGCACGACCAACAGTGCCATCTGCTCTTTCGACGGCGAGTCGATCCGGCTCTACAAGAGTCCAGAACAGCACGACGTCACGCCGTCGGCCATCTTCATTGACCGGCGTGGCAACAAGTACGTCGGCTCGCGCGCCTACAACAATGCTGCCCGCAACCCCGACAACGCGGCGGTGCTGTTCAAGCGGCTCATGGGTACGAGCACGCCGGTCAAGCTGCCGGCGGTGAACCTCACCATGACACCAGAGGAATGCTCTGCCGAGGTGCTGCGTGCGCTGTACGGCTACCTGCCGGAAGAGATCCGGGGCGATGGCGACACCGGTACCGTCATTACGGTTCCAGCCGCGTTCAACCAGATGCAGAAGGACTCGACGATGGCTGCCGCTGATGCGGCTGGGCTCGGGCGAGTGGCCTTGATGCAAGAACCGGTGGCCGCCGTGATGAGCGTCATGCGGCAGCGAAAGAATGACGGCGTGTTTGTCGTTTATGACCTCGGCGGTGGAACGCTCGACATCGCAATTGCAGAGAGTATTTCCGGTCGCGTGACACTTCTCGCGCACGGTGGCATCGCCATGTGTGGCGGTCGCGACTTCGACCGGATTCTGTTCGACAACATCGTGAAGCCGTGGCTGCTGGAAAACTTTGATCTTCCGGAAGACTTGACGACCAATCCACAGTTCAAGTCCCTGCTGCGTATGGCCACATGGGCGACAGAGAAGGCAAAGATCGAGTTGTCGCAGAAGGAAGAGGCCGTCGTCAGTCTGCCCGAGACCGAACTCGGTGTCCGCGATCAGGCGGGTGAGGAGATTTACATCGATATCACCATTGATCGCAAACGATACGACGGTCTGATCGGGCCGAAGGTGGAAGAGACCATAGTGTCCGCCCGCGAAACCCTCGAAAAGGCTGGATTGAGCCCACACGACGTCGAGCGTGTTGTCTTTGTGGGTGGCCCAACCCACTACAAGCCTTTGCGTGACAAGGTGGCCTTCGAGCTCGGTATCGCGCCGTCCACCGATGTGAACCCGATGACCGCCGTTGCGGAAGGCGCAGCGGTCTTCGCCGAGTCCATCGATTGGGCGTCGCAAAGCCGTGGACGCAAGAGCGCCCGAGGAGCCATCAGCGCCGGTGGCGCGCTTGATCTGTCGTTCAACTACATCGCGCGCACGCCGGACTCGAAGGCAAAGATCGTCGCCAAACTGGGAAGTGCTGCTCCGGCCGGAGTCGAGTTTCAGATCGACAGTCTGGACACCGGGTGGTCCTCCGGACGCATCGCACTGAAGGATGGCGCAGGTATCGAACTCAACCTGACCAAGCCTGGCGATAACACCTTCAAGGTGTTCGTGTTCGATTCCAACGGTGGGCCCGTGTCACTGCGCGAAGACAAGATTGTCATTGCACGCACCGCGGCTAGCATCGATGCAATCCCGGCATCGCATTCCGTCGGCGTGGAAGCGCGCGACAAGGTGGGCGGTCGCTTGAGCTTGGATTATCTCGTTCGTGAGGGCGATCAGCTGCCCAAGAAAGGCAAGAAGACCTTCAAGGCAGGCGAGTCTCTCAAGGCTGGAAGTGCCGGGTCGATCAAGTTCAAGTTGTGGGAGGGCGATATCTCCGACCCCATCAACGACAACCGCTTCATCGGCATGTTCGAGATCAAGGGAACGGATTTCGACGACGGCGTCATTGCCGCCGGTGCCGAGCTGATTTGCGAGTACGAAGTGCTCGACTCTGGCAACATCGTTCTGGAGGTTTCAGTCCCTTCAATCAGCGGTTCGTTCCAGAGCGGGCGTAACTTCTACTCGAGCCAGGAAGGCAAGGTCGACTACACCAACCAGGCGAAGAACATCCAGGAACAGTCGGACCACACCTTGCAGCGGCTCGACGAGATGGCGTCCAAGGTCGATGACCCACGTCTTGAGCAGGCTCGCGAGAAGCTCGAGCAGGCGAGCACTATCAAAACTGACGAGGCCGACCCCGAGACGGCCAAGCAGGCGATGGATCACGTTCAGGAGGCCAAACGGCTGCTGGCGCTGACCCGCAAGGAGCATCTGAAGGACATTCGCCAGCTGGAACTGGACAAGGCAGTCGATTTCTTCGACAAGGTGGTGCGCCAGCACGCCAGACCCACCGAAGCCTCGTCTTTCGACAACTTGGTCAAGACGGCGCAGCGCGCGATTGACAACAACAGTGGCGACTTCGAGTCGCACCTGGATGATCTGCGCAGTCGCAACTTCATGATCCTGTGGCGTCAGGACTGGTTCGTCATCGAGCGCTTCAAGTGGCTGGCCGAGGATACCTACCTCTTCCCAGATGCCCGCGAGCATGCCCAGCTGGTGGCTGCGGGAGCGGAGGCGTTGAAGGCCAATGACATCGACAAGCTTCGTGCCGTAGTAGCTCATCTCGACTCCATCCGCATCGGTTCTGCGGGTGAAGACGACATGCTTGCTGGCGCGAACATCGTGCGGAGCTGACCCATGGCACTCGATGCGTGGCTTCCCATCGGTTTCAAGTTGCCCGACGGTGCGAAGGCGCGCGTCGCCCTGTTTGAAGGGGCAGACTGGCAGATCCTTGAGACCCAAGGCGGTGGGCGGGCGCTCGTCGTACGCGACGCACTGGCGGATCATTGGCTAGATGCCGGGCTGATCGATGACGGGACCTTCAACGCCTTCCAGTTCGGCGATCAGCAGCTTAGGTCCATCTCCTGCGGTCCGAGCCAGACGCTGTGCCCGGTCAGCGAGGCGAAATCACCCGACACCAAGGCCGAGGCGCTCGCCTTTGCTCTTGCGTTGAAGGCAACACGCGATATCGATACGGATTCGGCGCTCCAGGATGCGCTCTACGTTGAGAAGATCACGCGGCTGCTGCCAACCTACAGCATCAGCTCCAGAGCTGGCGATGACGTCGTGCTCGGCTACTGGCTGACGGGCGGCACCAGCATTCCGGCCACTTCCTTCCGCCGTCTCCGCCAGACCATGAGCTGGCTGGGCGCGAGCCACCTGAAGGATGTCGTGCAGGCGGCAGGCTTCGAAGTCGCGGAAATCATGCCGCTGGAGCGCAAGCCAGCGGCTCCTGCCGAAAAGACGGAAGTTGCTCCCGTCGAGAAGGTGGAGAAAGTCGAACGCGCCGAGCCGGAGCCCAACAAGGTCTTCGAACTCGCCGGGCGTCCCGAACTTGCGACCTTCTTCAACGAGCACATCGTCGACATCATTCTGCACCGCGACCGCTACAAGGCGCTCGGTATCGAATTCCCATCAGCCGTGATCCTGTACGGCCCTCCAGGCACCGGCAAGACCTTCGCAGTCGAGCGACTGGTTGATTTCCTCGGGTGGCCAAGCTTCCAGATCGACGCATCCAGCGTGGCCAGCCCGTACATCCACGAGACCAGCAAGAAGGTCGCACAGGTGTTCGACAAGGCGATGGAAAACGCGCCATCAGTTCTCGTGATCGACGAGATGGAGGCGTTTCTTGCTGACCGCGAAATGGGATCGGGCCATCACCGCGTCGAAGAGGTGGCTGAGTTCCTGCGGCGCATCCCGGAGGCCGTGAAGAACGAGGTATTGATCATCGCGATGACGAACCGAATCGACATGATCGACCCCGCCATCCAGCGCCGGGGACGCTTCGATCATGTCATCAAGGTGGACTTTGCAAGCGAGCTCGAGGTGCTGTCGCTGCTGGACAAGCTGCTGTCAGCTTTGCCGAAGGAGTCAGACGTGGACTCCAAACCGCTGGCGCAAGAACTCGCTGGACGACCGTTGTCCGACGTTGCTTTCGTTGTGCGGGAAGGTGCAAGGCTCGCAGCACGCTCTGGCAAGGAAAGGCTGGACCAGGCCAGTCTGCTGGCGGCTTTGCGCACGACACCTGCACGGGAACGTGAAGGCGGCGAAAAGCGGCGCATAGGATTTATCTAAGGAAGGTCTGAAAAAGACTTCCCGAATCTGGTGAAATACGCCTATCCCGCCAGCCGAGTTTTTCCATGAAGCAGATGACCTTCGCCGACGCCGAGTACGCCGGCAAACGCAAGCAGACCCGTAAGGAATTGTTCCTGATCGAGATGGATCAGGTGGTGCCGTGGAAGGGATTGATTGCCCTGATCGAGCCACACTACCCAAAGGGTGAAGGTGGTCGTCCAGCCTATCCGCTGATGGCCATGTTACGTATCCATCTGATGCAGAACTGGTTCGGCTACAGCGACCCGGCCATGGAAGAAGCGCTCTACGAGACGACCATCCTGCGTCAGTTCGCCGGGCTGAGCCTGGAGCGCATTCCCGACGAAACCACCATCCTCAACTTCCGTCGCTTGCTGGAGAAACATGAGCTGGCAGCCGGCATCCTCGGCGTAATCAATGGCTACCTGGGCGATCGCGGCCTGTCGCTGCGCCAGGGCACTATTGTCGATGCCACACTGATCCACGCGCCCAGCTCGACCAAGAACCAGGACGGCAAGCGTGACCCGGAAATGCACCAGAGCAAGAAAGGGAACCAGTATTACTTTGGCATGAAGGCGCACGTCGGTGTGGATGACGAGTCGGGGCTGGTGCACAGCGTGGTCGGCACGGCGGCAAACGTGGCGGATGTCACCCAGGTCGACAAACTGCTGCATGGTGAAGAGAACGTCGTCTGCGCCGATGCCGGCTACACCGGCGTCGAAAAGCGCCCCGAACATGCTGGCCGCGAAGTGATCTGGCAGGTCGCAGCACGCCGCAGCACCTACAAGAAGCTCGATAAACGCAGCGCCCTGTACAAAGCCAAGCGCAAGATCGAGAAGGCCAAGGCACAAGTGCGAGCGAAGGTCGAGCACCCGTTTCGAGTGATCAAGCGCCAGTTCGGTTACGTGAAGGTGCGCTTCCGTGGCCTGGCCAAGAACACCGCTCAGCTGGTGACGCTGTTCGCGCTGTCGAACCTATGGATGGCGCGCCGACATTTGCTGACTACCGCAGGAGAGGTACGCCTGTAATGCGGGAAATGGCTGCTGCGAGGTGCTCGCGGCGGCCAAAAACGGAGAACTGAGCGGGTTACCTGGTCGATTTTGATCGACGGCCCGCTTTCAAAAGCAGCGAGGGCTGAAGTCGACCGGAAATACAGGGCTACTTCAGACCTTCCCTAAGGGAGACAGTGGTGGCAGCGGAGGAAGAAAACAACAAGAAAAATGAAGGCAAGGGTTTCGCCGGCCTTTCATCGCTCGTGTCCGACGTGGACACGACACCGCCCCCTCCTGCACCCAAGACAGAATCGGCCGGCTCGACGAAATCCACCGAACGCCCAGACTCGGAAGCTCCTCGACCGCAGCAGCCGACTCAGCGTCAGGCGTATCAAGAGCCTCCGCAACCGTCTTCTGGCTCGTCTGGGGGCAAATGGATACTGGGCATAGCTGCCGTCGTTGGCCTGCTTTTGCTCATTGGCCAGTCCAACAAGAACACTCCGTCTCCGTCTCCGTCTCCGTCTCCGTCTCCGGCTCCCGCTCCCGCCTACTCACCGCCCGCGCAGAGTGCAGCGCCGAGCTATTCGCCGCCTGCTCCACCGCAAGCCCCCTCCGGGCCACAAGAATCAAAGCCGCCAGTTGGTCAGGACTTGGTGTTTTCAACGGCTCAGATTCGGTATTGCCTGGCCGAAGACATCCGCATGGAGGGCGCGAAGGCCGCTCTCAACAACTACAGCGACTCCGATGTCGATCGTTTCAATGCCATGGTGGCTGACTACAACAGTCGCTGTGGCCGTTTCCGCTATAGAAGCGGTGCTTTGGAGAGCGCACGCCGAGACGTTGAGCCGTATCGGGGTCAACTTCAGGCAGAAGGAAGGAGCCGATTCGCTCGCGATCCATCCACTGGCTCCCTGTCGGCACCAGCAACGGCGCGTCCTGTTGCGGATGAGACGGTACGTGCCGTTCAGCAGAAGCTCAATGAGCTTGGCTACAGCGCCGGCCCCGCCGATGGGCTGATGGGAAGGGGCACTCGCGCCGCCATCATCGCTTTTCAGCAAGACAGAGGCCTGGCTACAACTGGCGTAGCAGACCAGACGTTGCTGTTTCAGCTTCGGCAGGTTCCTTCAGGTTCCGCTCGCGGTTCGGGTGTCAACGCCCCGGTCGTCCAGGACCCCCCATCACGATCTTCGCCATCCGCGACTGCACCACTGTTCGTTCCTCCAACGCCAAGCGTGCAGAGATCAGGCCCTCCAGCCAATTCCTGGGTGTCAGGCTCGAACTGGTATTGCAACGATGGTTACAAAAAGGTCGGCAACAGTTGCGAGAAATTGAATGTGCCTCGTAATGCTTGGGTGTCCGGCTCCAATTGGTACTGCAATGATGGATTCAAGAAAGTTGGAGACCAATGTGAAGCTCTCAACGTTCCTGCTAATGCTTGGGTGTCGGGCTCAAACTGGTATTGCAATGATGGCTATCGAAAGGTCGGCGAGCGCTGCGAGAGGCTGAATGTTCCTCAAAACGCTTGGGTTTCGGGGTCTAACTGGTATTGCAACGATGGATTCCGAAAAGTTGGAGACCAATGCGTAGCGCTCAACGTTCCTGCTAACGCTTGGGTGTCTGGCTCCAACTGGTACTGCAATGATGGGTATCGAAAGGTTGGCGAAAAGTGCGTTTCCGTCTACGAGCGATGAGTGAGTTCTGGAATGGCAATTTGTTTTAAATGTGGTTCAGAGAAGTCAGGTGCATTGCTCGCCTGCGGTGCTTGCGGAACCACTCCTCGATTAAACAGCGAGCTGGCTTTGTCACTCGTGCTTACTGATCACCTCTCGTCGAAAACGCAGCTGGCACATTACAGCCACGAGCTTCGCAATCATTTGAAGCTTTCCGTGCCAGCTGATGCTTTGGCTCAGGCGCAAGAAGCTTTGAAGGACCCGCAGCTTATGGCGATGCTTGGTGCTCAACCGGCATCAGACGCATCTGCGAAGCCCGTGCCAACAACGGCATCTTCCCGCCCAGTTGCTGCACCTCCTGCGCAACTGGCCAGGAATTCCCCATCTCCGCGAGCCCGAGTTCAACGCACACTGAAAACAACCGCACTCCATCAGACGCCCTTCGCGATTCTCGGTGTGACCACCCGCGACGACCGCAGGCGAATCGTTGAATTGGCTGAAGAGAAGTCTTTGGAGCTGGACCACGATGTCTGCCAGAAGGCACGCTCTGATCTAACGAATCCACGCACCAGGTTGAGCGCGGAGATCGCATGGCTTCCCGGCGTTTCTCCGCGAAAGGCATCCCAGCTCGTTGAAAACCTGCTCCATGATCCTATGGCGGTCAGGGAGGAGTCTGGCTTGCCCACGCTTGCACACTTGAATTTGCTTGCCGCCGCCTTCGAGGCGGTGGATAGCGAACACGATGCGGAAGATCTGGCGAGTTTCATTCAGGAGGTTGCTTACCTCGTGGATGAGATCGATCCCGAAGATGTCTTGCGCGACATCAATGAAGACCGTGCCGTCTCCGGCTTCCCGGAGGTCCGGGCACTCGACCAAATCGAAGCCGAACTGGCGGAACGTAAACGGTACTATCGCAGCGCCATCAAGGACGCCCTCGACAGGCTGCCACCGACGACGCTTGTGCAGGTCATGACGGACACGGTGGAGGAGGTTACGTTGGGCGGCGAGGATCACGCGCCCGAACTGATCGATGACCTCGTCGATAGCTACGAAGTGGAAACCCAGGGCTTTCTTCAGAAGGAAGCTGAGAACGTCCACAAGCTGATCAAAGCCGCCCGTGACTCGGCGAACTCGGGTGAAGCTGCCGTCAAGCCGTATGTGGACAAGCTTGATGCCGTGGCACGTAATTGGGACAAGGTCGCACAGCCTATCCAGCTGAGTGCCAAAGCGCGCGGCATCGATCATGAAGCAAGCCGTGACCTGGCCTACGAAATACGTAGCCTCGCCATCGACCTGTTCAACACGCATGACATGTTGACGCAGTCCCAACGGCTGACTGGCCTGCTTCAAGAGTTGTTTGCCGAGCTACCTGAAGTGTCTGAGCGCGTTGAGCAGGATGCAGATGCGCTTGCCGATATCATCCAAGAGCGGAAGCAGGCGGTAGCACGAAGAGACGAGTGGGCGCACGAGATAACCTACCGCGCTGAAATTGGTGTGATGTTCAAGGACACCCTGAGCATTTCACCCGATGGCATCTCGTGGAAAGGACAGAGTTTTTCTCTGGACTCGATCACTCGAGTTCGCTGGGGTGGCGTGCGCCACTCCGTCAACGGCGTGCCGACGGGGACGACCTACACCATTGCCTTCGGAGACAAACGCTCTGAGGCGGTTGTCGAGCTAAAGAAAGAGGACATCTACAGCAAGTTCATCGACAAGCTTTGGCGAGCCGTGTGCGTCCGCCTGCTGGGTGAGATGCTGGAAGCGCTGAAGGATGGGCGGGACCTGTACTTCGGCGACGCACTCCTTCACGACGATGGCATCACCTTGGTGAAGCACAAATTCCTGGGTGCCAATGAAAGGGTGCGGTGCACGTGGGGGCAGGTGCAGATATGGAATGCTGATGGATCGTTCTGCATCGGGTCCAAGGACGACAAGAAAACCAATGTCGGCATTTCCTACATTCACGTCGCAAACACGCACATCCTGGAGCAGCTCATTCGCATGGCTTTCAAGAAGCCCGGACTGCGCCGACTGAGCGAACTGCTGCAATGACGTAATCCATTCGACTTTGGGGGCAGCTTATATGGGATTTTTATCAAACCTCTTCGGGGGCAACAAAGAAGACAAGGCGTTACGAGAGGCGCTTGCGCACATCCATCGCATCCTGGATGACGAAAAGTTCCAGTTGGAGCTCGTTCATCCAATGATGAAGGCGATGCTGGAATCTGCGCCTGCCTACGACAAGGACCCGAACGGTTCTGGGCCATTTGGCTTTACTGAGACGAACCCGATCCCGGTTAACGGGCCTATCGGTCAACTGGCATATCTGTCCAGACTCGAAACGCAGTCGGGGCAGCGCATCCTTTTTCATCGCCTCGGGGCCATCGATAAAGTGGACGTGTTCGAGGCCGTGACATTCGACGGAAGCGGATGGTTCATCTTTTTCGTTGACCTCTACCATCCACGGCGCTCGCGCCTGACCCCAGACGGCTTCCGATTCACGAAGGATGTCGCGCAGTTCTCCGGCTTCCACAAGTTCTGCGAGAACTTCCCATACGATTTCGTCGAGAAGAAGGCCTCAGAGCGGGAGTCTGGCTTGAGCATGGCGTACATCGCCATCAGCAAGGTGTCCGACCAAATCCAGAATCGTGTTTTCAACAGGCCACTGGCCCATAAGGCCAAGCTCGACCTCGTGAAAAGCCGCTTGTCGAGCTTCCAGACCCAATAGGCGATGGTCATGAAGAAGACCCTGCTGGCCACGCTTGCCGCATTGATGACCCTTCAGGCCGGGCCAGTTCTGGCTGAAAACTATGAGGTGAGCCTGACCCGCAAGGGCAGCAACGTTTACAAGATCGACGGCAAAGACATCATCATCCAGACGCGCTACTGCTACGTGTATGCCTACTCTGAAGAGGCCATTTTCAAGGCGTCCGGCTACGGCGGAGAGCTAATCTTCTTCGACAGCAAGGACAAGTGCGATGTGAAGGCGGTTTTTGGTCTGTCGAAGCAGAAGGCTGGTAAGTACGTGGTGACGGTCAGTCGTGAAGATGATGATTGGTACGAGGTCCTCGGAACAGATTCGTACATCAAGACATCGACCTGTCTCTCCCTTGCGCTCGGCGAAGAAGCCTACCTGACAATTTCGGCTTCTGGGTTCGGACAACTTCGCTTCGAAGACGGAGACGACTGTATGGTCGAAGGCGTCTATACGAAGCTGCGGCTTTGAAGAGGAGATGAAGAGCCGTGGCTGCTGACGACAAACAAAATGGAAACGCCAAAGGCTTCTCAGGCCTTTCGACACTTGTTTCGGATGTCGACGAAGGCAGCCCAGCCGGCGAGTCCACGCCACAAGTAACTCCGCCGCCCAACCCCGCTCCGATTCCCGAAGCGCCACCCAGACAGGCCGAGGAAGCGCCGTCTGCCTCAATTGTTCCACCGCCATCCAAATCAAAGAGCGACGGCTCATCAGACGCGGCCACCGGTAAATGGATGGTCGGTATCGGCTTGGGCATCGGGCTTCTGCTCATTGTCTTCGTCAACTCGACCAAGAACGAGCCCACCCGCTCGGCGACGGCACCAGTTGCTCAAGCCCCCGTCACCGCGGCCCCCTCCTATCCACCGCCAACTGTCGCGCCAGTCACGCAGAATCGGCAGGCTGCCCTGGAGACAGTTATCCAGCAACGCGCGGCTGCGGAGTCGGTGAACGTGCTTGGTCAGCAGGTCCTGTTCTCCAATCCAAGTGGCTATTGCACGCCGGGTAAGTCGGCGCGCGAAGTCGAGCTCATGGACTTGGCTAAGCGTTCCCTCGCAGAAGGTTCGCGCCTCGTGCACGCAGCAGTCCGTTGCTCCGAACTGGAGGACTACCGAGCGGGCCGCAGGGACATGCTGGATCACTGGCTGCAAATCCAACTTATCGGCCCGAAGGGGAATTTCCAGCGAATCGAGATGCCGCGAGAGGCGTTCCTTTCCGGCCTTTCCAAGTCGACTCCCCGGGTGAATTCCGCCGAGCTCAATCGACGGCTGAAAGCGTCGTTCGAGAATAGCGACGTCGCCCTAACAGACATGAAGTTTGAACCGATTGGGCGGGACGGGAACGCGGTCTATTTTTCCATGCGGATGAACATGAGCGTTGGGGAAAGCAGCCGACCAATTTCGGGAATCAGCGTAATAACGCTCCTGAACTCCCTGCCGCTCTCGATCAACGTTTATGAGGGAACCGGTTCACCACAGAGCCGTGGCCAACTGCAAGCTGTCCAGCAGGAGTTGCTGAACAGCCTCCTCACCGAGAACTGATGATGAACAATTCCAGAACAATATTCTTCGCCCTGTGCTTCTGCTTGTTGGCTGCGGTCGCCATGCCGGTGGCCGCGCAGTCAGCCGGTTACACCAAGCTCAACGTCAAAGGGCGGGTCCAGCTTGAAGTGCCGGGCGACTGGACGATCAGTGATGCCGAACAGCGCAGGCGTGTCAAGGAATTCAGCGAAAAGATGACTGGCGTGGCTATTGATCATGTGGCCTCGCTATCGGTGCAGTCCTATCCAGCACCCTCCCGGGTGTTTGTCCGGGTGTCGTTCATTCCAATGGAACCGCCACTTACTCAAGCAGACGTTAGGCAGGAGGTTCAGGCCAATAAGCAGCAGGTGTTGAGAGATTTGGCGGAAGTCTGGCGCGAAGAGTCTCCAACGATGTGGGCGGGGATGGCGAAGTATGGAATGAAGGAGGTCGGACGCCCCAGCTTTGCCGTTGAACCCATTGGAGGCCAGACCGCCCTGATCATTCGCTATGGACGCACATCATCCGTCAACTCGGCAGAGACGATGAGAGTAGCCCAGTACCACGTGCCGCTGGGCGCCGAAAAGGCATTGATCACTCTTTCGTACATTGAAGGTGATCAGCAGGCAATCGCGGCCCACAACCGACTGAAGAGCAGCATCGTGATTCGATAAGAAGAAGAGGAACAGCCAATGGCCTACGTAGATCCCAACGCGCCGTCGCCAACCTCCGGCGACTACGCCAAAAGCTCAAATTCGCCCGTCGATCAAAGCAAGACCTTTCTTGGAGGGCAGCATCACCCGTGGAGGCGGTTGTTTGCGCGCACGGTTGACATCTGCACAGCGGGATTCGTGCTGTTCCTTCTCTTGATATTTGCTTTCAGCGCGACGATGCCAGAGCAGGCGGCGGGCTTCGCCAGGGCAATTGAAAATCCAATCATCGCCAGTGTCGTGTTGTATCTGATCTGGCTACCCGCCGAGGCCTTGCTTCTCTCTTTGTTCGGGACGACTCCTGCAAAGTGGCTGTTCGGCATCCGGGTCGCACATCCTGGCGGCGATCTGCTGACCTTTTCAGAGGCGCTGAACCGCTCATTTCTTGTCTTTATTCAGGGTGTCGGTCTGGGCATTCCGTTCGTCGCATTGTTCACGCAACTGTTTGCGTATCGGCGGCTCACGAAGACCGGCACGACCCTGTGGGATACATCCGCCAACGCAGTGGTGCTCCATAAAAAGTGGGGAGTGTTTCGCGCGCTTGTGTGTACCGCCGCCGTCTTCGCCGTGCTGATCCTGATCAGCGCATTGAACGCGGCAGGAAAGTGATAACCAACAGGGGAGGAACCCATGGCTTACGAAGACCCGAACGCGCCGTCGCAGCCGCAGACGCCCGCACCCGCAACGACACCAGTCGCTGCACCTGAAAAGAAGTCCGGCTCGTGGGACTGGCTGTGGCCGTCCATCGTGGCGGTGATCATCGTCAAGCTGTTCGGTCTCGTCGGTGGACTGGTCACCTTTGGCTGCTACTACTGGCTCAAGCCGAAGCTGGGAACATGGGGAGCTGTCGCTGTTTCAGGTGTCATTGGCGTCGTTGTCGCCATTGGCCTCCTGGCGATGATTCGATGACCCCTGTCTTCCGTCTATGTGAGAAAGAGCGTTGCCCTGCCTCCCACCGAGCTGCCAGCCCCGGCAGCACTTTCCAGCCTCTATAGATCCATCGTCGCAGTTCCTGCCCAGCAGCGAGCCAGTCACGCTGGCTGATTGATATGTGCCCCTCCCTTGGGAAATGGGGCGCCGCGCGTTTCGGATTTTCGGCATCCCGCGCAGCACGTTTCTGCAAAGGTGAAGGCATCCCGTCACCGTGGGGTGCCACATGCTGCCGTCTCTGCCTCGTTTCCTCTGCATCTTCGCCGTGCTCAGCGGCCTACTGCCCGGTTGCACGACGACACCGGCCACCCCTGATCAGTTAGAAGCGCCACCCGACGAGATAGCTTCGGTGGTGGACCAGGGGCTGGTTCCGGTGGCCCGCTACGGCCGCTACACCCTGGTCGAGCTGGTGCCGGAGCCCGCGCAGCGTGATCTCTTGCAGCAGGCGGTGGAGGTCTCGATTCCGCCCATGCTCGATGCCAGCGTGGGCGACGCCATGCGCCATGTGCTCCTGCGCTCGGGCTACCGGCTCTGCGATGCGGCCGAGGCCGCCACGCTTTACGCGCTGCCGCTGCCTGCCGCACACCTGCGCCAGGGTCCGCTGATGCTGCGCGATGCCTTGCTGACCCTTGCCGGCCCCGCCTGGGAGCTGTCGGTCGATGACTTGACTCGCCAGGTCTGCTTCAGCCGGCGCGGTGCTCCCGCCTTCCTTTCCGCCAACCCGCCCGACACCGCCACGCCCGTGCCGGACGCCGACCGGCCCGAGGAGCTGCAGCCATGACCTTTCCCCAAGCGTCATCCGAGCGCGATTCCCGCACGCGCTGGCTCAAGATCTCCGCGGCCTTCTGGCTGCTGCTCATCAGTGCCGTGGCACTCATCAACAGCGTCGGCTTGTCGCGGCTCGCCGAACAGACCCAGAGCAGCGCACAGGATGCGCAGGTCAATGCGCTGGTCCTGCGCGTGGCCGATCTCGAACAACAGGCCGATGCGGACAAGCGCCGGCCGGCGCCGATCAGCCAGGCCGAATTCGCCACCGCGCGGCAGGCGCTGGACGAGCGGATGACGCGCCTCGAAGAGGCCGACGAGACGAGGGCCTTGGCCGTCGTCCTGCAGACGCTGCAGGCGCGCGTGAGCGGAATCGAGACCCGCCTGGAGAAGGCCCGGCAGGTGGCGTCCGCCGCTCGCCCGCGCGCTCCGGTTGCGACGAAGCCCAAGGTGCCGGAGCCGCCGTTCCGGGTGCTCGGCGTGGAGCTGCGGGGAGGCGAGCGCTTTCTGTCGATCACCTCCACCGCCGCGGCCTCGCTCGCGGGCGCCCGGCTGCTGCGTGAGGGCGATGCCGAGGGCGGCTGGCAACTGCAGTCCATCGAGGCGCAGGCGGGCGTGTTCCAGGTGAACGGCCAGACGCAGCGCATCGCGGTGCCGTAGGAGGTGTCATGACCCCCACGCTCACTTCGTTCGCTGCCCCCCGAGGGGGCTTCAGCCTCCTTGAGGCGGCTCGGCGGAGGCTGACCATGATCCTGCGGTCGTTGCTCGCTGCCGTCGTCCTGTTCGCCGCCTTCGGCGCATCCGCCCAGCCGGCCCCGGTGACGAACTCGCGCATGGTGCCCGCCCAGGTGCAGCCGGGCGCCGATGCCGCGCTCGACGAGAGACAGGCGCGGGAGTGGGGGCTTCGCTCCGAGGAGTGGGCACGTTACCGGCAACTGATGCAGGGGCCGCTCGGGGTCTATTCGCCCCAGCTCGATCCGCTCACGGCGCTGGGCATCGAGGCCCGCAGCGAGGAGGAGCGCAGGCGCTACGCGGAGTTGCAGGTGCAGGCCGAGGCTCGGCGCGTCGGCAAGACGCTGGCCTACCAGCGGGCCTACGACGCGGCGTGGCAGCGCCTGTTTCCCGGCCAGCCGCGCGTGAGCCTGCCCGGCGCCAAGGCGCAGGGTGCCGGCAACACCGGCTCCGGGCGCCTGGCCGTCTTCGTCAAGGCCGACTGCGCACCGTGCGCGCAGCGCGTGCAGCAGTTGCAGGCGGCTGGCACGGCCTTCGACCTCTACATGGTCGGCAGCCGTCAGGACGACGCGCGCATCCGGCAGTGGGCCACCCAGGCGGGCATCGATCCGGCCAGGGTGCGCGCCCGCACCATCACGCTCAACCACGATGCCGGGCGCTGGCTGTCGCTGGGCCTGCCCGGCGAGCTGCCAGCCGTGGTGCGCGAGGTGAACGGCCAATGGCAGCGGCAATAGGTGCTCCGGGCCGGGAGCGTCGGCCGTCCCGCATCGCCATCCGCTGCGCCAGCGCCATGCTGCTGCTCACCACCGGCGGCTGGGCATTGGCCGCCCTGGCGCGGGAAGTGCCGCCGCCGGCCTATCAACTGGCGGCGCACCGTGCAGACGTGCCGGCGGCGGTGCTGTACGCGGTGGCCTTGCAGGAGAGCGGCGCCATGCTGCGCGGGCGCCTGATCCCCTGGCCGTGGACGCTCAACGTCGCCGGTTCGCCACAGCGCTATGCCACCCGCGCCGAGGCCTGCGCGGGGCTGCACCGTGCCCTCGCTCACACGCCGGCCAATCGCATCGACGCCGGCCTCGGCCAGGTCAATCTCGGCTACCACGCGCATCGCTACACGCAGCCCTGCGAGCTGCTGGACCCGTACCGCAACCTCGCCATCGCTGCGGAAATCCTGCGCGAACAGCACACGCCGGGCGAGGACTGGCTGCTTGCCATCGGCCGCTACCACCGGCCCGCCGGCGGGGCACCCGCGGCGCGCTACCGGCGCAGTGTGCATCGGCACCTGACCCGCGTGCTCGACCCCGACGTTCCCGTTCCAACCCTCCAGGCCACCACGCCATGAACCACATCGTCCTCATCGCCACCATCGGGCTGCTGCCCACGACCACCATCTTCGCCCAGACCGTCTCCGGGCCGCTGATCGTCGTCGAAGACTGCGGCGGCGACTCCGCGCTGCCGTACTACCAGTCGCTGAATCCTCAGCCGGACCAGGCCACGCCGCCGGCCCCGATGCCAGCCCCTCACGTGGGCAACGCGGCCGATGCCGAAGCCGCCATGCTGCCGGTGCGCTCGACGCAGCTGTCGCCGGGCGAGGTGCAGCGCCGCGTCATCCGGGCGCCGGGCCTGACGGCGCTGTTCCTGATCGGCGACGACGAGCGTTCGCGCGCCTGGCTGCGGCAGCGGCAGGCGGCGCTGCGAGAGCTGCAGGCCGTGGGCCTGGTGGTCAACGTGGAGTCGGCGGCGGCACTCGCAGAGCTGCGCCGCCTGGCGCCCGGCCTGACTCTCTCGCCGGTCTCCGGCGACGACCTGGCCCAGCGCCTGGGCTTGCGCCACTACCCGGTGCTCATCACGTCCACCGGCGTCGAGCAGTAGGTGCGCAAATGGCCCAACCGCATGCGGTCGAGGTGCTGCTGCGGCCAGCGGTGGAGCTTTATACCGTGGCGGTTTGCACCGGCGCCGCGATTCTGTGCCTGGTGGCACCGTGGTCGCTCGCGCTGAACCCGCTGTTCGGCCTGGGCGCGGCGCTGGCTTTCCTGACCTTCGGCGCGATTCGTCTGCGCGATGCCTGGGCCATCCTGAGCTATCGCCGCCACATCCGCCGCCTGCCGCGCTACGTGATGACCAGCCGCGACGTGCCGGTGAGTCAGCTTAGGCTGTTCGTCGGCCGAGGCTTTCGCTGGGAGCAGCGGCACACGCACCGGCTGATGCAGACCTACCGGCCGGAGTTCCGCCGCTACGTCGAGCCGACGGCGATCTACCGGGCCGCCCGGCGGCTGGAGGAGCGGCTTGAGTTCGCGCCGTTTCCCGTCTCGACGCTGGCGCGCGCGTTGGCCTGGGACAGCCCGCTCAACCCGGCGCGACCACTGCCGCCGGTCGGCGGACTGCCACGCCTGCATGGCATCGAGCCGCACGAGGTCGACGTCACCCTGCCGCTGGGCGAGCGCGTCGGCCACACCCTGGTGCTGGGCACCACGCGCGTGGGCAAGACGCGGCTGGCCGAGCTGTTCATCACCCAGGACATCCGCCGCAAGGTCCGCGGCGAGCACGAGGTGGTGATCGTCTTCGACCCCAAGGGCGATGCGGACCTGTTGAAGCGCATGTACGTCGAGGCCAAGCGCGCCGGGCGCGAAGGCGAGTTCTACGTCTTCCATCTGGGCTGGCCGGACATCTCGGCGCGCTACAACGCGGTGGGCCGGTTCGGGCGGATCTCCGAGGTGGCCACGCGGATCGCCGGGCAGCTCTCCGGCGAAGGCAACAGCGCCGCGTTCCGCGAATTCGCCTGGCGCTTCGTCAACATCATCGCGCGCGCCCTGGTCGAGCTGGGGCAGCGGCCGGACTACCTGCTGATCCAGCGCCACGTCATCAACATCGACGCGCTGTTCATCGAGTACGCCCAGCACTACTTCGCCAAGAACGAGCCGAAGGCCTGGGAGGTCATCGTCCAGCTCGAAGCCAAGCTGAACGACAAGAACATCCCGCGCAACATGATCGGGCGCGAGAAGCGCGTGGTGGCCCTCGAACAGTACCTGTCCCAAGTGCGCATCTATGACCCGGTGCTCGACGGCCTGCGCAGCGCCGTGCGCTACGACCGGACGTACTTCGACAAGATCGTCGCTTCGCTGCTGCCGCTGCTGGAGAAGCTCACCACCGGCAAGATCGCGCAACTGCTCGCACCGAACTATTCCGACCTGTCCGACCCGCGGCCGATCTTCGACTGGATGCAGGTCATCCGCAAACGCGCGGTGGTCTACGTGGGGTTGGATGCGCTGTCCGACGCCGAAGTCGCGGCGGCGGTGGGCAACTCGATGTTCAGCGATCTGGTCTCGGTCGCCGGCCACATCTACAAGTTCGGCATCGACGACGGGCTACCCGGCGCAGCGGCGGGCGTCAAGATTCCGATCAACGTCCACGCCGACGAATTCAATGAACTCATGGGCGACGAGTTCATTCCGATGGTCAACAAGGGCGGCGGTGCCGGCGTGCAGGTGACGGCCTACACGCAGACCTTGAGCGACATCGAGGCGCGCATCGGCAACCGTGCCAAGGCCGGCCAGGTGGTCGGCAACTTCAACAACCTGTTCATGCTGCGCGTGCGCGAGACCGCCACTGCCGAGCTGCTGACGCGACAACTGCCCCAGGTCGAGGTGTACGCCACGGCGCTGATGAGCGGCGCCACCGACAGCTCCGATCCGCACGGCAATACCGCGTTCACGTCCAACACCCAGGACCGCATCAGCAGCAACAGCGTGCCGTTGATCGAGCCGGCGCATGTGGTGGCGCTGCCCAAGGGGCAGTGCTTCGCGCTGACCGAGGGCGGCAACCTCTGGAAAGTCCGCATGCCGCTGCCTGCGCCCGACCCCGACGAAGCCATGCCGAAGGATCTGCAGGAGCTGGCCGGCTACATGCGGCAGCACTATGTCGAGGCAGGAGACTGGTGGGAGAACCAAGGCATCCCCGGCCTGCAGGACAAGGCGCTGCCCGACGACCTGCTGGACGACTTCAAGCGGATGGCCGCCGCTGAAGAGGCCGAAGCATGAGCGATCCGGCCGTCGCTGCCCAGCGCCAGCAGCAACGACAGCAGGGGCTGATCGCCGGCCTGGTCACGCTGCCGTTCCGCTTCTTCGGCGTGCTGTGCGGCGCGCTGCTGCTGTGCATCCTGATCGAATGCGTCGGCATGCACTTCTTCTGGCCCGAGCAGGGCTGGCGCCACGCGCAGGGCATGCTGCACTACGAGCTGGATCAGCTTTCCACGCATTTCACCCGCAGCGCGCTGGTGCAGGAGCCGGGGCGCACCGCGCACCGGCTGGTCGAGCAGGGCTACGACTGGCTGTTCGTGAAAAGCGGTCTGCTGGACTGGATACGCGACGCCTCGGCGCAGGCCAGCGCCGGCAGCCATCGTCCGACCAAGGATTTCCGCTACTACATCGGCTTGGTCTATGTGAACGTGGAGAGCTACCTGATCGCGGCGGCCTATACGACGCTGGTCTTCCTCGTGCGGCTGCTGGTGCTGTGCCTGACCCTGCCGCTGTTCCTGATGGCCGCCTTCGTCGGGCTGGTCGACGGCCTGGTGCGCCGGGACATCCGCCGCTTCGGCGCGGGACGCGAGTCGGGGTTCATCTATCACCGCGCCAGGGCCAGCCTGATCCCGCTGGCCGTGCTGCCGTGGGTGACTTACCTGGCACTGCCGGTCAGCGTGAACCCGCTGCTGATCCTGCTGCCCAGTGCCGCATTGCTCGGCGTGGCGGTGTGCATTGCGGCGGCGACGTTCAAGAAGTATCTGTAGCTGCCCTGCGCCAGGTCAGGTGAACGAAGCCATAGCAAATACGTTTCAAGCAATCTTCTTTTGCCTGTCTCGCAGAGACGCGGCCCAGTCCTTCAAAGCCTGAATGTCCTGAAAGAGATCAGTAGGTGGTGGCGGCGCGGCATTCCTACCGCTGGATGGATCGTGTGCGTCAACAATGTCGCAGCACTTCTTGAATCCGGCGGCGAAAGCATCGCAGTCAGCCTCGGTGAGCGCACTGACCTTCTTCAGGTCCTTGGCGTTGATGTAGTCCCTGTGGCGTTGAATAACGCGGACGAAAGCGATGTCCTCCAGGCCGCGCTCCCATGTGGCGCGCAGCGCGTTGTAGAGCTTTGCCACCTCAACGGCGTACTCGTCTTCCTGGTTGTTGTCATGCAGCAGCTTTGCCGCACGTGCCGCCTTCTCCAGCTTGTCGATGCGATCTTCGACGCTCTGGGCCTTCCAGGGTAGGCCGTCGGCCACCATACCGGCTCCCGCGGCGCCACGACTGAGCGTCGTGAGTCGCACTGCCCGCCCGGTCTTCATCGCGTGGTCATTCAGATCGTTCACGAACACCAGATCATGCGTGAAGACAATGACCTGACGGTTCTCCGCTTCTTCCACGAGACGCTTGGCCACCTGCCCACGCCAGCGATGGTCCAACGAGGACACCGGGTCATCGAAGACCAGAGCAGAGCGGTGCATCGCGGTGGCAAGCTCGGTCATGAAGGCGGCTAGCGCCACGCAGGTCTTTTCCCCTTCGCTCAGTATTTCGTGGACCTTGGCATCCGGCTTGGCGAAGAGGCGCACCTGATACTGCGGGGAGCCGTACTTGCCGCCGGAGCGCACGATTTCGACGCGAACCTTCGACGCCGCAAGCCGGACAATCTCTTCCTGAAATCTGTCGCGCAGCCGAGGCGTAATCACGGTGTCGGCAATGTCATTGCCCATCTTGGTGATGGTGTTCGTCGCTGTGTCGCCCGCACACTCGGTCAGAAACCGGATGGTCTTCAGCCGCTGGATTTCGTCAGTGACGACCGGCAGCATGCCGGCGAGCAGCGCCCGGTCGCTCAGCTCGGCGAAATCGGCTTCGAGCTTCTTACGTTCATCCGCGTCAGCGGACTTGCGCAGCTCGGCGGCGTAGTTGCGGATCGTGGTCTGAAGCAGGCTGAGATCAGGCAGCGGCGACGGTGGAACGGACGGAAGCTGTACCTCGCCGTTTCCGCCCAGGGCTTTGAGCAGCACGTGGCGCCGCAGCCGGGCTGCGGCGATGAAGCGGCGCGTCTGCTGCTGCAGCACTTCATTCTGGAGGCCCAGCTCGTCAAGACTGGCCTTCACCGCCCGCGTGCCGATTGCCCCGCCAGCTATGGTCTGACGTGCGGCCTGAGCTGCCTTCTCTGCCTCGCGTGCCAGCTGTTCCGTGTCCTTCTGGATGAAATCCTCGAAGCGTGCCATCCGTGCACGTGCCTCAGCTTCCAATGGCTGCTGGCAAAGCATGCAATGCGCGTCTTCTGCCGACGGCGGAAACGGCTGTCCAGGGTATGCGATCTCCGTCGAGTAGCGTCGGGCGGAATCCCAAAGTGCCCGCCACGTCTCGCCGCCGACGCCGGCAAGGGGTTCGCCCGTGAAGGCCTTCTCTGCGGCAAGACGTGCAGCGTCCCGTTTCGACCGTGCGTCCCTGGCGAGGGCAGCGGCCGCCAGCAGTTCCTCATCGGTGGTTCTGGCTGCAACGCTGTTTACCGCGGTAATCAGCCGCATGACGTTGTCGGCTTTGACGGTCTGTTCCGCCGCTGCCTTGGCCGGATTCTTCGACAGGTCTTCCCGCAGACGCTCAAGACGGGCGCTTTCGTCTGCCGAAAGCGCCGCCAGCGCTTCGATCTTCTTTGCGTCTGTGTTGGCATTCAGCGCGGCAAGCGCCTTCCCCACGGCCGTGGTGGCCTTCCAGGTCGGCGCCGCAAAGATCGGATTGCGGGCCTTCTCAAGCTGCTTCTGCTCAGCTGCGAGGGCATCCTTCACCGCCTGACAGGCTGCAGCAAGCTCATCCGGTACGTCCAGACCGAAGGGCCGGAATGCAACCTCGTTCTTCTCGCGGATATGCACTGAGGCGCAGTCGCTATCGAACACGCTCACTGCAGACAGCGTTGCATGCGGATTTGCGCCGTTCTGCCACTGTTCGACCGGCTGCGGCACACCGCCGACCCCGTACTCGATGTTCGCGCCGACGCGCTTCGGGGGCTGATCGGCATACACATTGGGTTCGATCTTTCCGGCATGCCTTGCACGACATGCGCGCTTCAGGATGCGTGCGTAGCCGGACTTGCCCGCACCGTTGTCGCCGTAGATGATCGTGATTCCATTCGGCTCCAAGCCGAGGGTCTGACCGGCGGCAAGGTTGTTCACGCCGGTCACGTCGGCGATCGACAGAAGCGATACCGCAGCGGTCTGACCGGGGTTGGCCGGGAGGTGGGCCTTCTCCAGCGGTACCGCTTTCAGCGCGCCTACGGGTGCACCTTTGCCCTGTTTGCAAAGGTCCACGAGTTCGCCGATATCGGCGTCCGTCAGACGGCCGTTTGCGATGATGCGGCGCAGGGCGTCACGCTGCCAGAGTGGACGATCCTTTGACCAGTCCAGAATCGTCTCCAGGACGGTCTTCTGCTGTGCGGCGGGTTTCTGCATTTCTTGTTCCTCTTCCCTGCCGGTTCATCATGCCCGCGAAGCGGCGAATCTCCGCCTCCTGGGTGCCGCGCCGGAATCGCTTTTGCTTACCGAACTTGATCGAGGGCAACTCAATTACGCCTTGACCTCAAAGCGCAGGTAATCCGCGAGCCGTTTCGACTCGCTGACTTCGTCATGGGGCACCAGCAGGTACTTCCAGGGCTTGGTGCCTACGCTCGCCGCATGATCGGAAGCGTGCTTGCACCAGCGCATGGCGGCTGCGGCCTTGGCCTGCACCTCCTGCGTGTTGATGTCGGCGCGTGCCTTGGTCTCCACCATGAAGATGGTCGCGTCCGTCTCGGCCACGAAGTCGGGGATGTATTCCGGCTGCTCGGTGCCGAGCTTGTAGTAGATCTGAAACTGCCCCTTCGCAGGCTTGAACCACTTCAGGGCATCGCGCTCCAGAATGATGGCGAAGCGCCGCTCGGTATCCGAGTCGAACTTCTGCAGCGGATACAAGCAGCGCGCGAATCCGCCGAACAGCATCTGCTTGATGCGGCTCGTCTCGGTCACGGTCTCCCGGAAGTGGTGGGCCGTCTGGCCTGCCGTGGCGGTGTAGTTGCAAGGCTTGAGTTCGGTGAAGCCGCGACTGACCTGCACCTCGTACTCGGTCGCCTCTTCCCAGAAGTGGGCCATCATCTGCGCGTGGATTTCGCGCGCGATCAGGCGGCGGTCACGATCGAGGACGCTGATGGCTTCGTCCTCGGACAGGTAGCCGCGCAGGTGTTGCACCATCTGGCCCGCGAGGTCGTAGAGCAGATCGGCGTGGGTGAAGTAGTCGATGTCGTCGAAGTCCACCAGCGCGTGGACGATGTAGTCCTCCGGGCGCAGCTCCTTGAGCCCAACTTCGGCGGCCAGGGTATCCTGCTCGTTGGTGCGCAGGTTATGGATGACGATCTCGCGCTCACCCGGCTGGAGATGGAGCTGGCTCACATCCAGCTTGAAGGCGTGGAAGCCGGTCGTGACCTCGCCAGTCGGCACCACTGCGATGCGCGGGATGTCGATGGTCTGCTGCACCACGATTTCGGTGGTCTTCGCCACCACGGCGGACAAGTCAAGTGCAGGGACTGATTCATCCACGCCCGCGAGCAATTCGCCTTGCAGCGGCTTCAACCGCTCCGCCACCTCCGCGAGGATTTCCTTCTGCACTTCGGGTCTCAGCAGCGCGCTGCTGGTGGGCACTAGATCGCGCTTGACCTCGTACTTGCCGATGACGTCCATGACCACACGCGCGGCCTGCTTCTCCGCCTCCGTGGTGAACACCGGCTTGGGCGCGGGGACTTCCGCTCCACTTTCAGTGGCTGAAGCCCCTGTGATCACGACCGGTGCGTCCGTCAAACCGAGACGCGCCGCCGCCCCGGACTCGACCTGCACGCTGACCTTCTTGTCGTCGGCGCTCGGCGCATCGAGGATGACCTGCTTCAGGCGAATCGGCGAGTCGCCGCGGTTGGCCTCGTCGATGATCTCCTGGAACTTGTCGTGCGCGACGATGTTCAAGCGATCCACCGCCGCGACGCCCGTGCGCTTGCCGTAGGGCAATCTCAGGCCACGCCCGATGGACTGTTCGATCAGCGTGCGGGCATTGGCGGCGCGCAGCGGCACGATGGTGTAGAGGTTGGTCACGTCCCAACCTTCTTTGAGCATGTTGACGTGAATCACGATCTCGGTCGGCTCGTCCACGCTCTCCACGGCCAACAGGCGGGTGATCATCTCTTCTTCTTCCGCGCCGGTACGGCTGGAATCGACCTGAATCACCTTGCCATGGTAGCGGCCCTCATAGAAGGCTTCCGACTCCAGAAGCGCCAAGAGTTGCCCCGCGTGCGTGGTATCGCGAGCGATGACGAGCATGAAGGGCTTGACCGGCTTGACGCCGTTCTCGCGGGCATAGGTGAGCAACTCGACTTTGGTCGTCTCGTGCAGGCGCACACCGTCTTCCAGCTTTGTCTTCTCGATCTCCTCGGGCGTATGCGCCTTGGCATCGAAGTTGCGCTGGGTGACCACGGCAGGCTCTTTGACGAAGCCGTCCTCCATCGCCCGCGCCAGCGGGTAGTCCATCACCACGTTTTTGAACGGCACCGGCCCTCGGCTCGACTCCACGAAGGGCGTCGCCGTCACTTCCAGTCCGAACAGCGGTTTCAGGTCATTGATGGCGCGCACGCCCGCGCTGGCGCGGTAGCGGTGCGATTCGTCCATCAGCAGCACAAGATCGGGCAGGTTCGCCAGGTGGTTGAAGTAGCTGTCGCCCAGCACCTCGCGCATTCGCTTGATGCGAGGCTCCTTGCCGCCGCGCACCTCGGAGTTGATCTTGGAGATATTGAAGATGTTGATGCGCACGTCGTGGGCAAAGCCCATGGACTGATCGTCCACTGCCGCGCCGGTCTGGTCGTAGTTGTCGCCCGTGATGATCAGCGGCGGTTGCTGCGCGAATTCGGCGATCCCCTTGAACACGTACTTAGGCGTATTGCGCGTGAAATCCGTGATCAGCTTGTTGTAGATCGTCAGGTTGGGCGCCAGCACAAAGAAGTTGTTGATGCCGTGCGCCAGATGCAGGTAGGCAATGAACGCGCCCATCAGGCGCGTCTTGCCCACGCCTGTTGCCAGCGCAAAGCACAGTGACGGAAACTCGCGCTCGAAGTCCTCCAGCGTGCTGAACTCAGCCTTCAGCGTGGAAAGAATCGCCGAGACATCGCGCTCGTGGCCCAAGAGTTCGGGCGCGGCATCGAGCGCGCGAACCAGCTTGATGAGCGATTCCGCCTGGGGCGGACGAAGAGACAGACGGCCGGTGACGGCGTGCAGGACGCGGGCGTTCATTATTCGTTCTCCCCAAACAGGCCGCCCTGTCCCGCGTTGGCGAGGGCCGCGTTCTTGTTCTTGATCTTCTTGCTGTTATCGAACGTGGCCGCAGGCTCAGCCTTCTCAATCTCCGCCATCGGCAGGTTGGTCACATTCAGGCTGTAGTCGTCACGGCCCCAATGGCAGCGGGCCAGCACCATCTTCGGAATCTTCTTCAACGTCAGGTTCGGCCAGCGCTCCGCCGCTTTGGCCGCCGTGACTCCGTGGAAAGCGGCGCAGCACACCAGCAGGCTCCGCTCAGGGCCGACTTCACCGGACAGGGCTTGCAGTTGCTCTGCGGAAAGGTTCTGCGTGGTGACATAGATGAAATCGCGCTCGCTGGAATGGCCGTGCTGCCACCAGTGCGTTTCCGACGGAGCGTAGGCAAAGCCTTCCAGCTTGGCCAGCGCCTCGGCCAGCTGCGCAGCGTTGTATTCTGGATTGATGACCGGATTGCCCCAGCGGTCATTGACGATCAGGCTGGGGGCAAGACGGTAATAGCGGAAGCCACCGCCACCTTTCCAGTTCACCGCTTTGCTGATACCGCCCTGGTCCTCGCCATCAATTACCTTCTTAATGCGCGGAATGATGTGGGTGTGGCAGTGATCGCCCAGCTCCACCATGATCCAGCGGCGACCCATTTTGTGCGCAACCGCACCGGTAGTGCCGGATCCGGCGAAGGAATCGAGTACCAGATCACTTTCAATCGTCGCAATCTCAAGCACACGTTGGATGATTTTCTCGGGCTTGGGCGTATCAAAAGCCTTTTCACCAGCAAATATGCCCTTCATCTCTGCACTGGCATTTCGAGTGCTGCCTGCAAAGTCGTATGGCCACCAAGTTTGAGGCACCACGCCGCCTTTCACTTCCGACAGAAACTTCTTCTCGACAGGGAATTCGGCGTTGCCATCTTTTCCCCAATAGATGCGCTTCTCCTTTTGGAGCTTCTTGATTTCGTCCGGAGGACGCCGCCAAGAACTGCCTTTTGGAGGTAATACTTGTCGTCCGGCATCGTTGGTGAGTGCGTAGTAGTCGCGCTCACGGAACTCTGCACGCGTCAGCGGAGTGCCGAGCCAAGGGCCGCGCGGATCGTTATCAGGATTTTTGTAATTTGCTATCTGCTTTTCACTTCGAGGGACTAGGTTTGGCTTCCACAAGTCCGACTTCTTGAACACCAGAAGCATGTTGTGTGTCTGCGCAATCGTGGATGCGTTGTTGCCTGGCGTATCCTTCGACTGCCAAACAATGTTCGCAACAAAATTCGCCCGCCCAAACACCTCATCGCACAGCACCTTCAAATAGTGTGCCTCGTTGTCATCGATGGTTATCCACAGCGACCCATCTTCCGCCAGCAACCGCTTAATAAGCTCCAGTCGGTCGCGCATCAAGCCAAGCCAGATCGAGTGCTCTAGCCCGTCATCGTAGTGCGTGAAGGCGCTGCCGGTGTTATATGGTGGGTCGATGAACACGCACTTCACCTTGCCGGAGAACTCTTGCTCCAATGCTTTCAGCGCAAGCAGGTTGTCACCGAAGATCAGCCGGTTGTCAAAGATGTCGTTGTCCGTCACGCGATGCTTCGCGTGATATGACTTTTCCGGATCTTCCAGCAGGATGCGCGGCTCCAGCTTGGGCCGCTTCTCCTTGCCGATCCAAGTCAGTTCAAGTTTTTGCTTGCTCATTTCAATGATATTCCAGCCTATTTCACAGGTGCCTTGGCGGCCGCGTCGAAAATTTCGTTGTTGATCGGCGAGCGCAGGCGGTCGTTGTTGAGCAGCTTCAACAACACGTCGATCGTTTCCGCCTCGACCACGACTTGCCCATCCTCGACTTTCAGCTCCCAGCCTTCTTCCTTGCTGACTTCAATCATGCGCTGGATATAGTCGGGCTGTTGGTAGTAACCGGCCTTGAGGATCGATGCCATCTTGCGCAAGTGGTGCAGGTTGTCGCCCACGTGCTTCTGAATGAGGTCGACATTCTTGAAACGGCCACTCTCATTGAAGTTCTGGATGACCTCGGCAGCCTTGGCCTTCATGCCCTCGCGGAAGTTCATGGAAATTTCGAACTCCTTCTTGTTGGCAATGAAGATCATGCCGCCATGCACGAAGAAGTCGAAGCGCGGATCGATCAGAAAGACTTCCTTGTCTTCTACGTCCACCAATTTGTGTTCGACAAAGAACGTCGCCTGGCGCGATTGAACTTTCTTTGGCTGGGTGAGTGTGCTGATCTTGCGCCAGGCGTAGAGTCGATCATTGCCGTGTTCAAGCTGGACGACATACGCCCACGAATTGAGCAGGTCTTGGTATTCCTTGGCGATGGCATTGTCAAAGCCAGCGTTTATCGCCACTTCGACTTTAGGGAAATCGGTGGCGTCTGCCGTAATCGTGAACAGCGTGTCATCACCATCGGCATTATTGAAATCGTATTCGGCCAAGTGAAAGTCCTTGCCCTGCAACTGATTGACTACATAGCCCTTCAACCGCTTCTGGAGCTTGGCATCGGTGTTGACGCGCAGTACTGAGTAATGTGCCGCGTGATTTGCCATGTAGCGCTTGACAAGCCAGAAAGTGACCACCCATTTTTTTAGATCGATCGCTTTGATCGCCTTCAAGGTGGCCTTGTGCGCCTTGTTGCTCATTTTTCTGTGCCCTTTTTATCCAGATTGGCGTTGTCTTTGACGGCCACATACAGATAGTGCGACATCCGCTCCATGCGGCAAGTGTCACCCACGGCCAGCGGTTGCCGTGTCACGACCATCGCCTGAATTTCCTTGTCACCGCGTTTGAAGGTGCAATCGATCAGCATGTAACCCGCAAGAGCGAGAATCGGGTTCACGAAAACCGTCTGGGTGCGGTAGGCCATGATGAAAAGAATGGCTAGAAAAAGGGCGAGGCTCACAATGACCTGCCAGTCTCCCAGGTCCACCTTCATGAACGAAAGCATGTAGGGGATGGTGTAGCCGAACATGTCGCCCGATTTGTTGGACGCCTTGGTGACCGTCACCGTCAGCCCGCCATCGATTTCTCTGACGGAACGAAGCACAGCCAAACTGCTGAACACTGCGATCAGCAACAGGATGCCGCTGAATACCGGATTCTGGGGAAGCAGACCGGGGCTGGTTGCATCGTAATCCTTGATGATCAGAATCAGCATAAGGGGCGAATAGGCGCTCAGAAAGAGCACCAGCGATGCCCATGGACGAAGCCGAAGTGACGGGTCGCGGGTGTTATCCATGATGACGCACCTGCTTCCCCGGATAGCCCAATGATTGGGATCTGAAATTTTGGTGCGAGCGCAAAGGCACAAATCGCTTGGCCTGCACCGTCTCCAGAATGGTCATGTACTGAGGTTCGAGCGCAGCCATCAGCCCCTCCCGCCAATCCGAGCACGCGCACGTGCCTGGGCACGGGCTTGCAGCGCCGCCCGCACTTGGGCATAGAGCTGAGCGTTGGCCTGCTCCCGATCCGCCAGTACCACGGCGACGGCATAGGGCTCGTCCCCATCGCGCCCATCGGACCAAGGACTATCTTGTCGGGTCACTACGACGAACACCTTGTGACCGTTGGCCAGCGCCTGTTTGAAGCGCCATCGAGAGACCTGCAACGTGCCGTTCTTGCGGGTGTCGTTGGGCAGCCAGCGGCCATTGCTGTGCTCCCCCATACCTTCTTCCCGGTTGCGCTGGAAGGCACGAGTCACGTCATCCAGGCTGTCGGCTACCACGAGGTTGAACCAGAGTTTCGTGCGGCGATAGTCCAGGCGGGTCGTGCGTACCTCGGGGCTGTAGGCCAACGCCACCGTAATTTCGCGCGTACGGCGCCCGTTGGCCCAGAAGCTGTCCGGCACAGGCAGTTCGAAGAAGTGGTGCTGGTCGTTTCCGACGCGCTCTTCGGCCAGCAGGGTGACGGTGTGATCAAGCGAGCGGAACAGCGCCGCATCGTCCACGCGCCCATACCCGACGAGGTGCAGGAGTTTGTCGCGGCCTTCAGCATTGTTGCCGGGGTTCAACAGCGCTTCGCAGGCTTGCGGCCAGCGGGCATGGGCGCCGATCAGTGCGCGCAGCAGGCTGGGCGAAGCGTCGGGCACTTCGGCCAGTAGCCGCGCGGCTTTGTGGGCCACCAGCGGCGCGGCATAGCTGGTGCCGATGTCCTCCTTGAACGCGAATCCGTGGGTGGCAAATCCGCCGTTGAGCGACACGACACCCAGCCCCGTATGGCGAGGGCGGCCGCCTGTAAGCATCAGGGCGATGTTCCCCGCATGTTCCACCACATCCGGCTTGATGGCGCCGTTGATGGATGGCCCGCGTCGCGTCAACGGGAAGGGCTGGTTCGCCCGCGCCAGGATGTGATCTTCAATGGTGTTGGGATGGTTTTGCGCGTCGCGCGTGGCCTCGAACAGGCTGATACCGCCGACCGTGAGGGCGTTGAGCGCCGTGGCCGGGTCCAGCAGCCGGGCGTGCTCCTCGAACAAATAGTGGGGGTATTGCCCACGGGCATCTTGGGGGAGCTGGTTGAGCTGCAAGTTGCCCGCCGGCACCACGAACAACACGCCCAGCTCGCGCGTAAGACGATCCAGGGTATAGGCCAGCCCGCGGACATGCCGACCGTCGTACACCTTATTCAGGTCGCCATAGCTGAGATTGAACACCTTGCAACCGTACTGCCCGTGCAGGTCGCGCACGGCTTCCTCGACCGCCTTCTCGACAAACTCGGTCTGATCCTGTCCGTCGTGTTCGAATACTTTGCCGGAGAACAAGCGGAGCTGCGGGACGAATTGGCGCTGCTGGATGGCGTTATGGACATCGCCGTACAACGCAAGCCCACCGACGAAGGTGCCATGCCACGGCTCGGCATCATTGGCGCTGCGATGAGGCTTCAGATAACCTTGAGCATCGCCGGCCGCTGCGGCAAGCAGAGGGTGGCCCGAGGTCAAGCCGGAGTCGAGAACAGCAATCGCAGGCGCATCGGCAGGCGGTGGATCAACTACCGGAAACTGGTTGATGTCTGTCATCAACAGCTGAACGGAAACGCCCAGCCGAGGTGGAAGATCCACCGTGCGGACGTCCCGATGGCGCAAAAGCTGATCTGCTTGATTCTGATCGCAGCGCACGCGCAGCTTTACCAAGGATGGCAGCTTGAGCTCGTCCAACTTCTTGATGCCGAGTTCCTGCAACAGGTCTACGAAGGCACGGACCATGGCCTGGCGCTTGTCCTGTCGCTCCTGGGGCCATAGTTCGACATCGAGCGTGAATGGCGTTTCTTCGGGGAAGCCCTGTTCACGGAGAGCGTTGCCAGTGCGATCTTCCGGTGTCCAGTGATCGAAGTCCTCGATGGCATACAGCAGATCCTTACGTGTAACGTTACCGTCACGCGCCAACGTTGCCAAACGCCGTTCGAATTCGTCCAAACCTTCATCAGTGGCGAAGGCCAAAACAACAGTTTTTTCTTCCTGGCTGACGATTTCCACACCGGGAATAGCCTGGAAAGAGTCCGGAGGTAGGCTTTCTCCATGACGCAGCTGAATCTTTATCAGCTTGCGATCATCGTAGCCGCCAATGTCGGCCTGATCCGGGTCAGTGATACGCCCCCTTGCAGCCTGGAATTTTGTGCCAAGCGCCGCGCCGTAAGCACGTGGGTCTTGTGGTGTAAAACCGCCCCCGCCCCTCCGCGGGTGGCGAAGATTGATCGGTTCTTCACGATCTAGACGCAGGTGCTCATAGGCCATCTTCTCCCCTCCATGCCTTAACTCTTGTAGCGATACTCTCTGGCAAGTGCGTTATCGATATGACTCTTCTCCAAAAACTCCCGCCCAGACAGGATCATTTCCTTAACGGCCCGCCGCAGTACACGCTCGATATCGGCGTGCGACATCCCCTTGAACACGGATGCCACCTGGCCATCGTCGGGCTCGAAATTGCGGCGGACACCGGAGAGTTTCAGAGCTAACAAGCGTTTGATCTGCTCCAGATTCGGCATCTCGAAGCGCACAACCTCATCGAAGCGTCGCCAAACCGCCTTGTCCAATAGGGTTTCGTAGTTGGTGGTGGCGATCAGGATGCTCTCGCCTCGATAACCGTCCATCATCTGCAAGACGGCATTTACGGAGCGTTTGAGCTCACCATGATCGGCGCTGTCGCCACGATCCTTGGTCAGGGCGTCGAATTCATCGAACAATGCGACCACGGGATGCGTTGCGACGTAATCGAACACTTTTCGCAAATTGGCAGCCGTCTCCCCCAGAAACGACGATATGATCGAGTCCAGCCGAACGAGGACGAGTGGCATGGACAGGGAATGCGCGATGACTTCGGCGGCCAGCGTCTTGCCGCAGCCGGGAGGCCCGCAAAACAACAGCTTCTGCGCGGGTTGCAGGCCATAGGATCGGAGCACGTCCGCCCGGTTGTGCTCCATCAGGATTTCATCGAGTGCCGACTGCGAAGCATCCGAGAGAATGATGTCTTTCTCCTCTCGAATCACGGCACGCTCTTCTAGTAGCGCAAGCCCGTTGTCTTTATTTGTCGGCACGCTGGGCAAACTTTGCAGCTTCCGCGCATTCTTCCCGAAGTTTGCCTGATCGCCGTAAAGCAAGCGCTCAAGGTCATTTGCGAGCAGATGATGGTTCTTCTCGCGCTCCTCTTTGATCACTGCCTCGGACGCCGCGCGAAAGCCCGAAGCATCGCCTTGCGTTCCCGATTTGATGAGTTGCCGCAGTAATTTTCCGCTAGCCATATCTCGCTCTCCTCAATTCTTGGCACGCTTCAACCGCGGCCTGGTCATGCGCAGGTCTAACGGTGCTACTTGATTAGTCATTACACCAGCTCCCACTCGACAGTGAACAGCGTGCGCTCCTCGACCTGCTGTTGGAGTTGCACTTCAAGCTGGCTGATCAAGTCATTGCGCTGCGCTTCGACTTCGTCCTGCCGGGCAAACAACTCGCGGCGCAGCTTGCTGCGCTTACTCTCCAGTTCGCGCTGCTTCTTCTGCCATGACAACTTTTCTTCCAGCGTCGGCGAGGTCGCGGCGGTTCGGCGCACCTCCTTGATCTCGCGGTCGATCTCCTTGATCTCCTGCTCCAGACCGAGCTTCAGGTCGTCCGCCCAGGCATCCAGCTTCTGGACTTCCTGCTCGAAGTAGCCGAGGTTGCGCTCGTTGACGTCGCGCAGGAGTGCGGTCTTGCGGGCTTCCACGTCGGCCAGCAGGGTGGCATCAGGGGCGTTGAACAGACTGGCCGCCTGCGTGGTCGCGGGCAGGCGCAGCAGCTTTTCCGGGTCTTCTTCCGCGAGCACGACGCCGTCGGTCGTGCCCGCCGCAACCAGCAGATGTTGCTCCTGGTTGCCGAGTGTCTCGACCGAGATTAGCTTCACGGTGAGCCATCCGGCCTTGCCGCGCCAGGCTTCAAGCGTGCTGATCTTTGCACCGTGGGCGTTGTAGTCGAACACAAGACGAGCCCCGTTGAGTGCGCGAGCCTTGGCCTGCTCGATGCCCCATCGCGCCAGCGGATGATTGATGCGGTATAGATGCGCGTCGCCGGAGCGGCGGGGCAATTCGTAGCGCCCCAGCTCGATGCCCGCGAGGCCGCCGTGCTCGACTCCAGTCGGTATGTGGCGGAGATCGAAGCCGTCGTCATCGAACGCGGCGCAATGGACCAGTTCGGCGCGGGTCAAGTCCATCAGCATGCGCTCGAAGCGGTTGCGCGCGTTGCGGCTGTCGTCGGCCCGCATGCGCAGCTTCTCCTGCACCTCCTCATCGAAGTTCTCAAGCAGTACCTGGCGCGTCTTGACCATCGCCTCGTTGATTTCGCCGGAGAGGTCGAGCTGGAGTTGCTCGAAGCTGGACTTGATTTCCTCGGGCTCTCGGCAGTTCTGGTAGATCTCGGCGATACGCCGCTCGAAATCGACACCGGAGCCGATGGCACCCAGCACTTCGTCGCTAGCCCCAAACACGCCCTCGAAGAGCTGGAACTTCTGCGACAGCAGCTCGTACACCCGTGCATCGGCCTCATTGCTGCGGTCGACGAAGTTGACCACCACCACGTCGTGCTTCTGACCGTAGCGGTGGCAGCGCCCGATGCGCTGCTCGATGCGCTGCGGGTTCCACGGCAGGTCGTAGTTGATGACGAGCGAGCAGAACTGGAGGTTGATGCCTTCGGCTCCGGCCTCGGTGGCAATCATGACCTTGCCACGCTCCTTGAAGTGCTCGACCAGTGCCGCACGGGTGTCGGCGGTCTTGGAGCCGGTGATGCGGTCGGTGCCTTCGTGACGCTTCAGCCAGTCCTTGTAGATCGCCTGCGCACGCTGGTCGCTATTGGTGCCGTTGAAGAGCACGATGCCGTCGCCGTATGGCGTGTCGGCCAGCAAGTTGAGGAGGTATTCCTGCGTGCGCTTGGACTCGGTGAAGATGATGGCCTTCCTGGGCGCGCCTAGCCGATCCAGTTCGGCGAAGGCTCGATCCAGCGCGGTGAACAGTGCCTTGCCCTTCGCGTTGTCCCGGATGTTGGTTGCCAGCGTTTTGAAGTGGCGAAGCTCGTCGATCTCCTCCGCGATGGCATCGCGTTCCAAGCGGCTCGGTGCTGCGACGTCTGAGCCTTGGTCGTTCCACTCATCGGCGGTTTCGTCGAGCGACTCGTAGTCCTCATCGAGTTCCTCGGCCAGATCGGGAACCTCGGTGGTTTTGTCGAGCACACCCTGGAGGCGCTTGGCCATTGTCTCCAGCGCACCCGCAATCGCGTGCGTGCTGGAGGCAAGCAGCTTCCACAGCACGAGTGAAATCAGTTGGCGCTGCCCCTCGGGCAGGGCCTTGAGGTTGGGGCGGCGCAGGTAATCGGCGACGAGCCTGGAAAGTTCCTGCTCTTCGCTCGACGGCGTGAACTCCTCGACGATGGCCTTGCGCGCTGTGTACGACACGTAGGGCTGAACCTGTTTGCGCAGGGTGCGCTTGCAGATGGGGGCCAGCCGGTCACGCAGGCTGCTGAAGGATTGCTCTCTGCCAGTGAATTGCGAGCGGAAGCTATCAAGGTCTCCGAACACGCGGTCATCGATGAAGCTGACCAGCCCATAGAGTTCGAGCAGCGAGTTCTGCAACGGCGTCGCGGTCAGAAGCACCTTGGAGTGAACGCGCGACAACGCCTCCTTGAGGGTCTTGGCGATGACGTTGCTGGTTTTGTAGACGTTGCGCAGGCGATGCGCTTCGTCGAGGACGACCAAGTCCCAATCGATGCCCTTGACATCGTCAGCCTTGGCCTTCGCGAACTGGTAGGAACAGATGATCGGACCGGAGGCGAACAGGAACGGGTTCCGCTGCTCCTGTTTGCGGATCGCGTTGTAGCTTTTGGCTTCGAGGATCAGCCCTTGCAGGCCGAACTTGTCCTGCAGCTCTTGGTGCCATTGCTTGCGCAGGTTCGCTGGAACGATGATGAGCACCTTCCGCCGCCGTTCCGCCCAGCGTTGGGAGATGACCAAGCCGGCTTCGATGGTCTTGCCTAGACCAACCTCGTCGGCGAGGATCACGCCGCGTGAGAGGGGGTTGCGGCAAGCGAAGAGCGCGGCCTCGACCTGATGGGGATTCAGATCGACCTGCGAATCGACCAAAGTCGAAGCCAGCGACTCCACGGAGTCGCCTGCTGCACGCCTGGTCAGCAGCCAAGCAAAGTACTGGCTCTGGTGCGGCGTCAGAAGCTGCTGTGTCGTCAACGGCGATCCTCCCCTTGTTCTTCCCCGAGCGTGATTCGGCGGCTGGCATGGTCCGCGCTCACTCGGCCTCCGGCTTCTTCTTGTTGATGCTTTCGGCGATCCACCGATCCAGCTCCGAGCGGCGAAAGCGCCAGGTTCCCCCAAGCTTGAACGCTGGAATCTCTCCTTTCTGGGCAAGGCGATAGACCGTCCGTTTGCCGGCTTTGAGGTAGGCCGCGACTTCCTCCAGCGTGAGGATCTCGCTCTCGACTTCACTCATCTGAAAACCATCTGGTTTGGTCTTTCGTGACTTTGGATTGCCAAGTTTGCTCAATTCTACCAAAGGGTGGTAGGCGCTAGCCAACAAGAAATCCACCAGGCATTGCGCGAATGTCGGCCAGCGCGACCAACAAATCCGGTCATGCCGTAGTTCCCATTCCCTGCGGCGCGAAGCGAGGGCGCGCCACAGCATCTGGCCATCCGCTTCAACGGGGAATGGCACGATGGGACAGACCAACCGCCGCACATCCGCATGGCCTGCGCTTGCCGTGGTGTTGGCTGTGTCGTTCTCGGCGCTGCAGCCTGCCGCCGCTGCCGACAGCCTCGCCTCGGAGCGTGAGCAGCTCGCCGCGCTTGCCCGCCAACTCGACCTGATCGACCGCCTCGCCGAGCACGCCGCCAATACCGCTCCGCAGGAGCGCGCCCGCTACCACTTCGACTACGCCCAACTGCGTGCCGACCTGAAGCGCGTTCGCGCCGGCCTGGAGGACTACCTCGTGCCCCAGCGCGCCCAGCCGCGCGATCCCGTCCCGCTGGCCGGCGATTACGTCCGCCGTGACCGCGCCGACGACGACGACGAGGAGCCATCGCCATGACGCCCTCTGCCGATCAGGTCGCCGCCTTCCAGGCCAACGGCGGCTTCGCGCCTTCGGCCGTCTCTGCCGTGGTGCTCGCTTTCGTGTTCGCCGTGTTGCTGCTGTGGGGCGTGTGGGCCATGCGCACCGCCTACGTCGGCTGGGCCGAGCACCGCATCACCGAGCGTCAGTTTCTCGCCGTCGTCGTGCGCTTCGTGGCGATGTACCTGGTACTGACCTTCTTCCTCCTCTCCTGACCGTCACGAAAGGCCAAACGCCATGAACACGTCATCGACATCCCATCGCATTCCGTCCCGCATCGCCGCACCGCTGCTGCCGCTGGCGCTCGCGGGCCTGCCGCTGTCGGCCTTCGCGCAGGGCCTGCCGACCATGGAGGACCCTTCGCGCGGCCAGGGCAGCGGCATCCTGCAGACCTTGCAGAACTACGGCTACGACATCGTGCTGCTGATCGCGCTGCTGGTGGTCGCCTCGATGTTCGTCGGTGTCTGCTATCACGCCTACACGCGCTACTCGGAGATCCACACCGGCCGCGCCACCTGGGGCCAGTTCGGCCTGACGGTCGCCGTGGGCGCGATCCTGCTGGTGGTCGGCATCTGGCTGCTCACCAAGGCCACCGGCGTGCTGTGAGGGCGGCAAGCGATGGCCGTCCCCTCGGAGACCCCGCAAGACACGCTGGTGAGCTTCCTGCCGCACCGGCTGAATCGCCAGCCGGTGGTCGTGCGCGGGCTGACCGCCGACGAGTTGTGGATCTGCGCCGGCCTGTCGGCCGCAGCCGGATTCGCACTCGGCCTGCCGCTGGCCTGGCTCACGCACAGCATCGCCATGGTGCCGACGCTGATCGTCGCCGGCATCGCGCTGGGCGTCTTCGTCGGCGGTGGTTTTCTGCGCGCACAGAAGCGCGGCCGGCCCGACACCTGGCTCTACCGACAGCTCCAGTGGCGGCTGGCATTGCGGCACCCGGCGCTGGCAGCGCTCCTGGGCGGGCAGCGCCTCATCACCCGCTCGGGCTACTGGACGACCCGGCGCAACGCCAATCGAGGTGCGCCATGAGCCGTTTCAGGAACGAGGTTGCGCACCTGCAGGCGCACGTGAAGACGCTGCGTCTGGGGGCCGGCGCGTTGTTCGCGGTGGCGCTGCTGCTCGGCTTCGGCTGGTGGAGTGCGCCGAAGAGTCTGACCATCCATGTGCCGCCGGACTTGCGCTCGGGCAGCACGCGCAAGTGGTGGGACGTGCCGCCCGAGAGCGTGTATGCCTTCTCGTTCTATATCTGGCAGCAGGTACAGCGCTGGCCCACGAACGGCGAAGAAGACTATCCGCGCAACCTGCGCGCGCTGTCGGCCTACCTCACGCCGAGCTGCCGGGCCTTCCTGCAACAGGACTACGAGTACCGGCGTGCCAGTGGCGAGCTGCGTCAGCGCGTGCGCGGCATCTACGAGATTCCCGGCCGCGGCTACGGCGACGATCCGGCCACGCGCGTCAAGGTGGTCTCCGACCGCGATTGGATCGTCACGCTCGACGTGAGCGCGGACGAATACTACGGCTCCGAGCAGGTCAAGCGCGCCCTGGTGCGCTACCCCATCAAGGTCGTCCGGCTGGACATCGACCCCGAGCGCAACCCCTTCGGCCTGGCGCTGGACTGCTACGCCAGCGCACCCCAGCGCATCGAAACGCCGCCGACGCCGACCCAGGCCGGCGCGCCCGCCAACGCCTCCGGCCACCTGCAGGGAGACTCTCCATGAAGTCCGTTGCCTTGTCGGCCCTGGCCGGCGTCCTGCTGATCCTCGGTTTCGTGCCGGCCAGCCAAGCCGTGGAAATCCTGCGCTGGGAGCGGCTGCCCCTGCCGGTGCCGCTGGTGGTCGGCCAGGAGCGCGTGGTCTTCATCGACCGCAATGTGCGCGTCGGCGTGCCGGCCAGCGTTGGCGATCACCTGCGCGTGCAGAGTGCGGGCGGCGCGATCTACCTGCGGGCGAGCGAGCCGATTCCGCCCACGCGGCTGCAACTGCAGGACGTGGAATCCGGCGCGCTGATCCTGCTCGACATCGCCGCCGAGCCGGCGAAGGACGGCCAGGCGCCGCTGGAGCCGGTGCGCATCGTGGATGCGGAAGCCCCCGCCAAGCGCTACGGCGGCGGTGCAGCAAGCGGCGCGGACGAGCAGGCCGATGCGCCCGCGGGCAAATCCGTTCCCCGGCGCGAAACGCCGGTACCGGTCGTGCTGACGCGCCATGCCGCACAGAACCTGTACGCGCCGCTGCGCACCGTCGAGCCGGTCGCCGGCATCGGGCGCGTAAACCTGCGCCGCGGCCTCGCGCTGGACACCTTGCTGCCGACGTTGCCGGTGCACGCGCGGGCACTGGCCGCGTGGCGCCTGGAAGACCAGTGGGTGACGGCCGTGCGACTCACCAATACCTCGGCGCGCTGGCTCGACCTCGACCCGCGCGCCCTGCAGGGGAACTTCGTGGCGGCGACCTTCCAGCATCCGAACCTGGGGCCGGCCGGCACCGCGTCCGACACCACGGTGCTCTACCTGGTCACGCGCGGCCACGGCCTGGCCGAGTCGCTGCTGCCGGCGCTGAGCCCGATCGACGCCAGCGTGAACCTGCCGCCGGCCGCCGCGGCCGGCTCGACCGGAGGAGCGCGCGATGAAAAGTAATCCGTTGCTCAAGTGGCTGCTGATCCCGATGGCGCTGCTGCTGGTGTTCGTCGGCATCAAGCTGTTCTCCGGCGCGCCCGGCGGCCAGCCCGCTCCCAAGGGCGCGGCCAGTACGCTCACGCCCGAGGAGATGAAAGCCCTGGGCATCGCTGGCGACACGCCGCGCGATACCGTCGCCACGCTGGTGGCCCAGGTGAAGCAGTTGCGCACCGAGCTGCAGAGCGCGCTGGGCGACAACAAGCAGCACAAGGCCGAGAACGAGCGCCTGCGCGCGCGGGAAAGCGCGATCGACCAACGCATCCAGAGCGCGCTGGAAGGCGAGCGCAGCCGCCTGGAGCAGGAGCGCAATCAGGTGGCCAGCGACAGGCAGCAGACCCAGGGGCTGCTGCAGGATCTGCAGCGGCAACTGGACGGCCTTTCCGGCAAGGGTGGCCCGTCCGATCTGCCCGTCGGGCTGGGGCTCGAAGAGGGTGACGGCCAGCGCTTCAACCGCGGCGTCGCTAGCACGCAGTGGGTCGAGCCCGACGATGCCAAGGTCGACGCCAAGAACAGCAGCAAGGAGCCGAGCTTTCCCCTGAGCTTCGGGCCGGCCCAGAAAAGCCTGTCGGCCGCAGTGGAATCCGTCGCCGACGTCGGCAGCCGCGCGGTGGGCGCATCCACGAAGGCTGTCTACACCGTGCCGTCGAACTCGACGCTCATGGGGTCGATTGCCATGACGGCGCTGATCGGGCGCGTGCCAATCGATGGAACCGTCAACGATCCCTATCCGTTCAAGGTGCTGATCGGCCCGGACAACCTCACGGCCAACGGCATCGACATCCCCGACGTGGCCGGCGCCGTGGTCAGCGGCACGGCCTCGGGCGACTGGACGCTCTCGTGCGTGCGCGGGCAAATCCGCTCGGTCACGTTCGTGTTCCAGGACGGCACCATCCGCACGGTGCCGGAGGACAGCAGCAAGGGCGGCAGCAGCGGCGGCAACTCGGGGCACAACGGCGCCAGCATCCAAGGCGGTCTGGGCTGGATCAGCGACCCCTACGGCATTCCCTGCGTCAGCGGCGAGCGGCGCAGCAACGCCCAGCAGTACCTGGGCAGCCAGGCGCTCATCACCGCGGCCGGCGCCGGCGCGGCCTCGCTCATCAAGTCCGACAACGGCAGCGTGGCCGTGGTCGCCAACAGCAACGGCTCGCTGGGCACCGTCGGCATCAGCGGCAACGAAGCGATGGGCCGCATCCTCGCGGGCGGCGTGCGCGACATGGCCGATTGGGTCAACAAGCTCTACGGCCAGGCCTTCGCGGCGGTCTACGTGCAGCCGGGCGCCAAAGTGGCCGTGCACCTGGAGCAGCCGCTCGACATCGACTACGACGCCAAGGGGCGTCGGGTCCACCACCGCACCGGAGAAGCCCATGCCTCGGATCTGGATTGACGCGGCCGCCGTGCTGCTGGCGGCCACCCTGCTCGGCGGCTGCGCCACCAGCAAGGAGAAGCTGCTGCCGCACGGCGACAGCACCATGCTCGACATCTGGCATCAGGAGACCGGCGGCAGCGCAGGCGGGGGCCAAGCTGCGCGGCAACTGCTCGACGCGCGCCAGGGCCTGCGCCGGCCGCTGGCCGATGCCGATGTGCAGGCGGCGCCCGGCGTGCAGGCGCGCTACACCCGCACCGCGCAGAACGAGATTTACCGCCAGTTCCACCGCCTGCCGAACCCCGACCTGGTGATGTACGTGTTCCCGCACCTGGCGGGCACCGACCCGGTGCCGGTGCCCGGCTACAGCACGGTGTTCCCGCTCTACCAGCGCGTGCAGTACGCGATGCCGGGCGAGCGCGTGGAGGACTATTGATGGCCTGGTCGCTGCCGTGGTCACGCAAGTCCGACGCATCGCCTGTTGACGCCGCGGATGCGACCGATGATGCCTGGGCACGGCACGTAACGGCCTTGGCGGCACAGGGTGTCGCCGAGCCGGGCAGCGCGCTCGGCCGGGGCCGGCGCAGACCGGCCACCCAGGCCGACCACGATGCGCTCTATGGCGTCGCGCCGTCGTTCGCGGACTTGCTGCCCTGGGTCGAGTACCTGCCCGGCAGCAAGTGCATGTTGCTGGAAGACGGCCAGTCGGTGGCGGCCTTCTTCGAACTGGCGCCGGTCGGCACCGAGGGCCGCGAGATGGCCTGGCTGTGGCAGGCGCGCGATGCGCTGGAGAACGCCCTGCAGGACTCCTTCGACGAGTTGGACGACAACCCCTGGGTAGTGCAGCTCTACGCCCAGGACGAGGCCGACTGGGACAACTATCTGCGCTCCCTGGCGAACTATCTGCAGCCGCGTGCGCAGGGCAGCGCGTTCAGCGACTTCTACCTGCGCTTCTTCGCCCATCACCTGCGGGCCATCGCCAAGCCGGGTGGCCTGTTTGAGGACACCACGGTGACGCGCCTGCCGTGGCGCGGCCAGGTGCGGCGCGTGCGCATGGTGGTCTACCGCCGCACGTCCGCGGCCACGACCCCGCGGCGTGGCCAGTCGCCCGAGCAGGCGCTGACCACGATCTGCGACCGCCTCGCCGGCGGGCTGGCGAATGCCGGCGTGAAGGCTCGGCGTCTCGGCGCGGCGGACATCCACGCCTGGCTGCTGCGCTGGTTCAACCCGAATCCGACCTTGCTCGGCACCACTGCCGAAGATCGGGAACGCTTCTACGCGCTGACCCGCTACCCGGAAGAGCAGGAGGAGGGCGAGATCGAACTCGCCAGCGGCACCGACTTCGCGCAGCGCCTGTTCTTCGGCCAACCGCGCTCGGACGTGCCCAACGGCCTGTGGTTCTTCGACAGCATGCCGCATCGGGTGATCGTGATGGATCGCCTGCGCACGCCACCCGTGACCGGCCATCTGACGGGCGAGACGCGCAAAGGCGGCGATGCCATGAACGCGCTGTTCGACCAGATGCCCGAGGATACGGTGATGTGCCTGACGCTGGTCGCCACACCCCAGGACGTATTGGAGGCGCACCTCAACCACCTCGCCAGGAAGGCCGTCGGCGAAACCCTGGCCTCGGAGCAGACCCGGCAGGACGTGCAGCAGGCGCGCGGCCTGATCGGCAGCGCGCACAAGCTCTACCGCGGCGCGCTGGCGTTCTACCTGCGCGGCCGCGACCTGGCCCAGCTCGATGCGCGCGGTCTGCAGCTCGTCAACGTGATGCTCAACGCCGGCCTGCAACCGGTACGCGAAGAGGACGAGGTGGCGCCGCTGAACAGCTATCTGCGCTGGCTGCCGTGCGTGTTCGATCCGGCTGCCGACAAGCGCCAGTGGTACACCCAGCTCATGTTCGCGCAACATGCGGCGAACCTGGCGCCGGTCTGGGGCCGCAGCCAGGGCACGGGGCATCCGGGCATCACGTTCTTCAACCGCGGCGGCGGCCCGATCACCTTCGATCCGTTGAACCGTCTCGACCGGCAGATGAACGCGCATCTGTTCCTGTTCGGCCCCACGGGGTCGGGCAAGAGCGCGACGCTCAACAATATCCTGAATCAGGTGACGGCGATCTATCGGCCGCGCCTGTTCATCGTCGAGGCGGGCAACAGCTTCGGCCTGTTCGGCGACTTCGCGGCACGGTTGGGCCTCACCGTGCATCGGGTGAAGCTCGCGCCGGGTGCGGGCGTCAGTCTGGCCCCGTTCGCCGATGCCTGGCGCCTGGTCGATACGCCGAGCCAGGTACAGACGCTGGACGCCGATGCGCTCGACCAGGACCAGACCGATGCCGGCATGGCCGTGGAAGGCGATGAGCAGCGTGACGTGCTCGGCGAACTGGAGATCACCGCACGACTGATGATCACCGGCGGCGAGGACAAGGAAGAAGCGCGCATGACCCGCGCCGACCGCAGCCTGATCCGCCAGTGCATTCTCGATGCGGCACAGCACTGCGTAGCGGAGAAGCGCACGGTGCTGACCCGCGATGTGCGCGACGCGCTGCGCGAGCGCGCCCGCGATGCCACGCTGCCGGAGATGCGGCGCGCACGGCTGCTGGAGATGGCCGACGCCATGGACATGTTCTGCCAGGGCGTGGACGGCGAGATGTTCGACCGGTCCGGCACGCCGTGGCCCGAGGCGGACATCACCATCGTGGACCTGGCCACCTTCGCGCGCGAGGGCTACAACGCCCAGCTCTCGATCGCCTACATCTCGCTCATCAACACCGTCAACAACATCGCCGAGCGCGACCAGTTTCTGGGCCGCCCGATCATCAACGTGACGGACGAAGGCCACATCATCACGAGGAACCCACTGCTCGCGCCCTACGTGGTCAAGATCACCAAGATGTGGCGCAAGCTCGGCGCCTGGTTCTGGCTCGCCACGCAGAACCTGGACGACTTGCCGAAAGCGGCCGAGCCCATGCTCAACATGATCGAGTGGTGGATCTGCCTGTCGATGCCGCCCGATGAAGTCGAAAAGATCGCGCGCTTCCGCGAACTCAACGCTTCGCAGAAGGCGCTGATGCTCTCGGCCCGCAAGGAGGCCGGCAAGTTCAGCGAGGGCGTCATCCTGTCCAAGTCGATGGAAGTGCTGTTCCGCGCTGTGCCGCCCAGCCTCTACCTGGCGATGGCGATGACCGAGCCCGAGGAGAAGGCCGAACGCTTCCAGTTGATGCAGCAGCACGGCATCAGCGAGCTGGATGCCGCCTTCCGCGTGGCCGAGAAGATCGACCGTGCGCGGGGAATCGAACCTCTGGCGCTGGACACGTTGGCCTGACGGGAGCGACACGATGCGCATGCCTTCCTTCGCCCGCCGTCATCCCCGGATCGGTCTGCTGATCGTGGCGACGATTGCGGTGGCCTCGTGGATGTTGCTGCGCGCGCCGCATCCGGCAACCGAGTCCATGTCCCTGGTCGCCGCCGGGTCCGAAGTGCCGAAACCGGCCGGCCCGCCCTGGCTGTATGGCCGTGCCGATGCGCGCTTCACGGTGGTCGGGTACGCCGACCTGGAGTGTCCGTACTGCCGGGCCTACTTCCCCGCGCTCAAGCGCTGGATCGACGCCCATCCCGAGGTGAACTGGCAGTGGCACCACCTGCCGCTGTCCATGCACGAGCCGGCCGCGACTGCCGGGGCGCGCTTGGCCGAGTGCGCGGGCGAGACGGGCGGACACGCCGCGTTTTGGCAGGCCGTGGCCTGGCTCTACGCGAACACCCGTGGCGACGGCCAGGGCCTGCCGGAAGGCCTGCGCTATCCCGACCTCACACCAGCCATGCAGGGTTGTCTCGACAGCGATCGCCCCGATGCCGTCATCCGTGCCCAGGCGGCGGAAGCGGCACAGCAGGGCATCGCGGCCACGCCGGCCCTGCAACTGCGCGACCGCGAGTCCGGCAAGACCCTCCTGCTGCACGGCCCCGTCGAAGGCGACGCCTTGCTGTCGGCCATCGACCTGCTTGCCGCCGGCAGCACGACCGCAGCCGAACCCGCCCATTCCCCAGACATGCCCGCCGGCGTTGCCGGTGACATGCCCAGGTAGCCATCGATCTTCAAGGCTGCGGCGCGGCTTGTCCGCGTTGATCGAAACCCGTTCGCATCGCATCCCTTGACGCGAACAGCCACCGCATCCGCGGTGGTGGATGCCCGCTCGTCACCCGTTCCATCCCCATCGTCCCCAGGAGGGTTTGCCCTCCAGGGGCAAGCGCCCTCCGATCTCATCCATTGGAGGTTCGCCATGTCTCTCGTCATCGCCGACTCCCGCCCGGAGTCGCTCACCCTGATCGCCGCCCAGCACGAAGACTGGATCATCCAGCAGGCCATCACCCTGCTGGAGAACCGCGTGTTCAAGGCCGGTCCGGCGCTGGGCAGTCCCGCCGCCGTGCGCGACTACCTGCGCCTGAAACTGGTCGCGGAGCCGAACGAAATCTTCGCCGTCGTGTTTCTCGACAACCAGCACCAGGTGCTCTCCTTCGAGCCGCTGTTCCAGGGCACGGTCGACCAGACTTCGGTGTATCCGAGGGTGGTTGTCCAGCGTGCGCTGGCGCTCAACGCTTCGGCGCTGATCCTGGCGCATCAGCACCCCTCGGGGAACACCGAGCCCTCGGCCGCTGATCGTGCGATCACCGAGCGGTTGAAGAGCGCCCTGGCCACCGTCGATGTCCGGGTGCTGGATCACTTCATCGTCGGCAAGGGCAGCCCGTACTCGTTCGCCGAAGCCGGCTTACTGTAGTCCGCAGGCGTCCCTCCGGGGGCGCCTGTTCCTCTTGCCCCTCTCCACAAGAACTGCCATGAACGGTTCCGGTTGCCACCTTGGCGATGCGTTCTGATGGTCACGATTTCGGAAGCTTGCAAGCTTGCGGGATACGCGGCTGAACCGGCCTTTATTTGTTGAGAGGCACACCTTTACATGGCAGAATGTGCGTATTTTCTAGTTGCCAGCAACGCGAATGTCTGCCGTCACCGCCATCCAGTACACTCAGGATCAGATGCGCACGCTAACTGGCGTGTCCGCCGAAACGGTGCGGCATTGGCGCAAGACCGTGCCCTACTTGGCGTCCAAGACCGGGAAGGCTGCCCGATTCACCTTCGCCGATCTCCTTGGCTTGGCCGTTACCAATGAGCTGGTCAGCTCATTGGGCGTGCACATCGCCACCGTCAGCGTCGGCGTGGACGCGCTTTTTCGGTTGCTGAGCACCAGTGGCGCGTTGGCGCTGAACGGGTCTGTGGCGTTCGTGACGCCCAC
>NZ_JAOCLR010000039.1:0-45663 GCF_029845405.1 Pigmentiphaga sp. GD03639
CTGCCGCAGATGGCTGACGAGAGCGCACGGCGCTACGTCTTCGTGGCCATCGACCGCGCTACGCGCTGGGTGTTCGTGGCAATCAAGCACCGCAAGACGGCAGCCGCTGCACAGTCCTTCCTGAACGCGCTGACGCGCGCTGCGCCGTTCCGGATTCGCACGCTTCTGACCGATAACGGCAAGGAATTCACCGACCGGCTGTTTGGCAAGCGAGTAAAGGAAGCAAGTGGTCAGCATGAGTTCGACGCGCTGTGTCAGGCTCTGGGCATTGAACACCGCCTGACACGGCCTCGTACGCCGCAGACCAACGGAATGGTCGAACGCTTCAACGGCCGGATTGAGCAGGTGCTGCGTTCGCATCATTTCAACAGCGCAGAGGACCTGGAGAAAACGCTGCTGCGCTACGTGTGGTTGTACAACCAGCACCTGCCACAGAAAGCCCTCAACCATGAGGCGCCGATCCAGGCGATGAAACGCTGGCAGCAATCACATCCTCATCTGTTTCAGAAGTCAGTGAGGAATCATCCGGGACCCGACACGTATCTCTTTGCCTGATTCTGGGATCTACCCGGCCGGCCACGTTGCTACGCGAGCGGGACATTTTTTCTCCGTGACTGCCACGTGCCCAGTCCTAGCGGCAGGCGCCGACATCATGCGCTTGTGTAGCCCATCGCTACGTCCACACCGCGCGCGAGGGCCTTTGCTCGGCCGCGATCCGGTCACAGTTCCGGTCACCGTTCGTAGATAGCCTCCGATCGGTGCCGAACGTCTGCCTGCTCGGCACATCTGTCGCGCGCTCACTTGGCGGTGTGCGCTGAGCCCCTGAGGTGAGCTGGTCTGCTGGTTCGCTGCGCGGGGTATGTACCCCGTAGCTGGGTACAGAGAATCTTTTTGATCAAGATCAAGGTACTGCCTTTACCTCAGCTCTATGCTGAGCTTAACAAGCCACATTTGGCACGGGTCGATCATGCTCAGAAATATCGAGGACTTTTTAGCCCGGGGCCATGGAAATCTCCGGTGTTCAGCCCCATTTTTCTGGCATACCTGTTTTATGGATGGGCCTGATCAGCGCCCTGCACGGCACTCGAATGCGGGAATCTCGCCAATCGACAAGGGTCAACTTCACGAAGGAGCATTGCCATGAATATTCCGCCCGATCGAAGTAAGAGCACAGGAAACGGCCCGAACTGGTCTCGCATCAACCAGTGGCTGCTGTGGCTCGGCCTCGCCGCCGCCGTTGCCTGGATGTTCTACCGCCACAACGCCCATCTTCTGCAACTGCCTCCCTTCCTCTTCATCCTCGCCTGTCCGTTGATGCACATCTTCGGCCATGGCAGTCACGGCGCACATGGCGGTCATGACCATCAAGATCAGCCGCCTCGGGGCGATGAAGAGGGTTCGCCTGCGCGCCAATCAGACGACCGGAGCCGCCCGAAATCCGTCGGCCAGTCCGGGCACCACCACTGAAACCACCGGAGCATCATCATGGAAACCATCGAACTCAAGGTTGCCGGCATGACCTGCGCCTCCTGCGCGAACTCGGTCAGCAAGGCGCTCAAGCGCGTAGCTGGTGTGCAAGACGTGCATGTCGATCTCGCTCGCGGCGCAGCGAGTGTCACCGGCGACCAGACGGCCCAGAAGACGCCTGAGCTGATCGCGGCCTTAGCTGCCGCGGGCTACGAGGCATCCGCTGATTCCTCGCCGGGCATTGCGGCGGGTGCCGGTGCCTCCCATGCGCCGGCCGCTGCCCGTTCAAAGGGGCATGGCGGCTGCTGCTGCCGCTGATCGACGCCATGGACGCACGCACGAACTCCCAGGGTATCGCCGCCGCACCGCTTGGGCTCTTTGCTGCCTACTGGGGCGACATGCTGTGGCGGACCGTCGCGTCCGGCGAAGCGCTGAGACAGCGCGCCAACAACATGACCGAACACGAAGCGGCGGGTATGCCGCCGCTGCTCCACTTCGAGTCAGAGCAGGTGGCTGACGGCCACGACTTGCAACCGGCGAGCAACTACCGGCTCCTGCGTGTCACTCGCTGTGGCACCGACGCCTTGGAGAAGCATGTGCGCAAAGGCGCCGCGCCGGTGCTGGTGGTCGATCCACGCGCCGGCCATGGCCCTGGCATCGGCGGCTTCAAACGCGATTCTGAAGTTGGCATGGCACTGCTCGAAGGCCATCCCGTGTACTTCGCAGTGTTCGATCCGGAGCCCGTCGAGGGCCAGACCATGGGCGCAGTCGTCCAGACCCTGGCCACATTCATCGACATGGTGGCCAAGCGCCACCGAGGCAAGGCCCCGATCGTCTACGGCAACTGCCAAGGCGGTTGGGCGATCACGCTGGCGCTGTCGCACTGCGAGCACCGTGCCGCCTTGGCAGTGCTCAATGGCTCGCCGCTGTCGTACTGGGCAGGCGAGAGAGGCATCAACCCCATGCGGCTGCTCGGTGGGTTCACGGGCGGCATCTGGCCGGCGCACTGGGCGTCGGACCTCGGCGCCGGACGATTCGACGGTGCCTGGCTGGTCCAGAACTTCGAGGCGTTGCGGCCCGAGGGCGTGTTCAAGAAATACGACACGCTCTTCGCGCAGCCGGAGACTGAGCGCGATCGCTTCCTGGAGTTCGAGCGTTGGTGGAATGGCTTCTACCAGCTTGCACGCGAGGAAATGTTGTCGATCGCAGGCGATCTTTTCGTAGGCAATCACCTGGAGAGCGGCGAGGTCGTGGTCGATGGCCACTGCCGCGCGGATCTCAGCCGCATTGGCGCACCGCTGGTGGTATTTTGCTCCAACGGCGACAACATCACACCGCCCCACCAGGCGCTCGGCTGGCTCAAAGCGGTATATCCGACGACCGCAGACCTGGTGGCGGCAGGCCAGCGCGTGGTGTACCTGCTGCACCAACATGTTGGCCACCTTGGCATCTTCGTCTCCGCGGGGGTGGCGCGACGCGAGCACCGCGCCATCTTGCATCATGCCGAATCGATCCAGGCACTCAAGCCTGGACTCTACGAGATGGTTCTGGAGGACAGCGCCTCTTCGGAGTCGGCCGCCGCTGCGCAGTTCCAGCCGCGGCGGCTGGAAGACCTGCCTTACGACGCAAACCCGGCGGGGTTCGACAAGGTCGAAGCACTCTCGGAGATCACCGAGCGCTTCTATTCGCAGTTGGTGTCGCCGTGGGTCCGCTTCGCCGTCACCCCCGACTCGGCTCGTGAACTTCGCGCGCTGCACCCCATGCGCGTCAGTCGCAAGGTCTGGTCCGAGCAGGTGACCCCGGCCCTGGCGCTGCTGCCGTGGGTGCAACGATGGCTTGAGCAGTGGAGTGCGCAGGATCCCCATCGGGTCGAAAATCCTTGGTATCAGCTTGAGCGAACTGGTGCAGACGCGATTGGGCAGGCCATGGAATCATGGCGCAAGAGCCGGGACCTGTGGGCTGAGCTTGTGTTCGAGCAGGCCTATGCCAACTGAACGACCCTCCGCTGTGGCTGCAAAAAGAGACGCTCACGGGTCGCAAGCAGCACGCTCCTTGTCGGAGGCGATGCGCCTGCCACGGCCGATTCCGCTTTTCAGCGTCGTCCAGGCACGGATCAAAGTTGGATTCTCCCGTATCACCACGCCAGCAACGGCGCTACAGCATCGGAAGCATGGGCCTGATCGGCGGCCTCGCGTGCTGCTAGCGCCGAGCGAAACTTGGCAATTCGATCTGATGAACGTTGCCAATGGCGGCGACGTCGGCACTGACCGGCGCTGACGGAGCTCCGACATGCGCGTCCTCGCCATCAATGCCGGCAGTGCGACCCTGAAGTTCGGAGTTTTCGAGTCGGCTCGTACCTTGCCATTGATCGACTCGGCGATTGATCATCCTGCGGTGGATGCTGCGACCTTCGAGGAGATCGAGCGGCACTTGCACAGGGCGGGTGTCACAACGCTCGATGGCATTGGTCACCGCGTCGCACACGGTGGCCCACTGTTGAGCAACGCGGTGCTCGTGGATGAAGAAGTCGAACGCGAGATCGGCAAGGCTTCGGCTCTGGCGCCGCATCACAATCCTGGCGCATTGGCCGGCATACGCCTGACCCGTGAGCGTTGGCCCGGCGTGCGCCACGTCGCGGTCTTCGACACCGCTTTCCATGACGACATGCCCGAATACGCCCATTCCTATGCTGTTCCGCCATCGTGGCGCGCGGCAGGGGTACGGAGATACGGCTTCCATGGCCTGTCCCACCAGGGTGTACTGGCAGCCGTCAGCACCGAGCTGAAACGGCCGCCGTCAGAACTTCGTATCGTGAGCTGCCACATTGGAAGCGGCGCCAGCGTCTGCGCGATCGATCGAGGAAGGTCGATCGATACATCGATGGGAATGACCGCGCTTGAAGGTCTTGTGATGGGCACGCGCTGTGGAGACCTCGACCCTGGCGTACCCGGCTTCGTCGCACGCGCACTGGGTTTGACGTTGGCGCAGATCGAGGCGGCGCTTTACAGCGACAGTGGACTCAAAGGATTGTCGGGTGAGAGTTCGGACCTGCGGATTGTGGAGAAGCGCGCGGGAGAAGGAGTCGCAGCCGCCCAACTGGCATTGCAGGTACACGCGTACCGCGTGCGCAAGTACATCGGCGCCTACGCCGCCGCGATGGGCGGTTGCGATGCTGTGGCCTTCACTGGCGGAGCTGGAGAAAATTCGGCCGCGTTGCGTCGGCGCATCGTTGATGGCCTGGAGTTCATCGGCCTGGAACTAGACGAAGAGCGCAATCGCGCCTACTCGCCCAACACTGAAGTCGCCCAGTTGCAGTCATCCCGATCCGCCGTCGCCGTGCTGGTGGTTCAAGCACGCGAGCAGTTAGCGATCGCGCGTGAGACGTTCCGAGCGCTGAATGACCAGGCAAGTGGTTTGGTATAGGCAATGAACTGGGACAAGACCACGATAAGTCGTCCTCCGGGCCGGGAGCCACGCCCGTTGATGCTCGCTCCGAAGATGGTCCAGTTGCCCATCCAACCGCACGTTGAAGGAAGAAACGGAGCGGTTCAGACACCGGGCCCTTGACCCATGTGCAGCACCTGGGTTCAAACTCGCTCGAAAGTGAAGGGATTCAAGACAACCTTGCTGGAGGATGGTGATGCAACTCATTGAATGCGCCAAGGCGGCAGGCGTCACACCGGACACGTTGCGTCACTACCTTCGGGTGGGGCTTGTGGTGCCCGATGGCCGGGGCACGAACGGCTACCGCGCATTCTCGGATCGAAGCGTCGCCCGGGTGCGTTTCATACGCAATGCATTGGCCCTCGGCTTCACGCTCAAGGACGCTGCAGAGTTTGTCGAGATGAGCCAGCGCGGTGCATCGCCTTGTCCGCGCGCGCGGGCGCTGCTGAGCGAACGGCTTGACGAGCAGGCCCGGCGGCTGAAGGAGGCGACGGATTTGCATCGCCGCATGCAGCAGGCAGAGCGCGACTGGAAGCGGTTGCCGGACGGCGTCCCGGATGGCCATTCCGTCTGCGGCTTGATCGAAGGAGCGGATGCGGACGTTCAGCGCAATTCGGTGCGCGCGAAGTCCCGTCGTGTACGCGCATGAATCGCTCTGATCATCGTCGACATTCCCCGGCATCACGACGCTCTACGTACATGCGGTGCAGCGGTTGTGGTCGTGCCGATCACGCCAGCGCCAAGTGTGAGTCGTCTATCCACTTCGCAGCATCCGCTGCACACGAGCGAGCGAGGCGCCCCCGATGAGCCACCTCACGACACGGGATCGAACCGTATCGCCCGACGGATATGCCGCCGCGCTACGGATCTTGCGCCGGCTGCTGGCCGGCATCGAGCGCCCGCCGGCGTTGCGTCTGGGCGATATGCTCTTGCACGAGCTCGCATCGCACCCGGAATACACCCTGATCATCCGTGACCCGGGACTGCTGCGTCGCTTGGTCCTGCGCCCGGATCCGCTGCTGCTGGCGGAAGCCTATTTCCGCGGCACCATCGACATTGAGGGAGACCTGTACACCGCGCTCGGGCTCAAGGCGCATTTCGAGAAGTTTTCGCTCTCTTGGCGCGACAAACTGGCCCTGTTGCGCGACGCACTGCTGCTGCGTGTGTCCGACCAGGACGGGTTGAAGCCCTCGCGGAGTCTGGCCTCGCGCGTCGCACGTCGCTTCTCCCATCGCCATTCGCGTCAAACCGATCAGGCCGCGATCTCCTTTCACTACGATGTGTCCAACGCGTTCTATGGCCTCTGGCTCGATGCCGAGAGGGTCTACTCATGTGGCTATTTCAAGGCGACGGATGACACGCTGGACCAGGCTCAGTGCAACAAGCTGGAGCACATCTGCCGCAAGCTGCGTTTGCAGCGAGGCGAACGCCTGCTCGACATCGGCTGCGGCTGGGGCGCGCTCGTATGCTGGGCGGCAAGAGAACATGGCGTCCGTGCGCACGGCATCACGCTCAGCCAACAGCAACTTGAATACGCGCGCGAGCGCATCCGCTCGGAGGGCCTGCAGGATCTCGTCACTGTTTAACTGCGCGACTACCGTGACCTCGAAGGCACGGCCGTTTTCGACAAGGTGTCAAGCATTGGCATGTTCGAGCACGTGGGACTCGCGAACCTAGCGGCCTACTACGCCGTGGTCCAGCGGGTTTTGCTGCCAGGAGGACTCTTCCTCAACCATGGGATCACCCATGACGAGGAGGGCTGGAACCGAACCGTCGCGACCGAGTTCATCAACCGCTACGTCTTCCCCGACGGCGAATTGGACTGCGTCAGCAATATCCAGCTAGGGATGGAGCGCTCCGGCTTCGAGATCCATGACGTCGAAGGTCTTCGACCCCACTACGCGCTGACCTTGCGTCATTGGGTCCAGCGGCTCGAAGCGCGCCGGGAGGAGGCCTTGCGGGAGGTCGATGAGGTGACCTTCCGCATCTGGCGCTTGTACATGGCGGCGTGTGCACTGGAATTCGAGGCCGGGGGAACTGGGATCTACCAGATCGTCGCGTCCAAACGCGACGGCGGAAGCTGGCCCGTGCCCTTGACCCGCTCTGATCTTTATGGAGAACACCAGCCATGAACGCTAGATGGCCGTGCCGCTGGCGCGCGAAAGACGATCGCAGACGCCAGCCTTCCCAATCTCGCCGTCGCGCTTACCTGCGTGCCGGCTCTCAAGGACTTTCCACATGAACCACGAGCTTCCCTGGGTCGCCGAGCGCGTCCGCGTGTTCCGCGAGTCTGATCCCGAGTTCGCCCGCTGGGCGCGCGGCCACGGCCCCATCACCCACAACGATCTCACGCAACTGCGAGTCCACGATCTCGCACAGGTGCTGGTTGCCGAAGGCAAGGCGAGCGACACAACCGCGGTGTATCGCACGCTGTGGGCGGCGGACCGCCTGGCCGTGGCAGGCATGTGGTTGACGGTTCACATGACCTATGCCGACCGGGTCTATCCCGATGGCCGGGGGATGAGAGCCGAGGATTTCAAGGAGACGCCGGAGGGGCATACCGGTGGGTCGCTGAACATCGTGCCGGCCTATGTCGGCTACCTGGCCGCGAACGCGCTCAGTGGGTTGACGCGTGGCTGGTTGATGGGCCAGGGCCATTGCGTCGCGGGCATCGATGCCTGCAACCTTCTGGTGGGCAACATGACGCCGCGCCACGCCGAGAGATACGACCGCAGCGAAAGCGGCCTCACGCGCTTTGCCCGGGATTTCTATAGCTACGCGATCGACGCACAGGGGCGTCCCGCCTCGCCGCTGGGCAGCCACGTCGGCCCGAATACGGCAGGCGGTCTGTCCGAGGGCGGCTATCTCGGCTTTGCCGAACTGCAGTACGTGCACATGCCCTTGCCCGGCGAGCGGCTGGTGGTGTTCCTCAGCGACGGCGCTTTCGAGGAGCAGCGTGGCAGTGACTGGGCGCCGCGCTGGTGGCGGGCAGAAGACAGCGGCTTCGTGGCTCCGTTCATGATCCTCAACGGTCGCCGCATCGAACAGCGCAGCACCATGCAGCAGCAGGGGGGCCGAGAATGGTTCCACCAGCATCTGCGGCTGAACGGCTTCGACCCGATGGAGATCGACGGCACCGACCCCGCCGCGTTCGCCTGGGCCGTTCACGCGATGGAGGAGCGGTTGTCGGCCTGCGCGGCTGGAGTTTCGCAGGGCACCGTTCAGTACCCGGTACCCCTCCACTACACCATCGCCGAAGCGCCCAAGGGATTCGGCTTCCCCGGTGCTGGAACCAATGCCGCGCACAACCTGCCGCTGGAGGGGAACCCCCGGGTCGACCAGATAGCGCTTCAGCAATTCAACGAGGGTGCTTGCGCTCTCTTCGTGCCGTCGCACGAACTCGACGAAGCGGTGGCACTACTGTGCCGGCACGAAGTGCAGCATCGTCCCCTGGAGCGGGACCATGCCCTGGCGCACCGCCAGGTGGCGGCCCCCAGACTTCCGGTTCCGCAGTGGCATGTTGCGGGCCAGGGCGAGGTCTCGCCAATGGCGGCACTCGACGGAGCCTTCGCGGCCCTCGTCCAAGCCAACCCACAGCTGCGTCCGCGGGTGGGCAATCCGGACGAGCTGCGCAGCAACCGCATGGGCCAGACATTGGACCTGCTCAAACACCGCGTCTTCACGCCCGAACCGGGCTTGGCGGAGGCCGTCGATGGCGCCGTGATCACGGCGCTCAACGAAGAAGCGGTGGTCAGCGCGGCGCTGGGCAACAAGGGCGGCATCAACTTGGTCGTCTCTTACGAGGCATTTGCCGTCAAGATGCTGGGCGCGCTGCGCCAGGAAATCCTGTTCGCGCGACATCAGGCGCAGGCAGGCACACCACCCGGATGGCTGTCGGTGGTCACGGTTGCGACGTCCCACACCTGGGAGAACGGCAAGAACGAGCAGTCGCACCAGGATCCGACGCTGGCCGAAGCGCTGTTGGGCGAAATGTCCGACACCTCGCGCGTGTTGTTCCCGGTCGATGCCAACAGTGCCGTTGCGGCGCTGCGCGCGGCCTACGCCTCGCATGGCCAGTTCTGGACGCTGGTCGTTCCCAAGCGGGCCGTCGCCAGCCAGTTGAGTGCCGAGCAGGCCGAACGCTTGGTCGATCAGGGTGGTTGGGTGGTGAAGCCCTGCGACGCCCCCGACGTGTTGCTGGTTGCCATCGGCGCATACCAGCTACAGCAGGCCCTGCTTGCGGCGCGGCGCCTCGAAGCCGCTGGACATCGGACCGCAGTGACCTGCGTCATCGAGCCGGGCCGCTTCAGAGCACCCCGCGACGAACGCGAGCAGGACTTTGTGGCCGGCGACCAGGCCTTGCGCGCCCTGTTCCCGGAGACTGCCGCCGTGCGCGTCATCGTCTCGCACATGCGACCCGAGCCGACGCTGGGCCTGATGCGCCGGATCGATACGGGGGCGCGGCAGACCCGTGCCTTGGGCTACCAGGCGCGCGGCGGGACACTCGATGTGGCCGGCATGCTGTTCGCGAACCGTTGCACGTGGGTGCACGTCGCGGCGGAGGCCGCTCAAGGGCTCGGTGTCGATCCGCAGAGCTTGCTGAGCGCCGAGGAGTTGGCGGCCGTGCAGGGGCATGGCGACCCGCGCGTGGTGATGGCCCCGGCTTGAACCCCTTTCGGTCACATGGCGCGACCGGATTTATCGGCGGTCTGCAGCGACAGACCGCCCTGCCGCGGGTCGCCGTCTTGTGGAATGGGTGTGGTCGGATGTCGCGGCGGCCCATGCTGGAGTCGCAAGACCGCCATTGTCCCGTTGCCCCTGGCATTCCGTCAGGTCAGGGCCAAGGCGACTGCGAAGCCAACCGCAGCCATTGCCGCATACGACGGGAACACTCTCCACGCAAGCGATTTTCCGTCCAACGACGTTAACAGGACAAGTTTGGTGGCTTGATTGACGGACGCCGCGATGAACAACGCCAGGGTGGCCGATGCGGCGGTGACGGCGCCTTCGTCTACCAGACGGCCAATCGAGAGCGTGATCGCATCGACGTCCACAAGACCCGAGGCGGCGGCGGTGAGCATGACTCCGGCATCCCCGAAGCGATCGGCAAGAAAGCGGCCTGCCAGCATCACCGTGGCCAAGAACGCCGCGAACTGTAGCGCGGAGCGCAGTTGCAACGGGTTTCCAAGTTGCAGTTCGGGCAAGTCTTCGGCTGACGACCACGCCGCCAGGAACGTCCCCACAACACCGCCAACTGCGGCCATGGCCACAAAGATGACCACCGGGCCCCAGCCGATGCCGGGGGCCGCGATGGCGACGAGGGCCGCCATGCGGGCAAACATGGCTGCGCACGCGAGCGCCGCACCCGCCGCTGCCAGTGGACGCCACCCTGGCGTCTGCCCGGCCCACCGAGCCAACGTGGCCGTGGTGGCGGTGCTCGACACGATTCCCCCGAGCAGCGCTGTGAATACTAGCCCTCGCTTCCTGCCGAGCGAGCGCATTAGGACGAACCCAGCGAACGACAGCACTGCCAGCAGGACAACGGCCCACCAAAGGCGATAGGGATTCAACGCCTCATAGGGGCCAAAGCCACGATCAGGGAGTACGGGCAGTACGACCACGCTGATCAACAGCAACTGCGTGCCGCTGCTGATCTCCGCCTCGGACAGCTTGCCGACGCCGGCGTGCAAGAGCTGCTTGAAACGCAGCAGCGCCAGCACGACCACGGCGGCGACCGCCGAAACGCGCCAAGCGCCACTGGTCGCCAGCGCCCCGATGGCGAAAGTCGCCAGGGCGGCGACGGACGTGGTCAGTCCCATCACCGCATGCATATGCGCCGTCACCAGGTAGCCCACCACCAGATACACCCCGACGAGTACGAGCAGCGCGATGAGCATGCCGGCTCCCCAGCGCTGGGCCAGCAGCCCGCCAAGGCCGCCGAGCAGGCCGATCAGCGCAAAGGTGCGAACGCCCGCGACGCGATGTCCCTCGGGCCGCTCGCGTTGCTGCCATCCCCGTTCCAGGCCGATCAGAAGTCCCGAAGCGAGTGCCAGCCCGAGCCCGACCAGCGCGGGATCATCGAATTCACTCATCGTCGAACCTGGACGCGGTCGCGGATGAAATCACGCTGCAGTCCCAGCGAAGCATCGGTGCGCGCCATCGACACCTGGGGATCGGTCTCGATGCCGCTCAAGGCGCGAATGGCATCGATGGTCTCGGGGATTACGATCGCCTGGTTGAAGACCTGGTAGGTGTAGTACGCCTGATCGCCATCGACCGAAAGCACGTCCTCCCACAACGCGACCTCCCACAGGTCGCCGCGCGGGCGGCCGAGATCGGCCATCAGTTCCACCGTGCTGTTGAGGGCCACGAGACCATCCGAGGATCGCACGAACGCGATCCGTGGCGCAGCGCGAAAGGCCGCCAGCACCTCGTCGCGCGTGGCCGGCCTCGTCAGTTCGACCCACCAAGTGTGCAGGTGGCTGCTGTTGTGCGGTGCCTTGACCGCGATCGTAACGACGTCCAGGTCCGGGATCACAGTGCGCGCGTCCGGTCCCTGATGGCTGGGGATCGTCTTCTCCGGCACGAGCGTGTTGATGATGCCCTCCGCATGCGCCTCCCACGGGTCGGAAGCCCGGCGGATCAGCGTCCCGCGGGCTCGCTTGAGCAGGCCCGCTGTCCGAAGCGCCCCCAGGGTGCGCACGATCGACGTCGTGTTGCAGGACACCACCCGGGTGGAGGTGCGGCCGATCGCGGTTGCGTAGTTCTCCTGCGCGACGAACGAATGACCGGTCAACGCGTGGGACTCGCCGCCATGGAAGATGGACTTCACACCGGCAGCGTCGTACGCCCTCTTGTTGACCGCGGCGACCTTCTTGGGTGTGCAATCGACCACGACGTCCGCGTTGGCGAGCAGGTCGGCCAGATCGCCCGCGACGGGAAGCCCCGCAGCACGCATCGATTGTGCGGCTTCAGCGGTCGCCGCGTAAATCGGGAAAGCGCGCTGCGCGGCCACCTGCAGGCGATAGTCGTGCACCACGTCCGCGACGCCGGCCAGCGCCATGTCCTCCTGGAGTGCGACCGCATCCGCCACCCGCTTGCCGATCACACCGTATCCGTTCACCGCCACTCTGACCTTGTTCATGCCTGACTCCTTGCTTGATGAGGCGCCTCAGCCGCGGCTGCGCGCGATGGAAAACGTGAACCGGATCGCCAGCGCATAGCCCAGCAGCGCGAGTACCGGCATGTCGCCCCAGCGCGGGCCCACGCCGTGCTGCATCAACAAGCTCGATGCGATGTACAGGCCGAGCGTCACGAGCGCCAGCGCGACGCGACGGCCGAGGCGGTCGATCCCGCTCAGCATCCTGGCATCCGGCTTGATCGACAGTTGCAGCAGGTCACCCTGCCGCAAGACGCTGTGCAGACGCCGCGCCATCAGGGAGGGCAGGGCGTGGGCCGCGTTCCCCAGTTCATAGGGCAGACGCTGCGATGCCGCAGACTTGGGCTCGTCGAAGACGCCCGTGGTCGTGTGGCGAGAGATGGCTTCGATGATGGAAAACTCGGGTGCCAGCAGGCGCACCGTCCCTTCGAGCAACAACAGGGTACGCGTGAGCACGAGGAGGTCCCTGGGCAGCCGGACTTCCTGGGTCCGGCCCGCCGCCACGAGCTGCGCGAGAGCACCTGAGAGCGACCAGTCCTTCAGCGGCCTCTGTGCGCAGTCTGCGACCAAGGCACGCACGACAGGCACGAACACGGCCCGATCGGTGCCGTCGCCGAGCAGGCCCAGGTCGAGCCAGGCATCGACCACCCATTCGGCATCCTGCTCGACGAAGGCCAGGGCGAACGCCACCAGCGCCCGCCGCATGTTGCCGTCGACCCGGCCCACGATGCCGAAGTCGTGCAGGCATATGCGGCCATCGTCCATCACGAAGACGTTGCCGGGATGGGGGTCGCCGTGGAAGAAGCCATCGCGGAAGATCTGGGCGACGTAGCTGTCCACGAGTTTGCCCGCGGCCGCCACCGCGGTGGACGAAGGCAGACCGTGCAGGTGAGCTCCGTGGCTGAACTGCTGGACCATGACGCTCGGCGTGCACAGGCCGTCCACCACGTCGGGGATCACGATGTCGGCAGAGCCGCGCCAGGCGTCGGCGAAACGTCGCACGGAAGCTGCCTCGCGCGACAAATCCATCTCGTAGCGGAAGTTGGCCGCAACCTCGTCCACGATGGCTGCCAGCCCCCAGCGACGCAGCGAGGGCACGAGCCCCTGCATGACCAGGACGATGCGGCGCAGGATGCGCATGTCGGTCTCGGCCTGCTCGGCCGCGCCAGGGCGGCGGATCTTCACCACCACTTCCGTCCCGTCCGGCAGGGCTGCACGATGAATCTGGGCGATCGAGGCCGCGGCGAGCGCGTGCATGTCGAAGCGTGCGAAGACCTGCTGCCATGGGCGGCCGAGCGCCGCCTCGACCTCCTGGACCGCCTGCTCGGGAGGAAACGGCACCACATTGGCCTGCAGGCTGGCCAGAGCCTCTTGCGCATCGGGCGCCAGAATGTCGGCCCGCAGGCTGAGATGCTGGCCCAGCTTCACGAAGGTCGTGCCCAATCGCTGCAGCACTTCGGCGAAGCGGTCGGCCGCCCGGTGGGTATCGCAGCGCATCAGGCCCCGGTGCCAGGCCACCCAGAGCAGGAACCCGCTCAGGGCCATAGCGATCTGCGTGGCCCGGCGCATCGCCGAGCGTTGCGTTGGGCGGCCCGCAAGACGCACGGTGGAAACGGGGCGGTTCGGTCGCGTCATAGCTCATCCAACCTGTTGCGCAGGCGGCCCGCATGCCAGGCTGCGATGTTCGAGATGGTCTCGTCGAGGATGCGCGCGATCGCCTCCGACGTATTGAACCCGACATGCGGTGTCACGAGCACACGCGGATGCGTCAGCAGTGGGCTGGATGCCGACCAGCCGGTATCGCAACCCAGTCCGCCGCAGCCCGTGGGCACTTCGGGAGACAGATCCCCTTCCTGTTCCAGCACGTCCAGTCCTGCTGCGGCGACGGTACCTGCCTCCAGTGCGTGCAGCAGGGCGGCCTCGTCGATGAGCGCACCCCGTGCCGTGTTGATCAGTACCATGCCCGGTTTCATGCGCGCGAAGGCCTGCCCATCGAGAAGGTGGTGCGTGGCCTGCGTGGCCGGAACATGAAGGCTCAGAACATCGCTGCTTTGCAGGATCTGCTCCCACGTCACCACGCGGACGCCGGCGATGGGTGCTGCCGTGATGTCGAGCGATGGGGCGAGGGCCGGGTCGTACGCGAGAACTTCCATGCCGAAGCCCAGGGCGATACGGGCCACGTGGCGCCCGATCCGGCCCAGCCCGACGATGCCCAGCGTCTTTCCTTCCAGCTCGAAGCCGGTGAGGCCGCGGTAAGCGAAAGAACCTTGGCGCGCCCGCTCGTGGGCTTGTGTCAGATGGCGAGCCTCGCCCAGCAGCAGCGCGAAGGCATGTTCGGCGACGCTGGCAGACCCATAGTCCGGCACGTGGCACACGGCAATGCCGCGTCGGCGGCAAGCCTGCAGGTCGATGTGATCGAAGCCCGCGGAGCGCGTTGCCACGAGCCGCACGCGCGGCAGCAACCGGAGCACCGATTCGTCAACGCGCGTGCGCACGAAGACGCACAGCACCTCGGTGTCTTCATCGCCGACATCGGATACCACCAGGCGTTCGTTCTGGACGAAGTGCGCGTGCCAGTGGGTCGGAAGCCGTTGCTGCAGCGCGGCATGGTCCGCCGGTGCGATGTCGGAGAACAGAACGGACAGACGGTTTTGTGCGGTCATGAGCCCTCCTCGATTACCCGGTGCAGGGACAGGATGCAGAACGCGGCGATGAAGTGCCCGGTCTTGGTGCCTTGCGCGAGTTCCGCTTGCGCGAATACCGTCGGCAGCCGGCCGGCGACCGCATCGCGCATGGTCTCGAATCCGTCGAGCAACTGAACCGTGAAGAACGCCGCGCGGCGCATCGGGCCCTGCGTGCGGCCGCAGTCCGCGTAGGCCAGTGCGGGCTTGAATCTGGCCGGAGGATTCGTCATGGCACGGCCAGCCTCGCTCGGGGCTCACGGAACTGCCACAGCACGATGAAGCTGAGCACAGCGGCAAAGAAGCACCACACCGAGATGAACCAGGTTGCATAGAACATGTAGGCGGCGATTGCGGAGACAAAGGCGGCCACCCCAAAAGCCGCCACGCGCCGGTGGCTAGAAACCATCAGGCTTGCGCAGGTGCCGATCAGATACAGGGCCATCGTGGTCATCACGTAGAAGTGCGGAGAGTCGTAGAGGATGTGCTGGCCGACCACGCGGGCCGTGATGGGCAGCTTCACCAGCATCGCCAGCAGGTACAGACCGACGAGCGCGCCCGCGACTGCAATGGCCACCAGAACCCGACGGCGCCAACGGACGCTCTCCAGCGCCAGCGCAGCCAGCGGGACGTAGATCGGCCACAGGACGTGCGAGAAGAACGAGTAGAGATGCGTCAGCGCCACGTTCAGCAAGGGCGCGCGGTCGGGGAACGTCAGCCACAGCATGCCTTCGAGCAGTTGCTGGACCCCGAACAGCAGCGGGATGGCGGCATACGGCAGTTCGCGCCGTGAGCGGGCCCGGCGCATGGTGACGGTCCCCAGGCCCAGCAGAACCGCTGCGGCCGTGAAACTGGCGGGTGCGGAAAAGCACATGGGCAGTCATCTCCCCTCGATCGTGAGCGTCATGGCGAGCGCGGCGCAGCGGCTCATGGCGCGCCGGCTTCCATCAGTTCCTGCACCGCTGTCGCCAGCGGTGCCACCACGCTGATGCCGTTGGAGACATGCGGCACGGTGTCGCAGGTCACCACCCGCTGGGGCCCTGCCGCAAGAAGTGCGTGGTACGCGTCGGCGGCGAACAGGGCGTGCACCCCGATGCACACCGGTGGCGGCAATCCCACGCTGCGCACACTGGCGATTGCCTGGATCATCGTGCGCGCGCTGGACACGATGTCATCGATGAGCACGGGCTGGCGGTCTGCCAGGGCCGCGGTGTCGGGAAGGCTGACCTCCACGTCCTTGTCGCCCCGGCGGATCTTCTGCAACACCGTGAACGGCGCGCCAGCCAAGCGCGCGACTTCCTGGACCCATTGCTCGCTTTCCGCATCGGGTCCGATCAACACGGGACGGTCCACATGGGCTGCGACCCAGGCCGCGATGGCGGGCGCGGACTGGACCACACGGGTCGGCACCCGGTAGACCTCGCCGAGCGAGCGGTAGCGGTGCAGATGGGGATCGACGGTGACGATACCGTCGAACACCGTCGACACCAGCGCAGCGAACGTGCGGGACGTGATGGCTTCGCCCGTGTTGAAGCGCCGGTCCTGACGCAGGTACGCCAGGTACGGGGCAGCCAGCAACACGCGGGTGGCGCCGAGGTCGCGCGCTGCGTCCGCGGCGAACAACAAGGGCAGCGCCTTGGCGTCCGGCTGTGCCAGGCTGGCCACGATCACGACGGTGCGGCCGGTCACGTCGGCGTCCAGCCGCACCAGCGACTCGCCGTCCGGGAACCGGTGCAGTTGCAGGGCAGCCCGCTGCGCGCCCAACGCCCGGATCAGTCCATCGGCGAAGTCTTCGTCGCCCGGCAGGTGAAAAACGAGAGGTTTCATAGGTTCTCCAAAATCTGGAAGATCGGTGGGCGCGAGCGGACGAACTGCAGCGCATAGGCCAGCTCGCCCGGCGCCTGGGCGTGCAGCGTGAAGAGCGGCTGTCCCGCTTCGACCTGGCCGCCCGCGCGAGCAGCCGGTTGTCGATTCGGGAGACCCGTCCCGTGGACGGCGATGCGACGGTGTGCCGATGCGTTGCCACCGGGATGCTGCGCAGGCCGCCCTGCTCAGCGCAGATCGCCTGGAACGTGGCCCAGGCGCGGCCGTCGGCCAGCACCTGCGTGGCGAGCGTCAGGCCGCCGCCGGCGGGCGCTGCACCGCCCATTTCGAGGATGTCCGCCGCCAGCCGCAACGCTCGCTCCCGCAGGTCGGCCGGGGCCTCGGGCGTCCCTTGCAGGACGGCCAGCACGTCGCGGGCCTCCAGTGCCGGGCCGATCCCGCGGCCGACCGGCTGCTCACCATCGGTGACGCGCAAGGCCACGTGCAGGCCGATGGCGCTGCCCACCTCCTGCAGGCGCCGACCGAGCGCCGCCGCGGCCTGCGCGCTGCGCACTTTGGCGGTGGCACCCACGGGCAGGTCGATCAGCACATGGGTCGAGCCCGCGGCGGCCTTCTTGGACAGGACCGAGGCGACGAGCTGGCCCTCGCTGTCCAGGTCCAGCGGCCGCTCGACGCGGATGAGGATGTCGTCGGCGGGGCTGAGCCGTACCGAGCCGCCCCAGACGATGCAGCCGCCCGTGCGTTCGACCACGCGCCGCATGCTCGGCACATCCAGGTTCACCGGCGCCAGCACCTCCATCGTGTCGGCCGTCCCGGCCGGCGAGGTGATGGCGCGCGAGGAGGTCTTGGGCATCGTGAGGCCGCAGGCGGCCACGATGGGCACCACGAGCAGGGTCGTGCGGTTGCCGGGCAGGCCGCCGACGCAATGCTTGTCCACCACCAGCGGGCGCCCCCAATCGATGCGGTCACCGACGCCAATCATGGCGTTCGTGAGCGAGACGGTCTCCGCGAGGTCCAGGCGATCGCTGGCGCAGGCGGTGATGAAGGTGGCCAGATGCAGGTCCGAGTAATGGCCCGCCGCGACGTCGGAGATGATGGCGCTGAACTCGGCATCGCCCAGGGCATTGCCGTAGACCTTGGCCCGGACATGGCTGAGCGAATCCAGCGGCGGTGCATGGGTCACCGTGACCAGCTGGCCCGGCTGCGCCCCCAGCGACGCCCATGCCGATTCGGACAGGCCAGCGACGTTCTCGGCCAGCCAATCCCCATCGACGACGCTGAGCGTCGCCACGATGCTGCGGCGGCCGGCCGTCAGCTGCACGCGCGCCTGGGTCGTGAAACCCTCCGACCGGCAGACAGGGCAGTCGCGCCGCATGTAGACCACCGGCTCCTGATGGGTGTCGATGCCGGTGCGCCACGCCTGCAGCGTGTTCACGCCATCCTCTCCGGTGCCGGTGCCGGTCTCGTGCAGGTGCGCCGTCATACCAGATCCACCGTCTGCAGGTACTCGGGCACGGCAACCGACCAGCCCAGTTCATGGTCGATCCGCGCGCGCAGCGCATCGGCCGCCTCCGGCTCGCCGTGGGTCACGAAGGTTCGGCGCGGTGTTTGCGTGAAGCCGCGCATCCACGCGAGGATCTCGTCGGCATCGGCGTGGGCGGAAAGGTTGTCGAGCGAGGCCACCTCGGCGCCGATCGGCACGTCCTGGCCATGGATGCGGACGGTGGACGCGCCGTGCACGATCGCGGCGCCACGGGTGCCGCCCGCCTGGTAGCCGGCGAACAGGATGGTGTTGCGATGGTCGGGCGCGAATGACTTGAGGTGGTGCACCACGCGGCCTCCCGTGGCCATGCCACTGGCGGAGATGATGACCATCGGTCCACGACCGGCGCTGAGCGCCTTGGACTCCTCGACCTTGTTGACGATCTTCGCGGCATGGCACATGCCCTCGCATTCCTCGGGCGAGAGCCGGTGCTCGTCGCGATGGGCGTGGTACAGCCGTGTGGCATCGATGGCCATCGGGCTGTCCAGGTACACGGGCAGGTGCTGGTGGATGCGCCCTTGCTTCTTGAGTTGGTAGATGCCGTACATCAGGCTCTGCGCTCGGCCGACAGCGAACGCTGGGATCACCACGACCCCTCCACGGGCGGCCGTCTTGTTGATGACAGTCTCCAGCTGCGCCAGTGCGTCGGACGCTTCATGCTTGCGGTTGCCGTAGGTGGATTCCACCAGCAGGTAGTCGGCGCCGGGGACCTGCACCGGCGGGCGCAGCACCGGGTCGTTAGGCCGGCCGATGTCGCCGGAGAAGAGCACGGATCGCCGGCCATCGTTGAGGTGCACGAAGGCCGAGCCGAGCATGTGCCCGGAAGGCGTCAACCGCGCGGTGAGTCCGGGCAGCGCCTCGAAGTCCTGAGAGAACGGACGTGGCGCGAACAGCTTCAGGCAGCGCTCGGCGTCCTCACGGGTGTACAGCGGCAGCGCGGGCTGGTGTTTGGAGAAACCGTGCCGGTTGGCGAACTTCGCCTCTTCCTCCTGCAGATGGCCGCTGTCGGTGAGCAGGATCTTGCACAGCTCGTGCGTCGCGGACGTGCAGTAAACCCGGCCGCGAAAGCCTTGTCGCGCCAGCAGTGGCAGGTAGCCGCTATGGTCGATGTGGGCGTGGGTGAGCACGACCGCGTCGACGGTCTTGGGCGCGACCGGCAGCGGCTCCCAGTTGCGCAGGCGCAGCTGCTTGAATCCCTGGAACAGGCCGCAGTCCACCAGAATGGTCGCGTCGCCATGGCGCAGCAGGTATTTGGAACCGGTCACGGTGCCGGTGGCACCCAGAAATTGAAGTTGCATGGTAGGTCTCCAAGGATGTTGTCGTTCAAAGAAGGACCGGCCGATCCGGCAACTCGTTGCCGTGGTCCGCGCCCCGCGGAAAGTGCTGCACCAGCAGGTGGCTGACGGCCACGATGCCTTCCAGGGCTCCGGCCTCGAAGCGTCCCTGCGCAAACTGGGCTTCCATGCGCTGGCACACAGCCGACCACCTTTCGGCACCGCAACAGGCATGGATGCCGCGATCGGCCACGATCTCCACGGCCCGGTCGGCCAGCAGCACGTAGATCAGGACGCCGCTGTTGTGCGCCGTATCCCACACACCCAGGCGTGCGAACAGGTCCAGCGCCCGCTCACCCGGCGATTGATTGCGCCACAGTGGCGATCCGTCCAGCGCACCCTCGACCACGAAGCGCAGCTGGCCCCCATGCTGGAACTCTCCCGTGCGGATGGCCTGCTCGATCGCATCTAGCGCGCGCGGGGGGAAGGCGCGGCGGACTGCGCGATCCGTGGTCGCAAGGTGGCGAAGAAGTCGTTGCATGTTCATCTCACCACCGTCCTGACGCGCCGCCGCCACCGAAGCCGCCGCCGCCGCCGCGGAATCCACCGCCACCACCGCCCAATCCTCCGCCCGGCCAGCCGCCTCCCCGGTGGCGCCCGTGCATGCCGCCGTGGCCACCCATGCCGATGCCCAGCAGCGTGACGAGGAATCCCGCCAGTCCAGCCACCGCGGCCACCGCGAGGGTGCCCACCAACAGCCACGCAGCGGCACCCAGCACGCCAGCCGTGACCAGGGAGCCTGGAAGGCGGCCGAGGGCGTTGCGCAGCACTCCGCCCAGCATCAGGGCCGCGACGAACAGGAAGGGCCAGGCCCGCCCGATGTCGTTGGTCTGCCCCCGCCGCCGTGGGTCCGCCGCAGGCAGGGCCTCGCCATCGACCACCCGCATGATCTGTTCGGCGCCTGCGGCGATGCCGCCGTCGAAATCGCCCTGGCGAAAGCGCGGCGTGATCACCTCGTCGATGATGCGCCGCGACACCACGTCGCTCAGCGCACCCTCGATGCCGTATCCGACTTCGATGCGCACGGTGCGGTCGTCCTTCGCCACCAGGAGCAACGCGCCGTCGTCCACCTTGCGACGGCCGAGCTTCCATTGCTCTACCACCCGCAGGGCGTACTGCTCGACGGGTTCGGGCCGCGTCGAGCGGACCATCAGCACGGCGATCTGCACGCCCTTGCGTTGCTCGAAGGCCCGAAGCTGCGCATCCAGCGCGGCGACACGATCGGCGGCGAGCGTTCCCGTGAGATCGGTGACGCGCGCCTGCAGCGGGGGAACGGCGACCAACTCCTGCGCGGACGCGACCGAAAGGAACAGGCTCAGCAGCAGCCAGGCCAGAGCGTGGGCCAGCCGAAGAGGGGCCGCCGGAGAGAGCACCGCTGTTCTGGGCGTTCTCATGTCAGGGGCGCGCCGCCGGCGCCGAGGCGCCGAAATCGACCTGTGGCGGCGCCGCCATGGCCTTCTCGTCGGCGACCGAGAAATTGGGCTTGACGTCGTAGCTGAACAGCTTGGCCGTGATGTTGGTCGGGAAGCTGCGCGTGAGCACGTTGTAATCCTGCACCGCCTTCACGTAGCGCCCACGCGCCACGGTGATGCGGTTCTCCGTGCCCTCAAGTTGGGCACGCAGGTCTTGAAAAGCCTGGTTTGCCTTGAGTTGCGGGTAGTTCTCGCTCACCACCAGCAGCCGGCTCAGCGCGCCGGACAGTTCGCCCTGTGCCGCCTGGAACTTCTGGAAGGCCTCGGGGTTGTTGACGAGTTCCGGCGTGGCCTGGATCGAGGTCGCCTTCGCGCGGGCCTCGACCACCCGGGTCAGCGTCTCCTGCTCGAAGTTGGTCTCGCCCTTGACGGTCGCGACGATGTTCGGGATCAGGTCGGCGCGCCGCTGGTACTGGTTCAGCACCTCGGACCAGGCGGACTTGGTCTGCTCGTCCAGCCGCTGGAAGTCGTTGTAGCCGCATCCGCTCAGCGACAGGGCAAGCGCTGCGAGCAGGGACATCAGGATCAGTCTCATGGTTCGGTTTCCGTGGAAGTGAGAAAAGTGCGGGACGGTGAAGCGCTCACCAGGACGGGGTTGGCTGGCCACCAATGCCGCGGAATGAGCAGCAGCGCGAGTGTGGCGGCCAGTGGAATCGACAGCCACGCAAAGGTGCTCTGCATCACAGCGCCGAATAGCCATCCGGTGGCGGCCGATCCCAGTGTTTGTCCGAGGCCGGCTGCCGCGGCGAGCCCTCCCATCGCGATACCGAGCCGCCGCGCCGAGGTGCCGGCAGCGAGGTAGGCCAGGGTGGGGAGCACAAGACCCGTGCCCGCAGCCATGAAACTCACGCCGACGTACAGCCACATCTCGCTGCCATGGCGGGCCAGCATCAGGAGCCCGGCGATGCCCAGGACCATGCCGCAGGCCAGTACGCGGCGTGGGTCGGCGCGCTCCAGCAGGCCGGTGAAGAACAGCACCGCGTTGACGCCCAGCATCACCAGACTGCACTCGGCGAACATCAACGACACCTCTCGGGAGGAGAGATCGGGGTGGCGCTGGCCCTGCAGCACGATGCCGAGTTCAAAGCCGGCAAGCACGAACATGACCACACCGTTGAGAATCCAGAGCGCCAGGGAGCGGCTCCGGGGTGCTCCGTCGTGATCGGCTGCGTCCGCCTCTCCAAGGGAGGAAGGTGCGGGAAGCGTTGCGGCCAGGCCCAGCATCATCAGCGCGCCGAGCGCGGCCGAGAGTGCGATCACGAGCGTGGTCGATGAGCCCTGTACCAGCACGCTCAAGAAGCCCAGGCCGACAAGCCGTTCTGCAGCGGCGTTCAGGCCGGGGCCGAACAGGAACCCGAGCAGCGACATCGCACCCAGCCATGCAAAGCGCCTGGCGCGAATCGATTCTGGGGTGTACTGCGCGACGAGCGCCGGCACCACCGGCACGACCGCGGCCACAAAAAAGTTCTGGTGTCAAGTCCTTCGTGCAAATCACGCAGAGCTTGAAACCGTATATGGGACAGTAGGTTAGCTCGTTTTCAGGCCACTTTGCGGAAGTGCGGCCTTGTGGGCTAGGAGCCACATAGGAGCGTCGGGAGGGAAAGCCGGATCGCGCTGGAGCGTGCGGGATTGCCGAGGAACGGCGGGCCTGTCGCACCATCATAGCCCAAGAGGCTTTGCGTGCGGCATCCAGAGAATGAAGAACGCGCAGCCTGGGGCTGCGCGTTCGACGGATGCCATTGGTACGCGACGCCATCATGTCGGCTTCGTTGGCGCGCTCCGTGTCGCCGTGCCCTTCCTGAATCCCCGATCCCCCGCCATGAACGCCTCCAGCATGTGCGGGATAAGCGTCGTTGCATCGACGGTCTCGCCATATGCCTGCGCGTGCAGCGCGGCATAGCGGTCGAGGGTGGCCCTCAGGCTGGCCGGGCAAGCGAAGGTCAGCTTGACGCTCTCGGTCTTGGGCAGTGGCCCGAGCCGCAGTTTCTTGGTCGTGCTCATTGCATCGCTCCCCGCTGGAAGAACATTGGCTGGTACGGACGCAGCACCAGATCGCGGTTGGCGATGATCCGCACCGGCAGGCCGGGCCGCTCGGTCAGCGTCGGCTGGATGTTCATGTTGCGCCGGGTCATCTCCTGCCCGACCTGGTTGATGCTGTCCTGTGCGCTGTCGCGCCCGGCGATCACGATGCGGTTGCCGTCCTGCCGGTTCTCCGGCGCGGCCAACTCGGCGCCGATGCCCAGCAGCGTCGTCAGCGCCGCACCGGCGACGATGCGGCTCCAGTGGTAGTCCACACCGTCTTCCAGGCCCGAATAGCCGGCCGGATCGGTGCCGACGAGGTTGTCCAGCGTCAGCGAGGACGTGTCCGGCAGGATGATGCGGTTCCAAACCACCTGCACCCGGCTCTGTCCATAGCTGACCTGGCTGTTGTAGCGGCCCAGGATGCGCGAGCCCTGCGGAATCAGCAGGAACTTGCCCGTGGCCGTGTCGTAGACCGGCTCCGTCACCGTGGCGATCACGTCGCCCGGAAGATCGGACTTGATGCCTGTCACCAGCGCGCCAGCGATCACCGTCCCGGCCATCACCTGATACGGCGAGGACGGCATTTTCAGATTCCCGGAATTGCGGGTTTCCGTAGAGCCGCCTTTCAGGAACGCCTCTTTCTGGTCTTGTCGATTCTGCACAGCGGTCGGGTCGGCGGGCTGCGCTGCTGTCGAGGCCGGCCCGGCGGCCAGCGGGTCGAAGCCGGCCAAGGCGCTGCCAGGTGCAGCCGCAGCGGCTTGCGCCGTGACCGGCGCGGTGGCCTTGCCTTGGTTGCCCGAGCGGAAGAACACCGATGAACCCGCCGCCGCGTCAGCCTCCTTGCGTCGCGCATCCTCCGGGTCGTGGCCCGGTGGCGCATACGTCGGCGTCACCGGCTGCTGCGACTTCACGATGGCCGGGCCGAGATCGCCCGGCAGCGGTGGCCCCAGCTCGGGCACCTTCGGCGGCAGCTTGGAATAGTCCGAAGGCAGGCCGTCCAGCCCTTCGGACTTCGAGACGCGATCCACGTTGTACAGCTCGGTCTGCTCGCCCGCTCCGCGCCGATGCGGCTGCAACGACCAGATCGTGGCCCCGAGCACGGCGACCGACAGGCCGCCCGTGAGGATGGCCAAGGTGCGCCGATTCAGGCGCGTGACCGGGCGCGGCTGGGCGCGCAGCGCCACCGCTTCGGGCGCCACCTTGCCCGTCTGCGGTGCAAGATCAGGGGAATCGTCCTGGCTCATGGTCAGTTCCTTCGCGTGCCGTCCGTGCGCTCGATCCGCACCACGTCGCCCTTGTCCCCGCCCAGGCGCAGCTCGGCCGCGCCGAACAGCCGATCCACGATGTAGTACGGCGAGCGAAAACGGTAGTTCACCAGTTGCCCGTCGCCCTGCACACCGATCACGAACAGTGGCGGCAGCTCGCCCTGGGCGATGCCCGGCGGAAACTGGATGTAGACCTTCTCGCCATCGTCGAAAGCGCGCAGCGGCTTCCACGGTGGATTGCTGCCGCTGACCGCGTAGCGAAAGCGGATCTTCTCCAGCGACAGGCCCGCATCGACCGGCGCGGCGGCACTGGCCGCCTGCGACTGGCGCTGCAAAGCCAGCATCTTGTCCTTCGGGTACTCCCAGGACACCGATGCCATCCAGGTCTTCTCGGTCGAGGTCAATTCCAGCAGGTACGTCCTGCGGCTGGTCGTGATGACCAGATTGGTCTTGAGGCCCGAGCGGATCGGCTTGACCATCACATTGACGCGCAAGGCATCACCGCTGCCGCTCGATGCGTCTCCGACGATCCAGCGCACGGTATCGCCAGCGGCCACCGTCACCAGTTCCTCGCCGGGCTGGAGCGCGATCACCGTCACGCGGCCCACGGCCGCATAGACCTGATACAGCGCGCCATCGGTGAAGGGCCAGACCTGGATCGCGTTGACGTAGCCCTCGCGCGTGGGCGCAATGCGCGCCTCGGCGTTGGCGCGGGACACACGCACGGTTTCATCGGCGGGTTCCGGCGTGGGCTTGGCATCCGGCACAGGTTTCATCTGCGCCGGCATCGGCAGCACCTGCGGCACGGCCACCACTTCCACAGGCGCAGGCGGCTCCGGCAGCGGCTGCGCCTGCGCCGGCTCATCGAGCGAAATGGACGGCGGCGGCTTGCCCTGCGTGGCGCAGCCCGCGAGGGCAAGCAACATGATCGGCAAGGCGGATTTACGGAAAAGATCATTCATGGCTTTGCTCCTTCGTTTCCTTCCAGTTCGCGGCTCCACGACAGCCCGTTGACGTAGATACCCAGAGGGTTCTTGCGCACGCGCTGCTCGGTGCGCGGCGTCTGCTGCACGATGGAAACCACGGCGTTCCAGCGTTCGGTGCGATCCAGCGCGCCATTGACAAAGCGCGTCTCCGTCCAGCGCACGTTGAAAGACGTGTCGCTGGCGCGGGTCACGCTGGTGATCTGCACCGTCACCGACTCCTTGCCGATGCGCGCGAACGGATCGTTCACGCGGGCGTACTCGTTGAGCACCACGGCGCCCTTGTCAGTGGTGTAGTCGTAGGCATCCAGCCAGTTCTGCCGCACCACGATGGGGTCGATGGACAGCGAGCGCACCAGGCCGATGAAGCGGCCCAGGTGATAGGCCACCTGGGCATCGCTGGGCCGATACGGCGTAGCGGCTTCACCGACCGCGCGCACCTGGCCCGCGTTGTCCACCTCGATAACGTAGGGCGTGACGATGGACTGCGCCGAGCGCCAGACCAGCCCGCCCGCCATCAGCACGGCCAACGTGAGGCAGCCAAAGGCCATGAAGCGCCAGTTCTTGGCCTGCACGCGGGCCGAGCCGATACGGTCGTCCCAGACCTGCGCGGCGGATTGGTAGGGGGTGGCAGGCTGCGGCGTATCGGCGTAGCGCACCTGCGGTCTTTTGAATCGCATGAGGGTTCTCCTTGAAGATCAGGAATCGGAATCACGCAGGCTTGGCCCCTGGCTGGAGCTGCCGCCGTCGCCGCCGCGCAGCGTGTGGGCGGCGGTCGTGGCGGCATGGGTGAGCTGCTGCCTGCGGTGCAGGCGCTTGGCCCAAGCGGGTTGTGCGGTGGATGGGGCTGTGACGGGAGATTCGCTCGCAGCCCGTGCGGCACTGTCCCCCGACGCCGATCCGGCGTCATCAGGCCGGAAGGCGGCGGCGACGCGCTCCTTCATCGAGCGTGCGCCTTGGGCCACCTTCTGCCCGGCTGCCTGCGCGCCAGTCTTGGCGACATTGCCCACACCGGCGGCGGCGCCCTGGAGGCCGCCACCGGCCGAAGCGGAGCCCGCCTGATAGGCCGACTTGGCGCTGCTGGCGGTCGATGCCATCGAACGGGCGCCACTGACCCCTGCTTTGGCGGCTGCGGGCGCCATACGCGCTCCGGCCGCCACGGCGCCGCCGACACCCGTAGCAGCAGCGCCGACCGCAACGGCGGTTCCGGCTGCGCCGATGGCAGCACCGGCCATCGCGCCCGCGCCAAGCTGCGGGCCGCCGGACACCAGCCCGGTCGCAATGCCCGGCCCGAAGATGCCCAGGGCCAGCATGGACAGCGAGACCAGCATGATGACCAGCGCCCGGTCGATCGAAGGCTCCGAACCTGCCGGTATGTTGAACTCGGAGAACAACCCCGAGCCGATGCCCACGATGACGGCCAGCACCAGCACCTTGATGCCCGATGACACCACGTTGCCCAAGACTTTCTCGGCCAGGAACGCCGTCTTGTTCCAGAGGGCGAACGGCACCAGCACGAAGCCCGCCAGCGTGGTCAGCTTGAACTCGATCAGCGTGACGAAGAGCTGCACCGCCAGCACGAAGAAGCTGACGATGACCACCAGCCACGCAAAGAACAGCACGACGATGGGCGCGAGGTGGATGAACACCTCGGGGAAGCCCGAAAGCTCCTTGATCTGGTCGAGGATCGGCGCCGCTGCGTCGATGCCGGCCTTGGCCAACCGTCCCGGCTGCAGGAAGTTGCCCATGCTCAGAGTCGAGCCGCTGGCCGTCAGGCCCAGGCCCGCGAAGGAGCGGAACACCACGCTGGCCAGCATGTTGAAGTTGCCGATGATGTAGGCGAAGGCACCGACGTACAGCACCTTGCGGATCAGCTTGGCGATCACGTCCTCGCCCTGACCGGTGGCGTGACCCATCGCCCAGAACAGCCCGGCGAGCGTCATGTCGATGACGATCAGCGTGGCCGTGAGAAATGCCACCTCGCCGTGCAGCAGACCGAAGCCCGAGTCGATGTAGCGCGAGAAAACATCGAGGAAATGGTCAATGACCGAAATGTCATTCATGGCGAGTCCTCCTGTCCAGACAAGGCCGCTGTCACCGCCTCGCTGTCTTCGGCGGGTTCATCGAAGCTGGGCGGAATCGCCGGCAGATCGGCCAGCGTCCGGTACTCGTCCGGCCCGGCCTTGCCGGAGAAAAAGCGGCGCAGGTCGGCCTGGGCCCCCCGCGCGCATAACGCGCCGTCGAGCTGACCCGCGCGGCATTGCTCCTTGAGCAAGCGCAGCCGCGCCGGATGGGCCGAGAGTGCATCGACCGAAGGCACCTCCTGCTGGCCGCAACCGGCCAGCAAGAGCACGAGACCGCAGAAAGCAGGCGCGCGGGTCATGGCAACACCTGTCACCGGCCGTAGAAATCGACGGTCTGCGGCGTGTACGGCGTACCTTCACCCAGGAAACGCCGGTTCACCTCGCGGCCACGTTCCACGGCAGCAGCCTGCCGCGCCAGCTCCAGCGAAGCGGCACGATCCTGGGTGATGCTCAGGCGCTGCGTCTGGATGGACTGCTTGGCTTGCAGGGCCAGTAACTGATTCATGGCCTGCATCGCCTGCAAAGCGCCCACGGCCGATTGGCTCTTGCCCACGAGGTCGGCCAGCACGCCTTCGTCGTCGCTCAGGTTCTGCGACGCCTGGGCCTGCATCTGCATGGTGGTCTGCAAGCCGTTGAGCGTGTTCTTCCAGCGCTCCTGCGCGTCGCGGTACATCTGGTTGCCGCTGACGGTGGCGGCATATTGCTCGGGATACAGGCGCTGGAACTCCCGATCCAGATTCGTCACGTCGTAGGCCAGTCCTCTGGCCTGGGCGATCAGCCGCTGTGTGGTCGCCAGATTGGCGCGCAACTGGCCGACCACGCTGGACGGCAGGCTGGCGAGGTTGCGCGCCTGGTTCATCAGCATCTGCGCTTCGTTCTGGAGCTGCTGGATCTGGTTGTTGATCTGCTCCAGCGTGCGGATCGCGGTCAGCGTGTTCTGCACGAGGTTCGTGGGGTCGATCACGACCCATTGCGCATGGGCGGTGGCGGTGCAAAGCATGGCCGCGATGGCGGCGGCGATGAGACGTTTCTTCATGGCTGGTTCTCCAGGGGTTGGTCAGCGAGGGAACCCGGCGCGAGGCCGGGGAACGAGGGCAGCAGGTCGGCCGCCCAATCGAGGCCGCGATGGCGCAGCCAGGCGCCCGCGAAGCCGGGCACGCCGGCGTCGGCCAGCACCGCGTCCATGTCGCGCTGGTCTTGCGGCGTGGACGCGCCCGCGAAGGCCAGCGCCGCCGCGCCCAGGTCGAGGTCGAACAGGCGATTGCCGAGGCGCGATTGGTAGTAGTAGTCGCGCTTGGGCTGCGCGGTGGCGACGATCTCGATCTGCCGCCTGTTGAGGCCGAAGCCCTCGTAGATCGTGCGAATCTGCGGCTCGGTGGCCTGCGGGTTCGGCAGGAAGATGCGACTCGCGCAGCTCTCGATGATCGCGGGCGCGATGCTCGAATCCTTGATGTCGGCAAGGCTCTGCGTGGCGAAGATGACGCTGACGTTCTTTTTCCTGAGCGTCTTGAGCCACTGGCGGATACGCGCGGCAAACACCGGGTCATCGAGGAACAGCCACGCTTCATCGAGGATCAGCAGCGTGGGCGCCCCGTCGAAGCGTTCATCGAAGCGCGCAAAGAGGTAATGCAGCACCGCCATGACGGCGGCCTTGCTGTGCATCAGCTCCTCCATCTCGAAGCACTGCACGTCGGCCATGCCGAGCCGGTCATGGTCGGCGTCCAGCAGCTTGCCGTGGGCACCGCCCAGCACATAAGGCGACAACGCCTGCCGCAGCGTGTTCGATTGCAGCAGCACGGACAGCCCCGTCATCGTGCGCTGCTCCACCGGCGCACCGGCGAGGCTGCCGAGCGCCGACCAGATGGCGGCCTTCTCTTCGGGGCCGACGACCACGCCCTCATGCCGCAAGCGGCCTTCGATCCACTCTACCACCCAGGTGCGGTAGCCCTCGCGGTCGATACGAGCCAAGGGCTGGAAAGCGATTTCGCCATCCATCCCGAGGTCGTAGTGCTCGCCGCCCAGGCCCAGGATGGTGGCGCGCATCGAGCGGCCCATGTCGAAGGCGAAGATGCGCGAGCCGCGATAGCGACGGAATTGCATCGCCAGGGTGGCGAGCAAGACCGACTTGCCCATGCCGGTCGGGCCTGCGACCAACGTGTGGCCCACGTCGCCGATGTGCGTCACCAGCCGGAACGGCGTGGCGCCATCGGTGCGCGTGACGATCAGCGGCGGGCCGTCAAGATGGGCATTGCGTTCGGGGCCGGCCCATACCGCCGACACCGGCATCATGTGCGCCAGGTTCAGCGTCGAGACGATGGGCTGGCGCACATTGGCGTAGGCATTGCCGGGGAGCGAGGACAGCCACGCATCCACGGCGTTCAAGGTTTCAGGGATCGTCACGAACCCGCGCCCTTGGATGGCCCGCTCCACCATCCGCAACTTCTCGTCGGCCACGGCCGGGTCGGCATCGAGCACTGTAACCGTGGCGGTGAGATAGCCGAAGGCGACTTGATCGCTGCCCAGCTCCTGCAAGGCGGCATCGGCGTCGGTGGCCTTGTTGTTGGCGTCGGTATCGACCAGCGGGCTTTCCTGCTGGAAGATGGTTTCGCGCAGCAGCGCGATGACGTTCTTGCGCTTGGCGAACCATTGGCGGCGCAAGCGTGAGAGTTCCCGTTCCGCCTCGGCTTTGTCGAGGCAGAGAAAGCGCGTGCTCCAGCGATACGCGAAGCCCAGGCGGTTGAGGTCGTCCAGAATCCCCGGCCATGTCGAGGTCGGGAAGCCTCGCACCGTTGCCACGCGCAGGTGCTGGTCGCCCAGCATCGGCGCCAGGCCGCCGACCAACGCGGAATCGGCCAGCAGCGCGTCGATGTGGAATGACACCTCGGGCACGCCAACCCGGTAGCGCCGAGTCGAGATGGTCGCGTGCAGGTGGGTCAGCATCTGGCTGTCATCGAGCCAGCCGATCTCCGGCATCACGCCGTCGAGCAAGTCGAAGATGCGATCGGTTTCCGCGACGAAGGCTTGCAGCCGCTCGCGCCAATCCACGCCTTCGGTGGGCCGGTTCTCGTACAACAATCCCGCCGCGCGGGCGCGGGCCTCCTCTGGCGGCAGGTACGCCAGTGTCAAGTGGTAGCCGCTCTCGAAGTGGTTGCCCGAGTCCTCGAAGGCGGCGCGGCGCTCCTCATCGACCAGCCAGGACAGCGCTTCGGGGAAATCCGAGTGCGGATAGTCAGCAGCGGCCCGGCGCTCGGCTTCCACGAACAGCGCCCAGCCGGAACCCAGGCGCCGCAGTGCATTGTTCAATCGAGCTGATGTGGCGATCAGCTCGCCCTGCGTCGCGCTGTCGAGATCGGGGCCACGAAACCGGGCTGTGCGCTGGAAACTGCCGTCCTTGTTCAAGACGACGCCCGGCGCCACCAGCCCGGCCCACGGCAGCCAGTCGGCGAGCAAGGCCGGACGCTGGCGGTATTCGGCAAGGTTCAGCATGGCATCACCTCACACGTCCAACAGCGGGCGGTGCTTGATGTGCCGCGCGAACACGGCCATGAACTGCGGATCGACGCGCGCGCCCCAGACCGCCAGCGCATGGCCGGCGATCCAGAGCACGACGCCAGGAATCCACAGTTGCAGGCCCAGCCCCACGGCAGCGGCCAGCGTGCCGTTGGCAATCGCCACGGTACGCGGCGCACCGCCCAGCAGGATCGGCTCCGTCAGCGAGCGATGCAGCGGCACCTCGAAGCCTGGAGCGAAACCCTGTACGCCATCGTGGGCCGCGTTCATACGACGGCCCCGCCCGAGAAGCTGAAGAACGACAGGAAGAAGCTTGAAGCCGCGAAGGCGATGGACAGACCAAAGACGATCTGGATCAGCTTGCGGAATCCGCCGGACGTGTCGCCGAACGCGAGCGCGAGGCCCGTGGCGATGATGATGATGACCGCGACGATCCGGGCCACCGGGCCTTGGATCGACTCCAGGATGGATTGCAGCGGCCCTTCCCAGGGCATCGAGGAACCCGCGGCCTGGGCGGTGCCTCCAAGCAGCAGCATGAAGGCAGCGAGCATCAAGCCTTGCATGGCCGGGCGAGCCAGGCCATCCAGCCGTGCGGGCCGAGGAAGCGGATTTACAGAAATACGGAAAGCATCAACGTGCGTCATGGAAGTTCTCCAGAGTGGTCAGGGGACAGGGAGGAAAGGTCGGACTGCGGCAGCAGCTCGGGAAACGAGGCTTCCATCGCGTCCGCCAGTTGGTAGCCCACGCCGTCGAAGCCGACGACGCGGGCGATGCTCTCGATGCGGCGCTTGCGCCCGCGTCCGGCGATGTGGATGACCACGTTGACCGCTTCGGCGATCAGCGCACGCGGCGGGTTCACCGCCACTTCGAGAATCAGTTGCTCCAGGCGCAGCAGCGCGCCCAGCGCGGAGCCGGCGTGGACGGTGGCGATACCGCCCGGATGGCCGGTGCCCCACACCTTGATGAGATCCAGCGCCTCGGCGCCGCGCACCTCGCCGACGACGACACGATCCGGGCGCAGGCGCATGGATGAGCGCACCAGCTCGGTCATGGACACCACGCCTGCGCGCGTGCGCAGTGGCACGTGGTCACGCGCCGCGCATTGCAGCTCCACCGTGTCTTCGAGCACCAGCACGCGGTCGCCAGTGGCGGCGATCTCGGCGAGCAAGGCATTGGCGAGCGTGGTCTTGCCCGTGCTGGTGCCACCGGCAATCAGGATGTTCTGGCGCTCGCGCACGGCGCGCACCAGCAAGCCCGCCTGCGCGGCGGTCATCATTTCGTCCTCGATGTAGCGCGACAGCGGGATCACGCCAAAGGCGCGCTTGCGCAAAGCGAAGGCCGGCCCCGGCGCAGCGGGCGGCAGGATGCCCTCGAAGCGCTCGCCCGTCTCGGGCAGCTCCGCCGTCAGGAGCGGCTGGCCGCGATGCACCTCGGCGCCGACGTGGGCCGCGACCAGCCGGATGATTCGTTCGCCGTCGGCCTCGGACAGCTCCACACCCATCGGCGCGCGGCCCGACGAAAGCCGGTCGATCCACAAGGTGCGATCCGGGTTCAGCATGACTTCCACTACGTCGGGGTCTTCCAGCGCGGCGGCGATCAGTGGCCCCATCGCCGTGCGCAGCATCTGGATGCGGCGATCCAGTGAAACGGCGGTGAAGGAAGGAACGGCGCTCATGACGCGCGCTCCTGCGCGTCGTCCATGCGTGCCGGGTCTGGATGCAGTTCTTCCACCACGTCTCGCACCAGACTGCGACCGCGCAGCAAATGCCGCCCGAGTTGTTCGACGAACTGCTCGAAGCGCGCCTTGCCCTGGGCGCGCGCTGCGTCCTGATGCGCTTCGGGCACGGGCGTGCTCACCGTGAGGAAGTAGCGGATGAACAGTGCCAGCGTCTCGATCTGGATGTTCTGGTCGCGCTCCATGCGCTCGGCGTGGCGCGACAGGCGATCCAGGCGCTTGGCAATCGCCGCCTCGCGCTGGTCGGCGGCATCGGGCGACAGCCACGATGCCAAGGCGGCAGCGACGATGCTGGACTTGGATACGCCTTTCTTGGCGGCCAGTTCGTCGAGCCGCTTGCCATGCTCCGGCTGGATGAACACGTTGAGGCGGTGTTGGGTCATAGGTCGATTCCGTCATCAGGGTCGAGGGATGCCAGCCGGGCCGTGCGTTGCAGGGCAGGGTCGAGCTGGCGAGGAAGGGGAAGCGGCAGGTCGTCGTCATCGAGCAACCCAAGGTCGGCCGCAGGCGCGGCCAGCTCGGGGTCGTAGGCGGCGATTTCGGAGAGTTCGGGCTGGCGACGCGGGCCGCCGTCATCGGCGCTGCCAAGGTCGCCAACGGTCTCCGCGACGAGAGGTGCCGGCACCGCAGGAATTGCCAGCCCGCTCCAGTCATCGGCGCGGGCCGGCGGCGCGTCGGCGTACTGCCCGTCCGCCAGCGTGGGCGGCGGCAGCACGCGGCGCTTGAAATTGGCGTCCGCGTAGTAGCGCAGCTTCTTCGCCTTGATGGGCGCCACGCTGGACACCATTACCACGGCCTCATCAGGCGGAAGCTGCATGACTTCGCCCGGCGTCAGCAGCGGACGCGCGGTTTCCTGGCGCGACACCATGAGGTGGCCCAGCCACGGCGCGAGCCGGTGGCCCGCGTAGTTGCGCTGCGCGCGCAGCTCGGTGGCGGTGCCCAGCGTCTCGGAAATCCGTTTGGCGGTGCGCTCGTCGTTCGTGGCGAACGTCACGCGCACATGGCAGTTGTCGAGGATGGAGTGGTTCTGCCCATACGCCTTGTCGATCTGGTTGAGCGACTGCGCAATGAGGAAGCTGCGGATGCCGTAGCCCGCCATGAAGGCAAGCGCCGTCTCGAAGAAGTCCAGGCGGCCCAGCGCCGGGAACTCATCGAGCATCAGCAGCAGCTTGTGGCGGCGTTCGATGCCGTCGCTGCCGTCGAGCGATTCGGTGAGCCGTCGGCCGATCTGGTTGAGGATCAGGCGAATGAGCGGTTTCGTCCGCGAAATATCCGAAGGTGGCACTACCAGATAAAGCGACACCGGATGCTCGGACGCGATCAGGTCGGCGATACGCCAGTCGCAGCGCGAGGTGACTTCGGCCACCGTGGGGTCGCGGTAGAGGCCCAGGAACGACATGGCGGTGCTCAACACGCCGGAACGCTCGTTGTCCGACTTGTTGAGCACTTCGCGCGCCGCCGAAGCGACGACTGGATGCGGGCCACCACCTTCCACGTTCACGAGGTGCTGTGTGGTCATCATCCGGTGCAAGGTCAGCTCGAAGGGGCTGGCCGGATCGGAGAGGAAATTGGCGACGCCGCGCAGCGTCTTGTCCTCGCCCGCGTAGAGCACATGCAGGATGGCCCCGACCAGCAGCGCGTGCGAAGTCTTCTCCCAATGGTTGCGCTTCTCAAGCGCGCCTTCTGGATCGACCAGAATGTCGGCTATGTTCTGTACGTCACGCACTTCATGTGCGCCGCGCCGAACTTCTAGCAGCGGGTTGTAGGCCGCCGACTTCGCATCGGTCGGATTGAACAGCAGGCAGTGTGAGTAGCGTGAGCGCCAACCTGCGGTGATCTGCCAATTCTCGCCCTTGATGTCGTGGACTACGGCGGATGCAGGCCAAGAAAGCAGCGTCGGCACCACAAGGCCGACGCCTTTGCCTGAGCGCGTGGGCGCGAAAGTGAGGATGTGTTCCGGGCCTTCATGCCGAAGGTACTTGCCATCGTGCTGACCGAGGAACACGCCGATCGGCTGCGTAAGGCCGGCTTTGCGAATGTCCTCCGTACTTGCCCAGCGTGCCGAGCCATAGGTCGTGACTAGGCGTGATTGACGAGAGCGCCAGATCGACATGCAGACTGCGACCACCACCGCCAGCAAGCCACTGCCACCCGCTATGGCACCGCCCGTGTCGAAAACGCGTGGCGCGTAGGCATCGAAGAAGAACCACCACTCAAACAGCTTCCACGGGAGGTAGATCGGTGTGCCGAGGAAATCAAACCAGGGGGAGCCAAGGCGTACCTGATAGCCAAGGGCTGCTGCCGTCCATTGTGTGGCGCCCCACACACCCGCGATCACGATGCCGAATACCACGGCTATCTGACCGAACAGCACATTCGTACCTTGCATAGCCCCGCCTCCAATCTCTCCTACGCTGATTCCCTTGGGAAACGCGGCTTAGAAATGTGCCGCAGGCGTCAGGATCGGTGCTGGCTTAGTGCCGGTCAAAGACCGTTTGGGGCAGAAAGGTCGATAAGAAAGAATGAATTCGCGCTGTGTCTAGCCAGGGAGTGACTCCGTAAGCGCCGGCGAATATCAGCGTGCCGAACAGAAGATTCAGGCAGACTAGCGAATTGCTGAATTGCTGAATTGCTGAATTGCTGAATTGCTGAATTGCTGAATTGCTGAATTGCTGAATTTCAGAATTTGGGGGATTCTTTGGGCGGTGTGTATGGCGTTTTTCCGTCACCGTAGAACCGCTTACGTGTTGCCTCCGCTACCCGGTTGCAAAGCAGTTCGCCCAAAGTAGGCCGATCCGTCTTGCATTGCTGGCGCAACTTCTTGAGCTGTTCCGGGTCTGCCACCAGCTCTTCTACTGTCGGGGTTTTCTTTTCTGCACTAGTGGCTTTGTGCGGTTTATCAGATTGACCGCATGCGACTAGCATTGCAGCGACGAGCGTGATGGCGAGTCTCATGGCATCAATTCCTCCGGAAGATCGGGATTTCGGCTTTTTGTTGACCTGAGAAACTCTGGCAATTCGATGGCCTGTACTCGCTGAATGAAGCGCGCAAGCTCGTCAAACGGATCGCCTTCAAGTCTGAGTAGATAGGTCGTCAAAGGTGGTACGCGTGTCGAAAGCGGCCTCGCCACGACTCCTGGCTCTCGGGAGGCTGCAATGTGTGCAGCCCCTGTAAGTCCGAGTGCAAAACCGGCAGATACCAACGCCATCATCAGGTCGAAAGTGGTAACCCGCTCGGCAACTAGAGGCTGCATTTCAGCCCGGCTAAGTACTCGCTCAATGTGCTTGGCGTGGCCCTCGCACACTTGAGGATCAGATAGCACTAGCAGGCTGGTGAGAAACCCCGCTCGCTGCTCGTGGCGCGGATTTTGAGGCAGACTCCTGCCTCGAATCGTCTTTCTGCTTTTCCCGATTTCCCATGCGCGGCCAAGAGAATCCCCAGGCGTCGATGTTCAGCTACGTGAGCTTGGAACAACGCGTGCCGAAGGACCACCCGCTGCGCACTCTGCGTGCGCTGGTCGACGGCATTCTCGCCAACATGAGTGCGCTGTTCGATGAGCGTTACTCGCACACCGGGCGCCCGTCGATTCCGCCCGAGCAGCTGCTGCGTGCGCTGCTCGTGCAGATCCTCTTCACGATCCGCAGCGAGCGCCAGCTCGTCGAGCAGCTCGACTACAACCTGCTGTTCCGATGGTTCGTTGGCCTGGGCATGGATGACGCGGTGTGGGACCGCACCGTCTTCAGCATCAATCGCGACCGTCTGCTCGGCACCGACGTCGCACGCCAGTTCTTCCGTCGCGTACTGCATCTTGCCGAGTGGCAGGGTTTCGTGTCCGACGAGCACTTCAGCGTCGACGGCACGATGATCGAGGCCTGGGCCAGCCACAAGAGCTTTGTGCCCAAGGACGGCAGTGGTCCGGACAAGCCTGCCGGGCGCAATCCGGAAACTGACTTCAAAGGCAACAAGCGCAGCAACGCGACCCACCAGAGCACGACCGACCCGCAGGCGCGGCTGTACAAGAAGGGCGAATTCACTGAGGCGAAGCTGCGCTACATGGCGCACGCGCTGTCGGAGAACCGCAACGGGCTCGTCGTCGATGTCGAGAGCACGCAGGCCACGGGTCGCGCGGAGTGGGAAGCGGCGATCCGGATGATCGACCGCAGTGTGCGCAAGCCGGGCGCGACGGTGGGTGCGGACAAGGGCTATGACACGGCGGAATTCGTGGCTGCGCTCGAACGGCGCGGTATCAGGGCGCACGTGGCGCGCAAGGTCAGCGGCAGCGCCGTCGATGGACGCACCGCGCGTGGCAAGGGCTACGCGATGAGTCTGCGCAGGCGAAAGATGATCGAAGAGGCCTTCGGCTGGATCAAGACGGTGGGTGGTCTGCGCAAGACGCGGCACAAGGGGCTGGAAAAGCTCTCGGGTCAGGCGCTGTTCGCGTTCGCGGCGTACAACCTGACCCGAATGCTGAGCCTGATGCGGTCGGCTGCCGCGTAGCAGGGATAGATGCGTCCGCTGCCCGGCGAACAGCGGAATGCGAGGGTGAGAGAACCCTGAATCACACGCCACGGCGCACTTCCGGTGCCGGAAAAAATGATCGGAAGGACATGATCCGGAAGGATTCAAGGGTTTCTCACCAGCCTGCTAGCGGGTAGCGCAGCAGTTCATCCAATGGAATTCGCTTAAGAGCCAGCAACGGATGCCGAGCTGGCAGCGCCACCATAAGCGTGTCAGTCCACGCGGGAAGTGCGACGATTCCATCACCTACGTCGTCGGACTGTGCAAAGCCGACGTCATACAGGTCGTCGTGCAATCCTTTGATTTGTTGGGATAGTGGCACCTCAAAAAAGCGAATCTCAACCTCGGGCTCCTCCTCGCGACACAACGCCAATAGGGCTGGTAAGCACAGTAGTGTTGCGCCGTCTGACAAGGCGACGCGGAGTTGTCCATGAAAGCCATTTTTTGCTGCCTTCACGCAGTCCCGCGCCTGTTGCAAGGATGCGAACACCCGAGGTGCGTGCTCCATGAGCATCAACCCAGCTCGTGTCAAACGCGTGCTTCTCGTGTTCCGAATAAAGAGCTGTGCTCCTAACTCCTCTTCGAGTTCTTTGATCGTGCGAGACAGTGGGGACTGCTCAATATGCAGTTTCGCAGCGGCGCGAGCGAAGTGAAGTTCCTCGGCGAGCGCCATAAAACAACGTAGATGTCGGATTTCCATGCGCCCCTGCCAATCGTTAATCTATTCAGTATTCAAGATGCGCTGCCTTGCTGCGTTCTTCCAACTCAAGGAGTCAGGGTGAAGACTGCAAATTCACATGCTCTGGCGAACCAGAAAGCGCCTTAGCGAGAACACCCCATTGCACTGCTGCTTCGGCGCGAGCACGGACCAGAGCCGCTCGCTGAGACAAGGTGCCACGCTCCGCTTCTGCGACAACGGTCGCGTCCACCTGTCCCGCTTCAAATAGGCGTCGGCTGCGGTCAAGGAGTCGATCAGCGACGGCAAGACCATCGACCTGATGCTGCAGGGAGGTCCGCTGGGTCTGCCAGCCCAGATAAGCGTTCTCCACATCCTGAAGTGCGAGCAACACCGTGCGGTCCAGGTCAGCTTGTGCGCCGCGACTGCGTGCGGAGCCCTCGTCGATTCCCGCTTGTATTGCGCCACCGTCAAGAATCGGGAGCGTCACACCCAAGCCCAAAGAGAAAATGTTCCCCGCCACACGGGTTCCGTTGTTCTCGAAGCGTTGGCGACCACCACTCAAATCGAGCACAAGTTTGGGGAACCGCTCGCCTTCTGCAGCGTTCCATCGCGCCGTCGCCGCCGCAAGGCGCGCCTGCGCGGCTCGGACGTCGGGGCGCTGCTGCAGCAACTCGCCAGGCACGCTTCGGGGAGTCCAATCGGGCATGGTGAGAGAGGCAAGCGCAGGACCGCTGCCAAGCGCCCCCGGAATCCGGCCAACGAGCACATCCAAGGCATGCGTTGCTTCGCCGCGTACGCGTCGCAACTGCTCTTGCTCCACCCGGAGGGCGATGACCTCGGAACGCGTGCGTTCAATGTCAAAGCCCGTAGCTTGACCTGCCTTGAACTTCTGCTCTGTCAGACGCTCAAGGCGCTCGGCGACTTGAAGTCGCTCTTTTGCCAGATCTTCCAGCTCTGCCGCCTGCCGCTGCTGCAGTGCAGCGGACACTGTCTCAAAGGCGATCTGCCAACGTGTCGCGAACCAGTTCTGTTCGACAGCAACTGCGTCCATCCGTGCGCCATCAGCGGCATGCGAGAGGCGGCCCGCTAGATCAACTTCCCATGAAGCCGACAGCGGAAGCCTGGCATCGCTGCTGATGGTCGGTGCCAAAGAAAAGTCGCGCGCGCGCGTTGCTTGGGGCGTGAGCGCCAAGCTAGGGAACATTGAAGCGCGTGTACGTCGGGTGATCGCCACAGCTTCATCAATCCGCGCTCTTGCAATAGCGAGATCGGTGTTGTGCTCCAGCGCGTTGCGCACCAGCGCGTCAATCAGCGGATCACCGTACGCCGTCCACCACTCGGCCGGGAGTGCTTGTGCTGGCACCTGCTGCACAGCCAGACCCGCTTCGTTCATGAATTTGGCCGGAACCTCAACGCGTGATGTCTCCACCCTGTGAGGCGAGTGGCTGCACGCGGCGAGAAGCGTGATCGATAGGAATGCAACAGCAGTAAGGCCGCGGCGGGCGTAGGGATCGGACATGTTGAGCCACTAGGTTGTGAATTGAGGAGGCCGTCTTGACGGGCATAGTTCATGGCGTGTACTATACCGTCCAGACGATTCAAAAATCAAGCATCTTTGGAGTTTCACCATGGCAACTCGTATGAAATCAAGCCCAGAGGAGTCGCATTCGGCGGACAACGGCGCTGAAGCCCCCTCCATCTCTAAGAAAGCGCAACAAACACGGGAGCGCATCCTTCAAGCTGCGCGTGACGTAGTCATGGAGGGAGGTGCCGGGCACCTAACGCTTGACGCGGTCGTTGCACGGGCAGGAATGAGCAAAGGTGCGTTCCTGTACCACTTCAAGACCAAGCGCGATCTGCTCCTCACGATGATTGATGACCAGGTCTCGGCGTTTGATGGCGGGCAGGAAGAGCGAGAGCTGCCATTCGTCGGCAATCCAGACCCTTGGCTATCCAGCCAGGTCTCGGCTATGCCTGACGGCGGGATGCAAAAGATGAGCGCTGCATTGCTGGCGGCCGTGGCTGAAGACCCCACGCTGCTTGAGCCTGTGCGCGGCTGGTACCGCAGGCAGTACGAGAACGCGAGCAAATCTCCACGCGGCACCGATATCGCCGGAATCGTTCTATTTGCCTTGGACGGAGTCTTCCTCGCCGAAATGATGGGTTTTCCGACGTTTGCTGCCGAAGACCTTTCTCGACTCATGCACACCCTCCAGGCGCTCGCCCGCGGCGAACTGGAACTCACCCCTATTGATAAACGCTGATGAAAGGCCTTCCCGTGTCTTGCACTCCCTTTAAATCCCAGTCCTGGCAAATGCAGAAAGTCGGCCTCGCGTTTGTTCTGCTCGCATCGCTTGCCGGCTGTGGTAGTCAGAAGGAGCCTGCTTCCGATCCACCGCGAGCGGTCAAGCTGCTTACCGTGGGTGATGTAGCTTCTGTAGCCAATCGCATTGAACTGAGTGGCCTAACTCGTTCCAGTGAGCGGAGTACCTTAGGCTTCGAGACTGGCGGGCGGATCAGTAAGCTTCATGTGGACGTGGGAGACCGCTTCTCTCGCGGACAGCTTCTGGCTGAGTTGGATGTTCAGCCCGCGCAACTCCGCCTAGAACAGGCTCGGGCGGCACTCGCTGCAGCGGAAGCCGCATTGGCAGACAGAATCGTTCAAACAACGCAGCAACGGGGGCTGCTTGAGGGCAACGTGATATCCCCCGCGGCATTCGAGAGTGTGAAAGCACAGTTGGTTGCTGCTGAAGGCCAGGTACGCAATGCAAAGGCCACATTGGGCCTCGCCGAGCGTGCGAGACGGGGTACCGCCATTCATGCGCCATTTGACGGCGTCGTCGCGGAGAAGCTCGCTCTGCCTTTCACTGATATTGCAGCCGGAGCGCCCGTGCTTCAAGTGGATGGACTGCGCAGCGGCGTAGAAGTCCTTGCGACTGCATCGACGACCCAAGCAGTGCACATCAAAGTTGGGCAAGTCGCAGAACTGCGTCTGAGCGAGTCAGCAAGTCCCGTTCGTGCTTCGGTACAACGCATTGGCTTGCGTGCAGAAAATGGCTCACTTTTGCCTGTCGTGCTCGTTCCTCAAGATGCCACTCAGGCGCGCAGTCTTCGACCCGGGTCAGCCGTTCAAGTATTGCTGAAGGCGCCGGAAGCGAAGGATGCCTCACCAGACCGCCTGATGCTTCCCTATTCGGCACTGGTGCTCAGTGAGAAAGCGGGACAAGCCGCAGTGTTTGTGTATGACGTGACCGGAAAGAAGGTGCACCGCAGGGAAGTGCAGTTCCAGAGCGAGCCAGGCGGCGACAACGTTCGCGTCGTGGGTGGCCTGAAGCGGGGCGAGATGGTGGTCGCGGCTGGCGCGGGCTGGCTGACGAACGGACAACAAGTCACTCCACTCAAAGCCACGACTCAATTGGCCGGACGCTGACGCGCTATAGGAAGACGTCGCTATGAAGATCACAGAAATGGCGCTGCGCGCCAGCAGACTCACCTACCTTGCCGCGGTCATCATTCTTGTTGCCGGCATTGCCACGTTCCTCAATTTCCCTTCGCAGGAAGAGCCATCGGTCACGATTCGAGATGCGGTTGTCGCCGTTCTGAACCCTGGCATGCCGGCTGAACGCGTCGAACAATTGATTGCGCGCCCGATCGAGGAGCGCTTGCGGGAGCTGGCCGAGGTCAAGCGCGTAACCACGACCGTTCGCGCGGGCGGGGCCGTCATACAAGTCACGATCTGGGAGCGGTACACCGACCTAGCCCCCATTTGGCAGCGCGTGCGTGCAAAGGTTGCCGATGCTCAACCGATGCTCCCCCAGGGAACGTTGGGGCCGTTTGTCAACGACGACTTTGGCCGTGTTGCCGTGGCGTCCATTGCTGTGACTGCTCCAGGCTACTCCATGAGCGAGATGCGGGTTTCGCTGAAAGAGATGCGCGACCGCCTGTACGCGCTTCCTGGCGTTGATCGCATCAGCTTCTATGGTCTGCAGGAAGAGCGCGTCTATCTTGAATTTGACCGGCCCAAGCTAGCCCAGCTTGGATTGACCCCTCAAGGGGTGATCGATCAACTCGTTAAACAAAACGTCGTTCTTTCAGGCGGGCAAATCGCCATCGGTGGCATCAACGCTTCGCTGGCCGTTAGTGGAGAGGTTCGCGACGCTGCATCGCTGCGCGCATTGCCGATCATGATGGCGCAAGCTCAGGGTGTGCGCGGTGCTTCTCCTGCTCCTTCAATTTCACTGGGAGAACTTGCGCAGGTGCAGGTTCAACCTGCAGATCCTCCCGAGTCTGCTGCAGTCTATAAGGGCCAGCCTGCCGTAGTGATGGCAGTGTCCATGACCTCGGGCCAGAACGTGGAGCAATTCGGCGTAGCCCTCAAATCCCGTGTGGCCGAGCTTGAGAAACTTCTGCCCGCAGGTTTCGAGCTCTCCTATGTGACATTCCAGGCAGACGTCGTCAAACGTGAAATGGGCAAGATGAACCAGGTGATGATCGAAACGATTGTCATCGTGCTCGGCGTCGTCGTCCTTTTCCTGGGATGGCGCACAGGATTCATCGTCGGGATGATCGTGCCGCTTACCATTCTGGGGGCACTGATCGTGATGCGCGCGTTGAACATCGAACTGCAGAGCGTTTCGATGGCCGCCATCATCATCGCGCTGGGTCTTTTGGTAGACAACGGCATCGTGATTGCCGAAGACATTGAACGGCGCCTGGCTGCTGGGGAAGACCGCAAACAGGCTTGTCTCGAAGCTGGCCGCACGCTTGCACTGCCACTGCTGACGTCCTCCTTGGTCATCGTCATCGCTTTTTCACCGTTCTTTTTTGGACAGAGTGCGACGAGTGAATATCTGCGCTCTCTGGTCATCGTCCTTGCGCTCACCTTGCTCGGATCTTGGCTGCTCTGCCTGACCGTCACACCTCTGCTGTGCTACCACTTCGCCAAAGTGCACCATCAGCCAGCAGACGACGCGCAGACCTACAACACACGCTTCTATCGCGGCTATCGCAAGGTGCTTGAGTGGGTACTCGGCCACAAGGCGATCTACGTCGGTGTGATGACGGGCGCATTGGCCGTCGCTCTGTACGGATTTACGACACTGCCATACGACTTCTTGCCGAAGTCCGACCGTGTGCAATTCCAGATACTTGTTCAACTCGCACCAGGAACGGATTCACGCCTCACGCTTGCGAAAGTGAAGGAGGTCAGTGGCTGGCTCGGCGATCAAGAAATCAACCCCGAAATTACGGATCACATTGGCTACGTGGCTGACGGTGGACCGCGCTTCATCCTCGGATTGAATCCACCGTTCCCAGCATCGAACATTGCGTACTTCGTCGTGACGGTCAAGACAGGCACCAACATTGATGCGGTGATTGCCCGGACGCGGGCTTATTTCGCCCAGCATCATGGAGAGGTACGCGCAGAGCCTCAGCGGTTCTCGTTAGGTACTACCGAAGCTGGCACAGCCGTCTACCGGGTCAGCGGGCCGGATCATGAGGTGCTCATGAATGCAGCGGCAAAGATCGAGTCCGCACTTCGGGATTTGCCTGGAACTGCCAACATCAAGAACAACTGGGACACTCGTGTCGGCCGTCTCGATGTTCGAGTCGATCAAGACCGTGCGCGACGTGCTGGCGTTACCACCGACGACATCGCCGCCTGGCTTGGCACCCGTTACATCGGCCAGTCGATCTCGGTGATCCGCGATGGTGATACCAGCGTGCCAATCGTGATGCGTGGGACGTCCAGTGATCGGCGCAGTACTGCAGACGTAGGTGCGACGACCATCTATCCTGCGTCGGGTGGACAACCCGTTTCTCTTGCTCAAGTGGCCGATGTCACGCTGTCCAGCGAGCCGTCCGTTATTCAACGCCGCAATCTCATTCGTACGGTTACGGTTCAGGGGCAGAACACGGCATACACCGCGCAAGAGATCGTGGATCATCTCGCACCTAGGATCGCTGCAATCGAACTACCTGCAGGCTATGCCATAGAGCTTGGTGGAGAAATTGAAGAATCAGCTGAATCGAATGCTTCGCTTTCGCACTACATGCCGTTTGCTCTTCTGGCGATGCTGCTGCTGTTCATCTGGCAGTTCAACTCGTTCCGCAAGCTGATCGTCATCCTAGCAACCATTCCGTTCACGTTGATTGGTGTCGTGATTGCATTGAAGGCGACAGGGACGCCTTTCAGCTTCATGGCGACCTTTGGTGTGCTCGCGCTTTTTGGAATCATCGTCAACAACGCTGTTCTGCTGCTCGAACGCATTGAACAGGGCCTCGCGGAAGGGCTCGCGCGGCATGAGGCCCTGGTGGGGGCGGCGATGCAGCGGCTGCGTCCGATCGTGATGACGAAGGTGACCTGTATCGCCGGTCTGGTGCCACTGATGTTGTTTGCAGGTCCGCTGTGGAAGGGCATGGCCATCGCCATGATTGGTGGCTTAGCGCTTGGCACTCTCGTGACGCTGGGATTGATCCCGCTGCTCTACGAAGTGCTGTTTGGGATGAAGTGGCCCGGCAGAAAGCAGCGTCAAGAAGCGACGCGACATCCGACGCAGCCGATTTAAACCATCTGATCAACGTGTTAGGCCCCGTCATGTCCCGTAGCTGGGGCAACGCAGGGGGCTGATTCAGCGTTATTGGAAAGACTCTAGGAATAAAACTAACTGTCGCCAACCTGCCGATTTTGTCGATGGTTGGATGGCTAAGTTTTTCTGAATAGATTTGGAGAAATACATGAACCCGCTGATGTGGAATCCATGGCTAGTGCTTCTGCTTGCTGGACTTTTCGAAATAGGTTGGCCACTCGGCCTCAAGCTGGGTGCAATCAATGTGGCGATGCGCTACGTGGGGCCGGCCATTGCGGTTGCCTGTATGGCAGCCAGTGGATTTTTCCTATGGCTATCACTCAAGCATATTCCCATGGGAACAGCCTATGCGGTCTGGACCGGCATCGGTTCACTAGGTGCATTTCTTGTGGGTGTGTATGTGTTCGGTGACACGGCTTCCTTGATACGTTGGGCCGGCATTGCGCTTGTTGTCTCCGGAATTGTCTGTTTGAAAATGGGATAAGCGAAACTTTCTATGAATACCTCTATTTCACCGGCCCGGCTCCTTCTGGTGCTAAGCCTTGCTGCGACCTTGTCTGGCTGTGCATCAAACGGAATGACGAGATCTGCGTTTCTTGGTAATTACGATGCATTGGAAAAAACGAAGTACGAGAACGTTTTACTCTTTAAAGCGCCTGGCTTTGAGCCCCGTCATTACCGGGAAATAGTAGTCGAGGGTGCTCAGATAGTGACGGGAACTGGACGCATTGATGGTCTTGACTCGGAGCAAGTGCGTGAGCTTCTCGATCATGTCAACAGTGAACTGCGACACCTCCAAACCAAGTCCGAAGCTCCCTCCTCGTCAGGCCGCATACGTGTGCGTGTGGCAATTACGGCCATTGAGACACCTAATCGAGCAGTCAATACCCTAACGACGTTGCTTGTTGGGCCAGTGACAACCGGCGGAGCCAGTTTGGAGTTCGAGGCAGTAGATGAACAAACAGGTCGTCGAGTTGCTGCTGCTAGCTGCTTCGGGCACGGCAACGCTCTCGCGGATTTCAAAGGCTCCTACACACTGCTCGGGCATGCAAAGTCTGCAATCACCACCTGCCTTGAACGGATCAATAGCGCTTGGAGAAGTGCTGGCTCGTGAATAGCTGCTATTCCATAACTTCGCGCGGATCGCGAGGAGCCTCATCAAGGGGATTCGTAGGGTGCCGTTCTTGTAACGTCTGCAGCATTCTGGAGTGGCTCTGCTTCGTCGCAAAATTGCCGGCGTTTCTCGTTCTTGTCTATTCGAAACGCTGCGTGGTGCTGCTTGCAGAGGTAAAGCGCCTGGAGGTGTGTAAATTCACACGATGGAGTTTGGCCGGTGTGCTGGCAACGGTAGT